>NZ_JAAXYC010000331.1 GCF_018619185.1 Streptomyces sp. McG3 | reverse complement strand
CTGCCCGCCCGCCCGCAGCCAGCGGCGCAGCACATGGTTGTGCGCGGTGACCACGGCGGACGCGGCGACCTCCGCGAGCAGCGGGTCGTCGTTGCCCACGTGGTGGTCGCGCTCGTCGAAGTGGCCCAGGAGATAGCGGGTGAACAGCCGCTCGTAGCGGGCCACCGACGCGATCTCGGCCTCCCTGAGCGTCGGCACCTCACGGGTCAGTTTGTAGCGGGCCACGGAGACGGCGGGCTTGGCCGCGTACATCTTCATGACCTCTTTGATGCCCCGGCAGACGGTGTCGAGCGGGTGCTCGTGCGCGGGGGCGGCGTTGAGGACGGCCTCGGCCCTGACGAGGGTGTCGTCGTGGTCCGGGAAGATGGCCTCTTCCTTGGAGCGGAAGTGGCGGAAAAACGTCCGCCGGGCGACGCCCGCGGCACCCGCGATCTCGTCGACGGTGGTCGCCTCGTAGCCCTTCGTGGCGAAGAGCTCCATCGCGGCGGCGGCCAGTTCACGGCGCATCTTGAGCCGTTGGGCGGCGGCACGCGTCCCCGCGGTGGTGGTCTCCGGGGCGTCGGTCGCGGCGGTGGCACGGGGTGACTTGGCGGGCTGGGACATGGCATGAACGTAACGCATCGGTGCAGGAGAGCGCGCCTGCGGGGGCGGACCGCCGGAGGGTCCCAGCAGCCCGCCCCACCCGGCTCCCGGGTCAGCGACGGGCATATTCGCGGAAGCCGCGCCCCGTCTTGCGGCCGAGGCACCCTGCGGCGACCAGGTGCTCCAGCAAAGGCGCGGGGGCCAGGCCCGGGTCGCGGAACTCCTTGTGCAGCACCTTCTCGATGGCCAGCGAGACGTCCAGGCCGACCACGTCGAGCAGTTCGAACGGGCCCATCGGGTAGCCGCCGCCCAGCTTCATCGCCGCGTCGATGTCGTCCAGTGAGGCGTAGTGCTGCTCGACCATCTTGATCGCGTTGTTGAGGTACGGGAACAGCAGCGCGTTCACGATGAACCCGGCCCGGTCCCCGCAGTCCACCGGGTGCTTGCGGATCTTCGCGCACACCGCGCGGACCGTGGCGTGCACGTCATCGGCGGTCAGGACGGTGCGGACCACCTCGACCAGCTTCATCGCGGGCGCCGGGTTGAAGAAGTGCATCCCGATCACGTCCTCGGGCCGCGCGGTCGCCCGGGCGATCGCGACGACCGGCAGCGAGGAGGTGGTGGTGGCGAGCACCGCGCCCGGCCGGCAGACCTTGTCCAGCGCGGCGAACAGCTGCCGCTTGATCTCCAGGTCCTCGGCGACCGCCTCGACGGCGAGGTCGACCTCGGCGAACGCGTCCAGCGAACCGGCCGCCCTGATCCGCGCCAGCGTCTCGTCCCGGGCCCCGGCGGTGAGCCGCCCCTTGGCCACCGAACGCTCCAGCGACTTCGCGATCCGGCCCCTGGCGACGTCGGCCTTCTCCTGGGACCTGGCGGCCAGCACCACGTCGTATCCGGCCTTCGCGAAGACCTCCGCGATCCCGGAGGCCATCGTCCCGGAGCCCGCGACGCCGACGGACGCCACCTCGCGCCCGGCTCCGGAGACGGCGTCCGGCGCCGGGGTCAGCGCGTCGGGCACCACGGCCTGTCCGCCCGGGGCGTCGTACGTGTAGAAGCCGCGCCCGGCCTTGCGGCCGGTCAGACCGGCGCTGCTGAGCTGGCCGAGGACGGGGGCCGGGGCGTGCAGCCGGTCGTGGGACTCGGCGTACATGGCCTCCAGGACGGTGCGGGCGGTGTCGATGCCGATCAGGTCCAGCAGGGCGAGGGGCCCCATCGGCAGCCCGCAGCCCAGCTTCATCGCGGCGTCGATGTCCTCGCGGGAGGCGTAGTTCGCCTCGTACATCGCGGCGGCCTGGTTGAGGTAGCCGAAGAGCAGCCCGTCCGCGACGAACCCGGGCCGGTCACCGACCGCGACGGGCTCCTTGCCCAGCTCCCGGGCGAGTGCGGTGACGGCCTCGACGGCCGGCGGCGCGGTCAGCACCGAGGAGACCACCTCGACCAGCTTCATCGCGGGCGCCGGGTTGAAGAAGTGCAGGCCGAGGACGCGCTCGGGGTGCTGGGACTCGGCGGCCAGCCGGGTCACCGACAGGGCGTTGGTGCCGGTGGCCAGGATCGCGGTGGGGGAGACGATCGCGTCGAGGTCCCGGAACACCTGCTGCTTGATCTCGTACGTCTCGGGCACCACCTCGATGACCAGTTCGGCCCCGGCGGCGGTGCGCAGATCGTCGGACGTACGGAACCGGGCGAGCGCGTCGGTCCGCTCCTGCTCGGTGATGCGGCCACGGCCCACGGCCCGCGCGGTGGACGCTTCGAGGGAGGCGAAGGCCCCCAGGGCGGCGGCCTCGCTGATGTCGATGCCGATGACCTCGCGGCCCGCCAGGGCCAGGACCTCGGCGATGCCGGTGCCCATGGTGCCGAGGCCGACGACGGCGATGGTGGAGAGAGAGGTGTCCATCAGGGGACTCCAGGGTGAGTGACGACTGTGGGAGCACGGAACGCGCGGCGATGAGGGAGCGGCGCGTGGCGTACGGAAGCTGCGTGTCGTGGAGCACGGGGCCGTCGCGCGGGGAGCGCGCCCGGCCGTGGGGGTGACGGACCCTGTCCCGGGGTCGCGTCGCACGGAGAAGCCGAACCGACAAGCTCTCCGGATGGCTGCGTCACCAGGCCACCGGAGCCTGCGGGGGGTGTGTCCCGCTCAGATGAGAGTAACTGGCGAGTAACGAGCGCGCCACCCCTGGGTCCTTGTGCCCTGGACCACAGGAACTCCTCGATGACGCCCCGTACGGAGCGTGTCCGTCGATACGCTGAGCGTCATGGATGAGGAGTTCCGTTCACTCATGGACCGGCTGGAACCCGAGGCGGCCGGGTCGCCGCAGTACGCCCGGCTCGTCGCCGCCGAGGACCCCGAGGAGCTGGCCCGGGTCCTCGTGGAGCCGCACCGCCCCCTGTGGGCCCGCGAGATGGCCGCCTTCCGGCTCGGCTGCGCGGGCGACCGGCGGGCCTTCGAGGCGCTGGTGCTCCTGCTCAACCACCGCGACCCCGAACGCTGTGTCTCCGCCGCCCACGCCCTGGCGCGGCTGGACGACCCCCGCACCCCGAGGGCGGCCGCCGCCCTCGCGACCAACCACCTGCGCACCGCCTACGCCCTGCACCCGGTGCGCCTGCTGACCGACCTGCGGGCCCCCGAGTCGGTCCCCGCCCTGGTCGCCACCCTCCAGCGCCTGCTGGCCCCCGGCGATCCGCACTGGCGCGTCGCCCTCGCCTGCGTCGAGGGGCTCGGCCGCCTCGCCGACGCGCAGGCCCGCCCGGTCCTCACGGCGGCCCTGCCGCACCCGCGCCTCGGCACGGCCGCGGCGGAGGCGCTGAGCAGGTTGCCGGGGGAGTGAGCGGGCGGGCCCGTGCGGCTCAGCGGCGGAAGCCGAGCAGGCCGTGCAGACGGCTGCCCTTGCTGTTGTCCACCGACTGGGCCGCCGCCTTCTCGGCGGGCAGCGGCTTCGGGTCCGGGAGGGCGGCGCAGACCGCGTCCGCCTCGCCCCGGCCGCGCGGGACCGTGCCGTCGGTGAGGTAGGCCGCCAGGTGCTCGTCCAGGCAGTCGTTGCCGCTCAGCGTGATGCCGTGGTTGCCGCCGCCCTCCTCCACGACGAGGCTGGAGCCCTTGAGCTTGCGGTGCATGCTGACCGCGCCGCCGTACGGGGTCGCCGCGTCGTCCGTGGCCTGGAGGATGAGCGCCGGGGGCAGCTGACGGTTGTTCACCGGGACCGGCCGCAGCGGCGCCACCGGCCAGCTCGCGCACGGCGCGTTGTACCAGGTGTTGTTCCAGGTCATGAACGGCGCCTTCTTGTGGATCCGGCGGCTGTCGTTGCGCCAGGTGCTCCAGTGCTCGGGCCAGCCGGCGTCGCGGCACTGGACGGCCGTGTAGACCGAGTAGCCGTTGTCGCCGCTCGCGTCCACCGTGCCGAAGTTCTCGTACACCTCGACCAGCGCCTCGGCGTCCCGGTGCTTCGCGTACGCGGCGAACGCCTCGGCGAGGTAGGGCCAGTAGCCGTTGTAGTACCCGCCGGGGAGGAAGGTGTCCTCCAGCTCGCTCGCGCCGACCGTGCCGCCCGCCGGCTCCCGCGCCACGTCCGCCCGCATCCGGTACCAGGCGGCCTCGACCCCGGCCGGGTCGCTGCCCAGTCCGTACGCGGCGTCGTTCTTCGCGACCCAGGCGGCGAACGCCTTGTGGCGGTCGTCGAACGCGTAGTCCTGGCCGAGGTTGCCCTCGTACCAGACGTCGTCCGGGTCGACGACCGAGTCCAGGACCAGACGGCGCACGCGCTCCGGGTACAGCTTGGCGTAGACCGCGCCGAGGTAGGTGCCGTAGGAGTAGCCGAAGTAGTTGATCTGCCGGGCGCCGAGCGCCCGGCGGATCACGTCGAGGTCCTTGGCGGCGCTGACCGTGTCCATGTACGGCAGAACGTCGCCGTGCTTCTCGCCGCAGGCCCGCGCGAAGGACTCCGCCCGGTCGCGGTTGATCCGCTCCGAGCGGGCGGAGTCCGGCACCGTGTCGGGGCGCACCGGATCGAAGTGCCCCGGCAGGCAGTTCAGCGCCGGGGTACTGCTGCCGACCCCGCGCGGGTCAAAACCGATCACGTCGTACTGGGCCGCGACCTTCTTCGACAGCGACGACGCCACGAACCCGGCCATCGACAGGCCGCTGCCGCCGGGGCCTCCCGGGTTGACCAGCAGTGGGCCCTGGGAGGTCTTCGCGGTGTGCGGGACGCGGGACAGGGCGAGCGTGATCTGACGGCCCGACGGGCGGCGGTGGTCCAGCGGGGTGCGGACCTTCGCGCACTGGAGCGTCGGATAGCTGTCGGTCGGACAGTTCGTCCACTTCGGTTTCGGGGCGGGCGGCGTGCTCGCCGCGGTGGCGGCGGCGGGCGCGGGCGCGGCGGTCAGCAGACCGGCGACGGTCGCGCCGACGGCGACCAGAATTCCTGCACGTTTCGTCATGGGGCCTCCCGGGGTGACGGGACGCGGCGCCGGATCACCGGTCCCGGCCGCATGCTCCCCGAATACCCCTGCGGAAGGACCTGTTCCGCGCGGAGTCACCCCGTACGGTCACGCCATCGGCCCTGCGGGCGGTCGCCCGGGCTCCGCCACGGACCTCACAGCAGGGTCAGCTGGGTGGGGCCGGGTTCCGGTGCGGCGGCCGGCGCCGGAGCCGGGCCGATCCGCCGGGCCCCGCCCCGGTGCGCCGGGCCGATCCCGAACTCGTCCGCCAACTCGTGCACCTGCCGAGTGATCCGGCGCTGGTACCAGGTGGGGGCGTACGCCCCGTCCGCGTACATCCGCTCGTAGCGCTCGACCAGATGCGGATGGTGGAGCGCCAGCCAGTCCAGGTACCACTCGCGTGCGCCGGGGCGCAGATGCAGCACCAGTGGGGTCACCGAGGCCGCACCGGCGTCCGCGATGGCGGCGACGGTGGCGCGCAACTGATCCGGGCGGTCGCCCAGGAAGGGGATGACCGGGGCCATCAGGACCGAGCAGCCGATGCCGGCGTCGGTGAGGGCGCGGACCACGTCCAGCCGGCGTTCGGGGGAGGGGGTGCCCGGCTCTACCGTCCGCCACAGTTCCCGGTCGGTGAAGCCCACCGAGACCGAGACACCTACCTCGGCGACCTCCGCTGCCTGCCGCAGCAGCTCCAGGTCCCGCAGGACCAGCGTGCCCTTGGTGAGGATGGAGAAAGGGTTCGCCCGGTCGCGCAGGGCGGCGATGATGCCCGGCATGAGCTGGTACCGGCCCTCCGCCCGCTGGTAGCAGTCGACGTTCGTGCCCATGGCGACGTGCTCGCCCCGCCAGTGCCGGGAGGCCAGCTCCCGCTGGAGCAGTTCGGCTGCGTTGACCTTGACGACGATCTGGGAGTCGAAGCCGATGCCGGTGTCCAGGTCCAGATAGCTGTGGGTCTTGCGGGCGAAGCAGTACACACAGGCGTGCGTGCAGCCCCGGTACGGGTTCACCGTCCATTCGAACGGCATCCGCGAGGCGCCGGGCACCCGGTTCAGGATCGAACGGGCCCGGATCTCGTGGAAGGTGATGCCCCGGAATTCCGGGGTGTCGAACGTGCGCGTGGTCACCGCGTCCGCGGCGAAGAGCGCGCTGTTCCCGGCCGTCGAGTTCTTCTCGACCAGTTTGTCCCAGCGCATGGACGCCTCCTCGGTAGCACTCACCGCAGAATAGAACACTTGTTCCCTTGATCGTGCGGGGCGGGCCCGTGGCGCCCCACGACTAGCGTGTGGCCCCTGGTAGTCCCGCTGTATCCGACCGGGAGGTCCCGACCATGGCCGGCAAGTTCACCGAGCTCGCGATCGACTGCGCGGATCCCGTCGGCCTCGCCCGGTTCTGGTGCTCGGTCCTCGACTACGAGGTGCGGGACGAGGACGCGGATGAAGGCGTCGTCACCATCGGCCCGCCCGCGGCGGGTGGGGGAGCGGACCGCCCCGGCCCCGTACCGCCGGTGCTGACCTTCGCGCGGGTGCCCGAGGGCAAGAGCGCCAAGAACCGGCTCCACATCGACGTCAGTCCCAGCGACCGGGAACAGGGCGACGAGGTCCGCCGGCTGATCGGCCTGGGCGCCCGCCGCTCCGACGTCGGCCAGGGTGACGCGAGCTGGGTCGTGCTCACCGACCCGGAGGGCAACGAGTTCTGCGTCCTGGGGGATCGCCGCCCCTGAACCCGGGCGGCCCCTGTCCCGGGCGGTGGTGCGCGCGGGATGGCGGATGCGTCGCCGCATCATGATCCGGCACGTCCCGGTGCGATCAGCTCGGCGCCTGCGAGTCCCTGGTGCCGGGAGGTGGGGCCCGGAACCGGGACGCCGCTGACGACCCCTGGCCGGATCAACATCCTCGATGGCCGACCTGACGGCACGATGCGGCCGTCCGGATCGCAGAACCGACAGTCGGTTCTCCGGGCCCCACGGTGAAGGCGCGAGTTCCGGGGCGGACAGCAGATCAACCGTGGCGCCCACCACCTTTTCGGCGGTCGCTGCCAGCTGATCCAGAACATACCGGCAGGGCCTCACTACACCCGAGCCGCCTTCGCGACCTGCCGGAATATGGTGGTGCGCGCGCCGGGCCGACCGCCCAGGTGTGAGGCGCGGGAGAGGGGCCGCAGGTCGGCGACGTGCCTGCTCACGTCCGTGCGCCCCCTTGTGCCGCCGTGCTCGACCGATGCGCAGGTACGGATAGTTATGATCCGTAGCACCACGTGGGCACCATCCGAGTACGTCGCCTCATCTCGTCGAGCAGGGAGAGCGCCATGCCGTCCACATCCACCCGTCCCGCGTTCGAACTACGCATAGGCGAAGTCCACTTGACCGTCCAGCGCATCCCCGGATGGCTGGTGACAGCCCTCGCCACCGCAGTGGGGAGCGCGCTCGCCGCATGGTTCACGTCCCTGTGACCCAGGTGCGCGGCACCGGTCACGACCGGTCGTGATTTTGAGCGGCTGTGCCCGAGGTGGTTGGCTCAGCTCACCCACCGAACAACCGACTGCTGGAGGAACAGCCATGGCGCAGGTCGAGGCCACGACGGAGCGGATCATCGCGGCGGACGCAGAGGCGGTGTTCGACGCGCTGGCCGACTACAAGGACGTCCGCGGCAAGGTGCTGACCGCGCACTTCAGCGAGTACGAGGTCCGGGAGGGCGGCGACGGCGAGGGCAGCCTCGTGCACTGGAAGCTCCAGGCGACCAGCAAGCGCGTCCGCGACTGCCTGCTGGAGGTCAGCGAGCCGACCGACGGGCAGCTCGTCGAGAAGGACCGCAACTCCTCCATGGTCACCACCTGGACCGTCACCCCGGCCGGCGAGGGCAGGTCCAAGGCGGTCGTGACCACGGTCTGGGACGGCGCGGGCGGCATCGGCGGGTTCTTCGAGCGGACCTTCGCGCCCAAGGGCCTCGGCCGGATCTACGACGAGCTGCTCCAGAACCTCGCCACCGAGGTCGAGAAGTAGGACCGACCGGCCTCGGGGGCGGTCCGACTCCCCCTCCCCTCCCCGCACCGGAGGCCGGACAGACCCGGCCTCCGCGGGACGATCGGCCTCACCGGAACGGGTGGTTTTCCGGGGCGGCCGGTTGTGCGCCGTAGCACCTCCCACCGGCGCATAAGCCCTCCGTACGCGCCGCGTACGCCCCTCGTCACGTTTGCCCTGCCTTACCGCGCGATGCGAGAAATGGGCGGCGCAGGTGCGACGAGGGGAGCGTTACGTGGTGGGTGGTATCACGCTGGTGAAGGACGAGCCGGACGGCCCGGGACCGGACGGCCCGACGCCGGACGGCGCGGCGGCCACGGTCGAACTCCCCGCCGCACCACCCCCGCC
>NZ_JAAXYC010000330.1 GCF_018619185.1 Streptomyces sp. McG3 | reverse complement strand
GCTCGGAGAGGTGTATAAGAGACAGCCGTAGCGCAGGGCGAGGAGCCCGGCCAGCAGGATCAGCAGGCCGCCGGCGGCGGTGACGTAGGGCCAGGCGGTGTGACCGATGGCGTGGATGGTGGCCGCCGCGTCGCCGGTGGTCCTGGCGGCCTCCTCGTCGAGGGCCGTGCTGTCGGAGCCGCCGGCCCAGGCGCTGAGCGTCGCTCCGAGGCCGCTGAGGGCGAGGAGGGCGGCGACGATCCGGCGGCCGACGCCGCGTACGGCGAAGACGGCGACGAGGGCGGCGAGGCCGACGACGGCCAGGGCGGCCGGGACGCCGGTGACGTCCTGGCCGTCGACGGTCAGCGGGAGGGCGCCGCCGCCGGTGGCCGCGTCGCCCTCCGCCCAGGTCTGCCCGGAGGCGAGGAGGACGACGGTCGCGCCGGCCGCGCCGAGGAGCAGACCGGCCGCGAGACTGCGTCGGCTCCCTGCGGAGTCGGGCGCGGCGCCGGACGCGGAGTCGGCGGTTCGGGCACGGGGCTGGGGTACGGGGACAGCACTCACGCCCTCCACTATCCCCTACCGGTTCAGCGGTCGTGGAGCCGGTTGGCCGTATGGACGGCGCGGAGCACGGCCGCCGCCTTGTTGCGGCACTCGGTGTCCTCGGAGACCGGGTCGGAGTCGGCGACGACCCCGGCTCCGGCCTGGACGTATGCGGTGCCGCCTCGGAGCAGGGCGGTCCGGATGGCGATGGCGGTGTCGGAGTCCCCGGCGAAGTCGAGGTAACCGACACAGCCCCCGTACAGGCCGCGGCGGCTCGGTTCCAGCTCCTCGATGATCTGCATGGCGCGGGGCTTGGGGGCGCCGGAGAGGGTGCCCGCGGGGAAGCAGGCGGTGAGCACGTCGAAGGCCGTGCGGTCCTCGGTGACGCGGCCGGTGACGGTGGAGACGATGTGCATCACGTGGGAGTAGCGCTCGATCGACATGAAGTCGACGACCTCGACGCTGCCGGGTTCGCAGACCCGCCCCAGGTCGTTGCGGCCGAGGTCGACGAGCATCAGGTGCTCGGCGCGCTCCTTGGGGTCGGCGAGGAGTTCGTCGGCGAGCGCCTGGTCCTCCTGCGGGGTGGCGCCCCGGTGCCGGGTCCCGGCGATCGGGTGGACCATGGCCCGGCCGTCCTCGACCTTGACGAGGGCCTCGGGGCTGGAGCCGACGACGTCGAACCCGTCGAAGCGGAAGAGGTACATGTACGGGGACGGGTTGGTGGCGCGCAGCACCCGGTAGACGTCCAGGGCGCTCGCCGTGCACGGGGTCTCGAAGCGCTGGGAGGGGACGACCTGGAAGGCCTCGCCCGCCCTGATCCGCTCCTTGATGTCCACGACGGCGTCCTGGTAGGCCTCGCCGCCCCACAGCGCGGTGTACGGCGGCAGCTCGGACGGGGGCAGAACGGCGGGGGCGTTCTCGACCGGGCGGCGCAGGTCCCGCTCCATCGCGTCGAGGCGGGCGACGGCGTCCGCGTGTGCCTCGTCGACGCCGGAGTCGAGGTCGTTGTGGTTGATCGCGTTGGCGATCAGCAGGACGGTGCCGTTCTGGTGGTCGAGGACGGCGAGGTCCGAGGTGAGGAGCATGGTCAGCTCGGGCAGTTTCAGGTCGTCGCCGCCGTGCTCGCCGATCTTCTCAAGACGGCGGACGACGTCGTAGCCGAGGTAGCCGACCATGCCGCCGGTGAAGGGCGGAAGGCCCGCGTCGCTCACCAGGTCGCGGGGGGTGTGGAGGGTCTCGACGGTGGCGCGCAGGGCGTCCAGCGGGTCGCCGGCGACCGGGACGCCGACGGGCGGGGTGCCGAGCCAGTGGGCCTCGCCGTCGCGGGCGGTGAGGGCAGCGTCGCTGCGGACGCCGATGAAGGAGTAGCGCGACCAGGTCCGGCCGTTCTCGGCGGATTCCAGGAGGAAGGTGCCGGTGCGTTCGGCGGCGAGCTTGCGGTACAGGCCGACCGGAGTGTCGCCGTCCGCGAGGAGGCGGCGGCTGACGGGGACGACGCGCCGGTCGACGGCCAGTTTGCGGAAGGTGTCGAGATCCATGGCCGGTGACCTTACTTCCCGAGAGGCAGGGTGTCGGCGTCGAAGCAGGTGCGGTCGCCGGTGTGGCAGGCGGCGCCGGTCTGGTCGACCTTGACGAGGACGGTGTCGGCGTCGCAGTCCAGGGCGACGGACTTCACGTGCTGGACGTGACCGGAGGTGTCGCCCTTGACCCAGTACTCCTGGCGGCTGCGCGACCAGTAGGTGCAGCGGCCCGTGGTGAGGGTGCGGTGCAGCGCCTCGTCATCCATCCAGCCGAGCATCAGCACCTCTCCGGTGTCGTACTGCTGGGCGATGGCCGGGACCAGACCATCGGCGCCGCGCTTGAGGCGGGCGGCGACGGCCGGGTCGAGGCTGCTGGCGGGCGGCGTGGCGCCGGGCGTGCTCGTCATGGGCCCATTGTGCCGTGGCCGCGAGGGCTTTCCGGGCGGACGTCCACTGGGCGGACCAGGGGTGACGGTCGTACGCTGGCGGGCATGTCGACCCATGCGAAGCGTGAACGTCTTCTGCTCGCCGATCTGTTGGAAGCGGCAGGTCCCGAGGCCCTCACCCTGTGCGACGGCTGGAAGACCCGCGATCTGGCCGCCCATGTGGTGGTCCGCGAACGCCGCGCGGACGCGGCGGGCGGGCTGCTGGTGAGCGCGCTGAAGGCCCGGCTGGAGCGGGTGCAGGCGGAGTTCGCGGCGAAGCCGTACGAGGAACTGATCCAGCTGATCCGCACCGGTCCGCCCCGGTTCTCCCCGATGTCCCTCAAGCAGATCGACGAGGCGGCGAACACCGTCGAGTTCTTCGTCCACGCGGAGGACGTGCGCCGGGCCCAGCCCGACTGGTCGCGCCGCGAGCTGGACCCGGTCTTCTCCGACGTGCTGTGGTCCCGGACCGAGAAGACGGCCCGCCTGCTGGGCCGCAGGTCCCCGGTGGGGCTGGTGCTGCGCCGCCCGGACGGCCAGACGGCGGTGGCCCACAAGGGGACGCCGGTGGTGACGGTGACCGGGGAGCCCGCCGAGCTGCTGCTGTACGCGTTCGGCCGGCAGGACGCGGCGGACGTCGAGGTGGAGGGCGACCAGGCGGCGGTGGAGCGGCTGAGGGCGGCCGAGCTGGGCATGTAGGCCGGGGCTCCGGGGGTTCCGGTCAGCGGGGCAGTTCGGCGCGGCGGAGTGCGGTGAAGGCCAGGCCCATCGCTCCGCCGGCCGCGCACACGGCCGCGCTGACGGCGTAGACCGGCCCGGTGCCCCAGAGGGTTACGGCGGCCCCGGTGGCGGGGTAGCTCAGCGGGGCGATGGCGTAGGTGAAGAACGTCGATACGGAGGTCACCCGGCCCAGGTACGCGGGCTCGGCGGTGGTCTGGACGAGGGCTCCGCACAGCGCGCCGGCCAGACCGGCCGTGAGGCCGACGAACGCGGCGATCACGGCGGCGAGGGCCACCGAGGGGATCTGCGCCATCGCGGCGATGCCCGTCGCGGCGACGAGCGCCATGAGGCACATCACCAGCCCGGCGCGCGGCACCCGGCCCCGGACGGCGAGGACGAGGGCGGATCCGGCGGCGCCGGAGGCGAATCCGGCGACGATCCAGCCCATGCCGGCCGCGCCCCAGCCGCGCTGCTCGGAGAGCAGGATCAGCCCGAGGTTGAGCGGCCCGACGAAGCCGAGCTCGCTGAGGGCGATGACGAGCATGAGCGGGCCGAGCAGGGGGTGGCGGCGGATGTACCGGAGCCCGCCGACGAGGTCCTGCCAGGCGTTCGGCGTCTCCTCGGTCTCCGCGGACGCCTCGTCGGCCTCGGCCGTGGTCCCGCCGTCCTTGACCGGCCCGGGCAGCGGTCCGATCCGCAGGCTCAGGAGCAGCGGCAGGGACAGGGCGAACAGCACTCCGGCGGCGGCGAAGGCGAGCGAGGGCCCGCCGACGGCCACGGCGACACCGCCCATCGGCGCGCCGATGATCGAGGAGCCGCGCGCGGCCAGTGCGCGCAGGCCCTGGATCCGGGCGAGCTGGCCCGGGGTGCTGATCCGGGGCGGCAGGGCTCCGACGGCGGGCAGGAACAGGGCGTCGACCGCGCCGAAGACCAGGGCGACGGCCACCAGGACGCCCACGGTGGGCGCGGTGAGCACCAGGATCGCGGCGAGCCCGAGGACGAGCAGCGCGCGGGCGGCGTCGCTGCCGATGACCACGCGGCGGGGCCCGAGCCGGTCGGCGAGCACTCCCCCGCCGAGCATCAGGAGCGCCCGGGGTATCGAGCCGGCGGCGAGGACCAGGCCGGTGCCGGAGGCGCTGCCGGTGCGGGCGGCGGCCCAGGCGAGGGCCATGAAGTAGATGCTGTCGCCGATCATCGACGCGCTGTACGCGCCGAGCCAGCGCAGGACGTTGGGGTCGCGGTGGGCGGGGCGTTCGGGGGCTTTCACGGCGGTGACGGTCATGGGTTCGTCCTTCCGGGCGCGGTGACGGGCTCAGGGGCGGAAGGGGAATCCGTACGTGTGCAGGGCGACGCTCTCGCGGCCCTCCGTGTCGCCCGCTTCCTCGCGGGCGCGGCCGGCTTCCTCGTAGCGGTCGATCAGCGCGCCCATCTCCCGGCCGAGGGCGGCCAGTTCCTCCGCGGTGAGGCGCAGGAGGTTCTCCGCGCTCCAGGAGGCGCCGCGCCATTCCGCGTCCCAGGTGTGCCGTGCGTCCTGGTGGGCCCGGTAGAGCTCGACGTGCTGGTCGAAGGAGATCCGGCCGGCGGCGGCGTAGACGGCCGCCTCGTCCGGCGCGTCGTCGAAGTCCGTGTCGCTGAAGGTCAGCCCCCGGGAGGACGGCTGCCACCAGCGCTCCCGGCCGTCGGTGCCCTGGCCCGCGGCCGGTTCGATCAGTCCGTGGTCGGCGAGCTTGCGCAGGTGGTAGCTGACGAGGGAGACCGCCTCGTCGATCTGGTCGGCGAGCTGGGAGGCGGTGGCGGTGCGCTTGATGTGCAGGGCTCGGTAGAGCTTCAGGCGCAGGGGGTGGCCGATGGCCTTGAGGGTGTCGAGGTCGGAGACGCGGCGTCGCTCTTCACTGGGCATGGCTCGACCGTAGACGCACAGGAAAAGTTGCGCAAGAATAATTGCGCAATATTTGTTGCGGAGTTCTTCAGGTGCCGAGCAGCCGTCGCGCCGCCAGGGCGAGGGAGACCTCCACCGCGTCCCGGGGGCGGGTCAGGCAGCGGCCGGTGAGCTGTTCGAAGCGGCGGAGGCGGTTCAGGACCGTGTTGCGGTGACAGTAGAGCTTCGCTCCCGCCCGCTGCGCCGAGCCGTCCGCGTCCAGCCAGGCGGTGAGGGTCTCCACGATGACGTCCCGGTCGGCGGGATCCAGCCGGTCCAGCGGGCCCAGCACCCGGTCGGCGAGCGCGCCGGCGAGGGCCGGGGAGGACACCACCAGGGCGTCCGGGAGGTGCTCGTCGAGCAGGACGGTGCCCCCGGAGGCGGGGCAGGCGCGCAGCGCGGTCTCCGCCAGCCGCCGGGCGTCGCCGAGGGCGGCCAGCCCCTCGACCGCGGAGCCGATCCCGGCCCGGATTCCGGCCGGCACGTCCAGCGCGGCGGCCAGCGCCCTCAGCTCGCCGGGCGGGCCCGCCAGCGGCAGGATCGCGAACTCGGCGTCCGGGCCCGGGTGCCAGAGCGCCGGGGCGTCCGGGGCGGCGGCGGGCAGCGTCAGCGGCGGGCGGGCGGCGGACCCGGGACCGCGCGGGGCGGCGGCCACCGCGAGCACGGCGTAGCGGCCCTGCTCCGGCAGGCCCAGCATCGCGGCCGCCTCGGCAAGGTCCGCGATCCGGGCGGTCCCGTCCAGCAGGGCGGCGACCATGAGCCGCTGACGGTTCTCGCGCCGCCAGGACAGCCGCCGCTCGGCCTGCCGGTAGGCGTCCGCGACGATCCCGCAGTGCTCGTCGACGAAGTTCCACACGTCGGCGGCGACATGGACGAGCAGCCGTACGTCGTCGGGGTCGCGCCGGGCGGTCTCGTCCACGAGGTCCTGCCAGACCATCGCGCCGCCCATCCGGAAGGCGTGCAGGACGGCGTCGAGCGGCACGCCCTGCTCGGCGCGGATCTCACCGATCCAGCGGGAGGTCCGGTGGGCGGACTCCCGGAACTCCCGCGGCTGGATCAGGGAGCCGACGTTGTGCCGCAGCGAGTGGTGGACCTCCTGCCAGACCTCGGCCCGGCCGGAGTCGATGGCCGCCCGGTATCCGGGCTCCTGGGCGTACAGGGCCTCGACCAGCCGGTCGGTGAGGGCCGGCAGCGAGGCGACGAGGACCCGGGCGGCCCGGTGCAGCACCTCGACGGCCTCGCGGTCCGCCAGGGACCGGAAGCGGTGCGGCAACGGGGTTGCCGGGGACGGGCCGTGCGGCGCCCCGATCCGCGAACGTACGACCTGTGGCATGGCGGCCTCCACCGGGAATCGACCGGCCGCGCGAGCGGCGGGCCCGGCACCCGGCCCGGGCGGGGCGCGAGCGCGGCGACACGATCCTGACGCCCGCAGAATGACATACCGCCCAGTCGGTACCTAGGGGTCTGCGCGGAACTCGTCATCACGGTCTCGCAACCTCCCGGACTTCCGGACCCCTCTAGGCGGCCAGCAGCCGGGCCAGTTCGGTGCGGGAGCGGATGCCGAGGGCGGCGAAGACGTTGCGGAGGTGGTGGTCGACCGTGCGGGGGCTGAGCGACAGCCGCAGCGCCACTTCCCGGTTGGTGGCCCCCTCGGCGACGCACCGGGCGATGCGCAGCTGCTGGGGGGTGAGCGCCGCGAGCGGTCCGTCCGCCGCGTTCCGCGGGGCCCCGGCCGGCTCCCCCGCCGCCCGCAGCTCCCCGGCCGCCCGGTCGGCCCAGGCGCGGGCCGAGCAGCACTGGAAGGCGACCAGGGCGTCTCGCAGCGGGCCGCGGGCCTCACGGGTGCGCCGGCGGCGGCGCAGCCACTGCCCGTACATCAGCTGGGTACGGGCCCGTTCGAAGTCGCCGCCGGCCCGGCCGTGGTGGGCCAGGGCCTCGGCGTAGCGGGCGTCCGCCTCGTCGGCGGGGGCCAGCAGGGCCCGGCAGCGGGCCAGTTGGGCGGGCGCTCCCGGGTCGGCGGTCCGGGCGGCCCAGGAAGCGAACTCGTCGACGGCGGCGTGGAGTTCGCGGGACTCCTCGGGCTGTCGTCCGCCCAGCACGGCGGCCTCGACCCAGCAGGGCACGGCGAGCATCCGGGCGGCGAAGTGGCCCCGTCCGGGGCCGGTCCCCACGAGGGGGGCAAGCCGGGCGGCCGCCTCGCCGGGCCGCCCGGAGGCCAGGTCCGCGCGGGCCCGTGCCCAGGTGGCGAGGGTGACGGCCTGGGACAGCCCGTGCGGCCCCGCCCCGGTCAGCGCGGCGTCGGCGTGCGCGGCGCACGCCTCGGCGGGCCCCTCCACGGAGGCCGCGAGGGCGAGCACGGCGTGCAGATGGGCGGAGCTGTTGGGCTGCCCGGTACGGCGGGCGGCGTGCAGCCCCTCCAGGGCGTGGGCCCGCGCACCGGCGTGGCGCCCGGCACGCAGTTCGGCGTAGGCGAGGTGTTCGAGGGCCTGGGGCAGCAGCGCGTCGGGGCCCCTGGTCCGTACGGCGGCGAGCGCGCGGGCGCCCGCGCGGCAGGCGGCGGCGACATCCCCGAGGACCAGGGCCGCGACCCCGGCCCGGAGCAGAGCGGCCGGGGCGCCGGGGTCCCCGGCGGGGTCGAGGCAGTGGCGGAGCAGGGCGTGGCCCTCGGCGGTGCGGCCTTCGAGCACGGCGCACATGCCGGCCCGGTAGTGCTCCAGTCCCGCTTCCAGCGGGGTGCGGGCGAGGCGGTTCATGGCGTCGAGGTAGCCGAGCGGGTCCCCCGCCGCCCAGGCGGCCTCGGCCGCGCCGAGGAGGGCGTCGAGGGTCCGGCGGGGATCGTGCGGGCCGAGCAGCGCGGCCGCGGCGAGCAGCGCTTCATGGGCGTCGGCCGCGGGCCCGGAGCGCAGGGCCAGCATGCCGTGGACGTAGGGGGCGAGGCCCCGCGCGGGCTCGGGGGCCGGCCCCGCCGTGCCGGGCGGCCGGGGTCCGGTCCTGGCCAGCAGGGCCCGGGCCAAGGCCGGGTCGCCCGCGAGCCCCGCCTGCTCGGCCGCCGCGGCGAGGCGGGCCGCCCGCAGCGCCGGTTCGGTGGAGAGCAGGGCGGCACGGGCCAGGGCGGCGGAACGTTCGGCGTGCGGGAAGGGGGCTCCGGCGGCCGCTTCGAGCCGGGCGGCCAGCGCGGCGTCCGGCCCGGGCGCGGCGCAGGCCCGCTGGACGAGGGCGGCGAGCGGGACGGGCGGGGGT
>NZ_JAAXYC010000329.1 GCF_018619185.1 Streptomyces sp. McG3 | reverse complement strand
CCCCGGCGTCACCCACGCCCCCGCCCGTCCGGCTGCTGATCGTCGACGACGACCCGCTGGTCCGGGCCGGACTGACCCTGATGCTCGGCGGCGACGAGGGCATCGACATCGTGGGGGAGGGCGCGGACGGCGACGAGGTCGAGGAACTGGTCGAGCGACTGCACCCGGACGTCGTCCTGATGGACATCCGGATGCCGGTCATGGACGGACTCACCGCGACCGAACGGCTGCGCCGCCGGCCGGGAGCACCCGAAGTCGTCGTCCTCACCACGTTCCACGCGGACGAACAGGTGCTCCGGGCCATCCGGGCCGGGGCGGCCGGATTCGTCCTGAAAGACACCCCGCCGGCCCGGATCGTCGATTCGGTCCGCCGGGTCGCCGCCGGCGACCCGGTGCTCTCGCCCGCCGTCACCCGCCAGTTGATGGCCCGCGCCGCGGGCGGCGGAACCGACGACCGGGCCGGCCGTACCGACCGCGCACGCAGGCGTTTCGACCAACTCGCCGAGCGGGAGAAGGACGTCGCCGTCGCCGTCGGACGCGGTGGCTCCAACGCGGACATCGCGGGTTCCCTCTTCCTCAGCGTCGCGACCGTCAAGACCCATGTCTCGCGGATTCTCGCCAAACTCGAACTGAACAACCGTGTCCAGATCGCGCTGTTGGTCCATGACGCGGGGCTCCTCGACACGGACGGGGAAGCCGGGGGCGGCCTACGCTGACCGGACGGACCGGAAGAGGGGCTGACCACCATGGCTGTGCTCGATCTGCGCGAACTGCCGGACTTCACCGCGGATCCCTATCCGTACTACGCGAAGCTGCGGGCCGAAGGGCCGGTGCACGCCGTGCGCACCGAGGAGATGGAGCGGATCTGGCTGGTCGTCGGTTACGCGGAGGGCCGCGCCGCTCTCGCCGACCAGCGGCTCGGCAAGGACTGGCGGACCACCGGACGCCGGGAGGCGTCCGAGGCCGTGCTCAGCGCCAACATGCTGGAGCTGGACGCCCCGCACCACACCCGGCTGCGCCGGCTGGTCAGCCGCGAGTTCACCGCCCGGCGCATCGAGGCGCTGCGCCCGCGCGTCACCGAGATCACCGGCGACCTGCTCGACGCCATGGGGTCCCGGGGCTCCGCGGACCTGGTGGACGCGCTGGCCTTCCCGCTGCCGATGACCGTGATCTGCGAACTCCTCGGCGTCCCGGACATCGACCGGGACGCCTTCCGGACACTCTCCAGCGGCATCGTCACCCCCACCCCGGAGCAGCGGGACGCCGACCCGGCCGGTGCGATGGGCGCCTACCTCGTCGAACTCATCGAGACCAAACGCCGTTCGCCCGGCGACGACCTGCTGAGCGGGCTGATCCGGACCGGGGAGGAGGACGGCGACTCGCTCTCCTCCGCCGAACTGGTCGGCATGGCCTTCCTGTTGCTGGTCGCCGGTCACGAGACCACCGTCAATCTGATCGCCAACGGGGTCCGGGCGCTGCTCGACCACCCCGACCAGCTGGCCCTGCTGCGCGCCGACCCGGGGCTGCTCGACAACGCCGTCGAGGAGATGCTGCGCTACGACGGACCGGTGGAGACCACCACCATGCGCTTCACCCGGGAGCCGGTCACGATCGGCGACACCGTGATACCGCGCGACGAGCCGGTCCTCGTCGCCCTGGCCTCCACCGACCGCGACCCGGGCCGCTTCCCCGACCCGGACACCTTCGACATCCGCCGCGAACCCCAGGGGCACCTGGGCTTCGGCCACGGCGCGCACTACTGCCTGGGCGCACCGCTCGCCCGCATGGAGGCCCGCATCGCGATCGGCGCCCTGCTGGAACGCTGCCCCGACCTCGCCCGCGACCCGTCCGGCGGCGAGCTGGACTGGCTGCCCGGTCTGCTGATGCGCGGAGCACGGGGGCTGCCGGTCCGCTGGTGAGGCCGGGCCCGCGCCCCTCCTTCCGTACAGCGACTCACTCCGAAGGGAACCGTGTTGACCACCGAACCCCTGGTCGATCTCGCCGCGCTCGGCGAGCAGTTCACCCGTGACCCCTACCCCGCCTACGCCGCCCTGCGGGCGAAGGGCCCGGTCCACCGGGTGCGGATCCCCGAGGGCGCGGACGCCTGGCTCGTCGTCGGATACGAGGCGGGCCGCGCCCTCCTCGCCGACCAGCGGCTCTCCAAGCACTGGAGCCGGGCCTCGCCGTCACTCGGCGTCAGCAAGGTGTCCGCGGGCTCCTCGATGCTCGGCTCCGACGCCCCCGACCACACCCGGATGCGCAAACTGGTCGCCCGCGGGTTCACCCCACGCCGTATGGAGCAACTGGCCCCGCGTGTCCAGGAGATGACCGACGGACTGCTGGACTCGATGCTCGCGTCCCCGGACCGTACGGCGGACCTGGTCGAGGCGCTGTCCTTCCCGCTGCCCATGGCGGTGATCTGCGAGCTGCTCGGCGTCCCGTCCCTGGACCGCGAGGCCTTCCGTACCTGGTCCGGCCAGGCGGTCTCCTCCGTCGATCCGTCCCTGCGCGCCTCCTCCACGCAGGCGATGACCGCGTACATCGCGGGACTGCTCGCCGACAAGCGCGAGAAGCCGGGCGAGGACCTGCTGAGCGCGCTGATCCACACCTCCGACGAGGACGGCGACCACCTCTCCGGCGACGAACTCATCGGTATGGCCTGGCTGCTGCTGGTCGCCGGACACGAGACCACCGTCAACCTCATCACCAACGGCGTGCACAACCTCCTCGCCCACCCCGATCAACTGGATTCCCTGCGCGCCGACTTCATGTTGACCGACAACGCGGTCGAGGAGATCCTGCGCTTCGAGGGGCCGGTGGAGACCCCCACCTACCGCTTCACGACCGATCCGATCGAGGTCGGCGGAACGGTGATCCCCGGCGGCGGCGAGCTGGTCCTCGTCGCGATGTCGGACGCCAACCGGGACCCCGTCCGCTACCCCGACGGGTCCCGCTTCGACATCACCCGCGACGCCCGGGGCCACCTCGCCTTCGGGCACGGCATCCACTACTGCCTGGGCGCGCCGCTGGCCCGCATCGAGGCCAGGATCGCCATCAGGTCGTTGCTGGAGCGCTGCCCGGAGCTGCGGCTGACCGCCGACCCGGCGACGCTCGCCTGGCGCACCGGGATGCTGATGCGGGGGCCGCTGAGCCTCCCGGTCGGCTGGTAGCGGGCGGCTCCCGGGGTCAGGTCCGGCCGCCGGGGATCTCCGTCATCGCCACCGGCCGGCGTTCGCGGCGGGAGACCTCGCACGCCTCGGCGATCCGCAGGGCGTGCAGGGCCTCCCGCCCGTCGCACGGATTGGCCAGTTCGCCGCGGGCCACCCGCAGGAACGCGTCCAGCTCCGCCTCGTACGCCGGGGCGAACCGTTCCAGGAACCCCGGCCAGGGCTTCGCCGGTGCGCCGGGACCGCCGGGCTCGGCCGAGGTCAGCGGCGTACGGTCGTCCAGGCCGACGGCGATCTGGTCCAGTTCGCCGGCCAGCTCCATCCGTACGTCGTACCCGGCGCCGTTGCACCGGGTCGCGGTGGCGGTGGCGAGCGTCCCGTCGTCGAGGGTGAGGAGGGCGGCGGCCGTGTCCACGTCCCCGGCCTCCCGGAACATCGCGGGTCCGGCGTCCGAGCCGGTGGCGTACACCTCGCTCACCTCGCGGCCCGTCACCCAGCGCAGGATGTCGAAGTCGTGGACCAGGCAGTCGCGGTAGAGCCCGCCGGAGAGCGGGAGGTAGGCGGCGGGCGGCGGGGCCGGGTCGGAGGTGACCGCCCGCACGGTGTGCAGCCGGCCGAGCCTTCCCTCCCGCACGGCGGCCCTGGCCTCGCCGTACCCGGCGTCGAAGCGCCGCATGAAGCCGAGCTGGAGCACGCTGTCCGCCGCCTCGACCTCCGCGAGTGCGGCGAGCGTGCCCGGCAGGTCGAGGGCGATCGGCTTCTCGCAGAAGACGGGCAGCCCGGCGCGGGCGGCCCGTGCGATGAGCCCGGCGTGGGCCGAGGTCGCCGAACAGATCACCACGGCGTCGGGCGGGCCCCCGGCGGCGCCATCCCCGGCGAACAGGCCGTCCACCGCGACGGCCGTCGCCCCCGTCCGCGCCGCGGCCCCGGCCGCCCGGTCCGGGTCCGCGTCCGCCAGCAACAGGGCGTCCACGGCGGGGTGACGACTCAGGACCTCCGCATGGAAGGTGCCGATCCGTCCCGTTCCGATCAGTCCGATGCGCATGGGCCCCAAGGTGGCGTTCGCCCGGTCGTCATGTCAAGCGTTTGTCCTGACAAACGGCGGCCGCACCGATCGGCGGCTCCCCGCCCCGGTACGCCATGGCTTTGTCCGGACAAGCGAACTACGCTCGCCCCGTGACCGCACATGGATCCGACCGGCCGCTGCCGCTGAGCGTGGACCGCACCAGCCCGGTGCCGCTCTACTTCCAGCTGGCACAGCAGCTGGAGGCCGCCGTGGAGCAGGGCCGGCTGGCCCCCGGTGCCCTCCTCGGGAACGAGATCGACCTCGCCGCCCGCCTCGGCCTGTCCCGGCCGACCGTCCGCCAGGCCATCCAGTCGCTCGTCGACAAGGGGCTGATGGTCCGCCGCCGGGGAGTCGGCACCCAGGTCGTCCACAGCAAGGTCCGCCGCCCGCTGGAGCTCAGCTCGCTCTACGACGACCTGGAGGCGGCCGGCCAGCGCCCCGCCACCGGCGTCCTGCGCAACACCACGGAACCGGCCACCGCCGAGGTCGCCGCCGCGCTCGGCGTCGCCGAGGGCAGCGAGGTCCACCTCGTCGAACGGCTGCGCAGCGCCCACGGCGAGCCGATGGCCCTCCTGCGCAACCACCTGCCCCCGGGGCTGCTGCCCCTGCTCACCGAGGAACTGGAGGCCACCGGCCTCTACCGGCTGATGCGGGCTTCCGGCGTCACCCTGCACAGCGCCCGCCAGACCGTCGGTGCGCGTGCCGCGGACGCGAGGCAGGCGCGGGTGCTGGCGGAGCCCGTGGGCGCGCCGCTGCTGACGATGGAGCGCACGACGTACGACGACACCGGCCGGGTGGTCGAGTTCGGCTCGCACGTCTACCGGGCGCAGAGGTACGCCTTCGAGTTCCAGCTCCTGGTGCGCGCCTGAGCCACCCGGAGAGGGCGGCCGATCCAGCCCGTCCGGCGTTTGAGGACGGAACCGTCGACGTGGACGCAGGTCGCTTTCGGCAGGGTCCCGCGCCCCGGACTCCGTGTCCGCGGGCCCACCCGGGCAAGGGTCCCGTCCTCAAGCGCCGGACGGGCTGAGCGGATGGGCACCGCACCAACCGCCGCGTCAGCATGTTCGGACAAACGGTTGACGTGGACATGTAGCGCGACTAGAACTCGCTGCACCGAAGGACGCGCCCCACCGGCCCTGCCGGGCGGGAGCGGGCGGGGCTCGGGGATACTTGGGCAGCCGGGCCGGGACCGTACACTCCCCGGCCCCGTCAAGCAGCACAGCGAGCAGCAGTAGAAGGGCACGGCGTCGTGGCAAGGGTTCGGACAGGGGTACGCGCGATGGGCGCCGTGCTGGCAGTGGTGCTGGGCGCCTCCCTCACGGGATGCAGCAGCACCGGCGGCAAGCGCGCCGAGGAGCGCGCGGCCGCCGCGGCCGAGGGACGGGCCGCGGTGAACACGCCGCGCTGGACCTTCGCCATGGTCACCCACTCGGGCGACGGCGACACCTTCTGGGACATCGTCCAGAAGGGCGCCGAGCAGGCCGCGCTCAAGGACAACATCAACTTCCTCTACTCGCACAACGACGAGGCCAACCAGCAGGCCCAGCTCGTCCAGACCGCGATCGACAAGAAGGTCGACGGACTGATCGTCTCGCTGGCCAAGCCGGACGCCATGAAGGCCGTCGTCGCCAAGGCCGTCAAGGCGGGCATCCCGGTCGTCACCGTGAACTCGGGCTCCGCGGAGTCCAAGGAGTTCGGCGCGCTCACCCACATCGGCCAGGACGAGTCGATCGCCGGTGAGGCCGTCGGCGACGAGCTGAACAGCCGGGACCGCAAGAAGGCCCTCTGCGTCCTGCACGAGCAGGGCAACGTGGGCCACGAGCAGCGCTGCGCCGGGGCGAAGAAGACCTTCGACGGCACGATGCAGAACCTGTACGTCGACGGCACCAACATGCCCGACGTCACCGCGTCCATCGAGGCCAAGCTCCAGTCCGACAAGAGCATCGACGCGGTCGTCACCCTCGGCGCCCCCTTCGCCGACGCGGCCGTCCAGGCCAAGCAGACAGCGGGCAGCAAGGCCGAGATCGACACCTTCGACCTCAACGCGAAGGTCGCCACCGGCCTCCAGAGCGACAAGCTCGGCTTCGCCGTCGACCAGCAGCCCTACCTCCAGGGCTACGAGGCCGTCGACCTGCTCTGGCTCTACCGCTACAACCGCAACGTCCTCGGCGGCGGCCTGCCCGTCCTCACCGGCCCGCAGATCATCACCAAGGACGACGCCGACGCCCTGGCCGACTTCACCAAGCGGGGAACCCGATGAGCGGCTCCACCGCCGCGCCCCGGACGCCGGCGGAGGTGGACGAGCGGCTGGTGCGCACCTCACCGCTGCGCAAACTGCTCGGCCGCCCCGAGCTCGGCTCGGTCGTCGGCGCGGCAGCCGTCTTCCTGTTCTTCGCGATCGTCGCCGACAGTTTCCTCCAGGCCTCCAGCCTCGGCACCGTGCTGTACGCGGCCTCCGTCCTCGGCATCATGGCCGCACCGGTCGCGCTGCTGATGATCGGCGGCGAGTTCGACCTCTCCGCCGGGGTCATGGTGACCAGCTCCGCGCTGATCTCCTCGATGTTCAGCTACCAGATGACGGCCAACGTCTGGGTCGGCGTCTTCGTGTCGCTGCTGGTCACGCTCGCCATCGGCGCGTTCAACGGCTTCATGCTGACCCGCACCAAACTGCCGAGCTTCATCATCACGCTCGGCACGTTCCTGATGCTGACCGGTCTGAACCTCGGCTTCACCAAGCTCATCAGCGGCACCGTCTCCACCAAGGCCATCGGCGACATGGAGGGCTTCGACTCGGCCCGCGTGCTGTTCGCCTCGACGCTGACTCTCGGCGGTGTCGAGTTCAAGGTGACGATCCTGTGGTGGGCGGCGCTCGTCGGCGTCGCCACCTGGATCCTCCTCCGTACCCGCTTCGGCAACTGGATCTTCGCCGTCGGCGGCGAGGCCGACGCGGCCCGCGCGGTCGGCGTCCCCGTCATCCGCACCAAGATCGGGCTCTACCTCGGCGTGGCCTTCGCCGCCTGGGTCTCCGGCCAGCACCTGCTGTTCAGCTACGACGTCGTCCAGTCCGGCGAGGGCGTCGGCAACGAGCTGACGTACATCATCGCGGCCGTCATCGGCGGCTGCCTGATCACCGGCGGCTACGGCTCCGCGATCGGCTCGGCGGTCGGCGCCTTCATCTTCGGCATGACCAGCAAGGGCATCGTGTACGCCGAGTGGAACCCGGACTGGTTCAAATTCTTCCTGGGAGCGATGCTGCTCCTGGCCACCCTGCTCAACGCGTGGGTGCGCAAGCGCGCGGAGGCGACGGCATGACGGCCACCCCTGAAGACCCCGCGGGAGCGACCGCCGGACCGCTGGTCGAGCTGGCCGACGTGTCCAAGTTCTACGGGAACATCAAGGCCCTGGAGCACGTCTCGCTGGAGGTCCACGCGGGCGAGATCACCTGCGTACTCGGTGACAACGGTGCCGGAAAGTCCACCCTCATCAAGATCATCGCGGGGCTGCACCGGCACGACGCCGGACGCTTCCTGATCGACGGCGAGGAGACCACCCTCGCCAATCCGCGCGACGCCCTGGACCGGGGCATCGCCACCGTCTACCAGGACCTCGCCGTCGTCCCGCTGATGCCGGTCTGGCGGAACTTCTTCCTCGGCTCCGAGCCCACCGTCGGCGTCGGCCCCTTCAAGCGCCTCGACGTCCGGGGGATGCGCGAGAGCACCCGTACCGAACTGCTGCGCATGGGCATCGATCTGCGCGACGTCGACCAGCCCATCGGCACCCTGTCCGGAGGCGAGCGCCAGTGCGTGGCCATCGCCCGCGCCGTCTACTTCGGCGCGAAGGTCCTGGTCCTGGACGAGCCGACCGCCGCCCTCGGCGTCAAGCAGTCCGGTGTGGTCCTCAAGTACGTGGCGGCCGCCCGCGACGCCGGCCTCGGCGTGGTCCTCATCACGCACAACCCGCACCACGCCCACCTCGTCGGAGACCGCTTCATCCTCCTCAAGCGCGGCGCCATGTCCGGCAGCCACACCAAGCACGACGTCACGCTGGACGAGCTGACCCGGCAGATGGCGGGCGGCAGCGAGCTGGAGGAGCTCAGCCACGAGCTGGAGCGCACCCCGACCCCCACCCTCCCGGGCGCCCACGGCACGAAGGGCGGGACTCCCTGAGCGGCGACCGCCC
>NZ_JAAXYC010000032.1 GCF_018619185.1 Streptomyces sp. McG3 | reverse complement strand
GGCCGGGGGTGCTGCTGGGGGCGGAGGTGATCCTGCTGGCGGCGGCGGCCGCGCTGTGGGGGCTGGAGCTGGTCACGTCGTACGGTGACCGGCTCGGGGTGCTGGCCCTGGTGGCGGTCGCGATGGGAGTCCAGGGCCGCGTACGGGTGACGCCGACGAACTATTTCACCGGGACGCTGACCTCGCTCGCGGGTCGCGCGGCGTCGCGGGAGCTGCGCGGCGCGGACGGCTGGGTGCTGGGGCGGCTGGCCGCGGTGGTGGCCGGGGCGACACTCGCGGCGCTGGCCGAGCGGTGGTGGAGTCCGGGTGCCGCGTTGGGCGCGGTGGTGATGGCCTCGGGTGCTCTGGTGCTGGAGACGGTCCCGTGCCGGGGCGACCGACCGCGGCCGGGCAAGGGGAAGCCCCGGCCGGATCGGGGGAATCCAGCCGGGGCGGCTTGAGTGCGGGTGTGAAGGGCGGTCGCCTCTCGGCGGAGCGCTCCACGGGGCTTCGGCGGTGCGATGTTCCCCATGGGCTACAGGTGAGGCCCGGGGACGCAGCCCCCCCTCACTCCCACGTATAGATGAACGATAAACCATCCTGGGCCGTTCCCGGGAATCCGCCGCCACGGATGTGATCCACGGCACGGATCTCCGGGTTTCCCCCAGGTCGGGTCCGGCTCCGTCAGCTCGTGGACGTCTCGCCGGTGCCGTAGCGGCGCCGGAACTGTTCGACGCGGCCCGCCGTGTCGAGCACCTGGCGGCCGCCGGTGTAGAACGGATGACTCGCCGACGAGGTCTCCACGTCGATGACGGGGTAGGTGTTGCCGTCCTCCCATGCCACGCGCTCGCCGGAGTCGGCGGTGGAGCGGGTCAGGAAGGCGACGTCGGCCGCGCGGTCACGGAAGACCACCGGACGGGACACGGGGTGGATACGGGACTTCATGGATGCGTTCCTTCCTCACCGCGGACAACGGTGACGTACAGGGGGACGGACTTGTTCCGGACGGTCAGCGGACCTCGCGGAACAGGACGTGCCGGCCGGCGGCGGAGTCGAACTTGCGTAGCTCCAGCCGGTCGGGGTTGGTACGGCGGTTCTTGCGCGTCGCGTAACTCCGGCCCGTTCCGACGGTGGACCGGAGGGTGACGACCGGCCTGGTCTCGCTGCGCGCCATGGGCGCCTCCGATACTTCTGCCGACCCCACTCCCGTACCGGGAATGGGATTCGTTTTCGTTCTGGTGAGGTAACGCGGGCCGCCCGTTCGGCATTCCCGGCCCGCCGCGCACCCCGTTCCAGCGGGATACCCGCACCGCTCTGCCCGTGGCAGAACACCGGCCCGACCGGGCTCGACGATCACTACAGTCCCGCCTCATGACCACAGTGACGACGCGTACGGTCGAGTATCCGGCCGACGGTTTGACGATGATCGGACACCTCGCACTCCCGGCCGGTGTCGACCGCCGGCCCGCGGTGCTGCTCGGACCGGAGGGCATGGGGCTCAGCGACGTCGAGCGCCGCCGGGCCGACGCACTCGCCGAACGGGGATATGTAGCGCTGGCCTTCGATCTTCACGGCGGGCGCTATCTGGGTGACCCCGAGGAGATGCTGGCCCGTTGCCTGCCGCTGCTCACCGATCCCGACCGGATGCGGGGCATCGGCCATGGGGCGCTCGACGTGTTGCGCACCGAACCGCGGACCGACCCCGACCGGATCGCCGCCGTCGGCTACGGCACCGGGGGCGCCGTCGGGCTGGAACTCGGGCGCGACGGTGTCCCCCTGCGCGCGATCGGGACAGTCAACGCGACCACCACGGGCCGACCGGGCGAGTCGGCGAACATTCGCTGCCCGGTGTGGGCCGGGGTCGGGTCGGAAGACCCGATCATGCCGCCCGCGCAACGGAACGCCTTCACCGCCGAGATGCAGGCCGCGGGCGTCGACTGGCGCCTCACCGTCTACGGCGGCGCCTTGCACGCCTTCCACCACCCACCGGTCGACCACCCCACGGTCCCCGGCGTCGGCTACCACCCGCGGCACGCACGGCGAGCCTGGCGCGATGTCGTCGACCTGCTCGACGAATGCCTGCCCGTGAGATCTGGAGACGCCGGCGCGAGGGGCGACCGGTCGGCTTGACCGGATAGACGCCCGCGACACCGACACGGAGAGCCGGCCGGTTCCCGCACCAGGGCGACCTCCACCCGGCGCACATCTCGGTCACACCTCGGACCTCACGGTCAACTCGCTTCAGACGCAAGCCTGTTCGGATGGTCATCATCCAGGAGAGCCGCTGGCATATGCCAGAAGCAAGACCCTGTCGAGTGTTGCCAAAGCTCTTACGGGCCGCCGCGGCCTGTGCGACAGTCGGTAGCGATCCACCCTTCAGAACCGGCTAGGCCGCGCCTGTATCGGAGTACGAGATGCCGTCCCCCCTCTCCGCGGACCGCCCCGCACCACAGCTTCCCGCGCATGACGCCGTCGACGCCCTGATCCACCGGACGCGCCGGCTGCGCGGGGACGTGGACGCCGTACGGCGGGACGCCGTCGTGTTCGACGAGGACGACCCCCAGCTGCGCTGGCAGCGCGCCTTGTGCGAGCTCGCCGTGCAGCACCTGGACGACCTCGACGAGCACCTGGGCCAGCTCCGGACGGGTCTGCCGGCCCGCTGCTCCGCCGACACCCCCAGGGCGGTCGCGGTCCCGGGAGACCCGGGTGCCGGTTCCCTGCTGAACCGGGTGGGCAGCGCCGAGTGGAACCTCCTCACCGACGAGTCCTGCTGGTCCGAGGAGCTGTACGAGATCTTCGGCAGGCCGCCCGGGTCCGCCCCGCTCTCCCTCGACGACCTGCCGTCCGTACTGCTGCCCGAGGACCAGCCGGTGCTGACCGCCATGGTGACGGGCTGCCTCGTCGACGGCCGGCCGATGGACGGGGAGTTCCGCATCGTGCGGCCCGACGGCCGCACGCGCACCCTCCACATGACGGGCGAACCGGTCCTGGACGCCGAGGGCTGC
The DNA here is from genome assembly GCF_018619185.1 of Streptomyces sp. McG3. Taxonomy (GTDB): domain Bacteria; phylum Actinomycetota; class Actinomycetes; order Streptomycetales; family Streptomycetaceae; genus Streptomyces. The sequence goes on along the minus strand of NZ_JAAXYC010000032.1, from coordinate 40,022 downwards.
ACCGCCTCCATGTGGGCGGTCCTGCGGGACGTCAGCGAACTGCGGCGCAGCGAGCAGGCCGTGAGCAGAAACCGCGCGTCGGTGCGGCGCGAGGAGCACATCGAGCGCGCCGAGCACCGCATGGCCGTGGAGCTCCAGGAAGCCGTCCTCCCTCCGTGGCGGGGATCGCTGCGGCTCCCGACGCGGGGCTCCGGCGCCCTGGACATCGCCGCGCACTACCTCCCTTCCGAGGCGAGCGACCTCATCGGCGGCGACTGGTACGACGCCATGGAACTGCCGGACGGGCGCACCCTCCTCACCGTCGGCGACCTCACCGGGCACGGCATCCCCGCCACCTCCGCGATGGCGATGATGCTGGGAGCGCTGCGCGGCATGGCCGTCGCCGGCATCGAGCCGGGCGCGCTGATGGGGCACCTCAACCAGGTGCTCGAAACGTCGATACAGCCCGCGCTGGGCAGCGCCCTGTGCTGCCGCTTCGACCCCGACTCCTCCGTTCTGTCCTGGGCGCAGGCCGGACACCCCGCACCGCTGCTCTTCCGCCACGGTTCGGGACGGCTCCTGCCCCCGCCGGACGGCATGCTGCTCGGTGCCGCGTCCAACGTCGTCTTCGAGCAGGACGAGGTCCGGCTGCACCCCGGTGACGTGCTCGTACTGCACACCGACGGCCTGACGCGACGCGCTGACCGGGGTGCGGGCCCGGAGGCGTTGCTCGCCCTCGCCCCCCGGTTCGCGGACGCCCGTACGGCACAGGAGTGCGTACGGAGCGTCGTCGAGGAGTTCGGCGGGACCGAGCGCCTGGACGACGCGTGCGTGCTGGTCGCCCGCATCGGGGCATGAGGAAGCGCGGACGTATCAGGGCGGGACGGAGCGCGGAGTGGCGCCGCCGGGTCAGATCTGCGTGCCCTTGGCCTTCTTCTGGCTCGGCGGCATCGAGAGCTCGATCTCCTCACGCAGATCCTGGATCCCCGTGTATCCGGCGAACTGCCCGGTGAGCCGGTACATCTCGCGGAGCCGGTCCCAGGTGCGGTGCGAGGAGGTCTCCCCCATCGACACCAGCGCGAGCCGGGCGTAACGATCGGCCTGTTCGGGGTCGTTGGCGATGAAGCAGGCCGAGGCCAGCGAGATGTAGTCGAAGATCTTCGACCTCTGGCGCCCGTTGACCCGCAGCTCCAGCGCCTGCTTGGCATGACGCTGGGCGATGACCGCGGCCCCCCGGTCGTGCTCGGCCAGGGTACGGAAGGCGAGCGCCTGCATCCCGTGCATATCGGCCTCGTCGAACATCTGCATCCAACTGGGCTGCGGGACGTCGCTCTTGTCCGAGATGAAGAGCTCCTCGGCCTCACCGAGGGTGCGCCGCATGGCCTGCCCGTGGCCCATCGACGCCTGTGCCCAGGCCTCGATGGTGCGCAGCATCGCCTGCGTACGGGGCAGGGTCTCGTCGCCGGAGCCGGACTTGGCGAGCTTCATCAGGTCGAGCGCGTCGTCGGGGCGGCCCAGGTGCACCATCTGGCGTGCCGCCCGGGAGAGCGCTTCTCCGGCACGCGGCCGGTCGCCGCCCTCGCGGGCCGCGTGGGCGGCGATGACGAAGTACTTCTGGGCGGTGGGTTCGAGGCCGACGTCGTGGGACATCCAGCCCGCCAGGACGGCGAGGTTGGCGGCGACGCCCCACAGGCGGCGCTGGAGATGGTCGGGGTGGCGGTAGGCGAGCATGCCGCCCACCTCGTTGAGCTGGCCCACGACCGCCTTGCGCTGGAGTCCGCCGCCCCGGGACGCGTCCCAGGCACGGAACACCTCGACCGAATGCTCCAGGGCCTCGATCTCCTCGGAGCCGACCGGTGCGGCCTCGTACCGGTCGAAACCGGCGGGATCGGCGTGCAGGGGATCGTTGGTCCGTGGCGCATCGGCCGCCGGAGCGGGGTCGGTGTGCAGCCAGTCGTACATGGGGCCGGCGATGGTTGAGCCGGCGGCGAGCGCGGCGCCCGCACCCACCAAGCCGCGACGGTTGAGCATGAGGTCCATTCCCGTGAATTCGGTGAGGACCGCTGCCGTCCGTTCGGGCGCCCACGGCAATTGATCGGGATGGTGTTCCGTCCCGGAGTCACGCCGCTTCCCCACACGCCCGCGTCGGCCGAACCCGAGGTCCTCGATGGTCACGACACGGCCGAGCCGCTCGGTGAACAGGGCCGCCAGCACTTCGGGCACGGGATCACGGGGGGACTCCCCCATGTCGATCCAGCGCCTGACACGCGAGGTGTCGGTGGCCAGCTGCGGGTGGCCCATGGCCGCCGCCTGCCGGTTCACCATTCTCGCGAGTTCGCCCTTGGACCAGCCGGCCAGGCCGAACAGGTCAGAAAGGCGGGTGTTGGGTTCTCCGGTCACTTCAAGCCCCCAGGTTCTCGGCTGACTTGACACTAACCCCCTGTCAGATGCGCTGTGACTATTCGCCAGGGTTCGCCAGGGTCCGCCAGATGGTCTGCCACCCGCGCTCCGGTGTCAGGTAGGAAAGCGCCACCCCGCCCGGCAGCCCTAGGTACTCCCCAGGGTGCCGAACGGCCGTCGGCCGGGTTGGCGCACGTACCTTGTCGGCGCACGAAGGGATCTGTCTCGCCCATGTACACAGCATCGTCCTCCGTGTCCGCCCCGCCCCGTCCGCTCCGCCCGATGGGCGCGGGCGGCGGGCCCTATCTCGCTCCTCACGCCGGCGCACCGGCTCAGGGTCCGGGCCGGGCCCGACGGGCCGCGGGACCGGGCGCCGGACCGCTCAGCGGAAGGATCGACCTGTCCGGGCCCCAGGGCGCGCAGGTAAGGATGGCCATCGCCTCCGTGCAGCGCATCTGCCCCGAGTTCAACCCGGTCCAGGTGCTGCGCCGCAGCGGCCGTTCGGTCCTGATCGTCGGAACGACCGGACGGGCCACCGCCGTCGCGAAGTGTTTACTGGACCACTCGCCGGCGTGGACCGAGCGGTTCCGGCACGAAATAGCGGCATACCGCGCGTTCGTCCGGCACCGCCCCCCGGTTCGGGTGCCCCGGCTGATCGCGGCGGATCCGGAGAACTGCACGCTGGTGATCGAGCGGATGCCCGGCCGGGTCGCCGCCCTCACCCGGCATCCGGCGGAGGCGCCGCCGAGGGCCGACATCCGGGCCGCGCTCGGGGCGATCGCCCGGGTGAACGCCTGGCGGCCGCCGCCCGGACTGTTCGAGGCGCCGCTCGACTACGCGTCGCGGATCGCGCGCTACCACGAGCTCGGTCTGTTCACCGACCGTGACCTCGGCGACCTGCAGAAGCTGCTGCACGGTCTGGCCCACGCGGGCGGCAAGCAGGGCATGGGGCAGTTCTGCCACGGGGACGCCCTGCTCTCCAACATCCTGCTGTCGCCGACCGGGCCGGTGCTCGTCGACTGGGAGCACGCCGGCTGGTATCTCCCGGGGTACGACCTGGCGACGCTGTGGGCGGTGCTGGGCGACGCCCCGGTGGCGCGACGCCAGATCAGCCAGCTGGCCCAGGCCAGGGGACCGGCCGCGCGGGACGCGTTCCTGGTGAACCTGATGCTGGTGCTGACCCGCGAGATCCGCAACTACGAGACGGCGGTCCAGCGCACCATGCGCGAGGCGCCCGCGGCGGGTGCGGGGGCCGACCGGCCCGGCGCGCTCTCCTCGGGCGAGGAGCAGCGGCTGCTGCTGCGGAGGCTGCACGACGACTGCGCCATGGCGCGGCGGGCGGTGCGGGCCGCGGTCGGCACACGCTGAGACCGGACGACGAAGCGGGGATACGGCCCGCCTTGCCGAGAACCACAGTGATCAGACCACTGTGAAGAAGAAGCGCGCTGCGGGACCGGTGCCGACACACCGGTCCCGCGGCGCGCTGTCGTGCGTTCCGGGGCCTGTCCGCCACCGCCCGGCCGAGCTGACGCCGACGCTCCTGGGCCGAAGCCGCCCGAGGCCCGTGCGGCGACGAGAGCCCTTCCGGGCCGTATCTCCCCGTGACCGGGCGTTGACCCTGTGCCGCCCCGGGGTCCCCCGCGGGTGAGGCCCGCCACGAGACCCACGTCACCTACGACCTCCGGTAGTAGGCGCGATACCTCTCGTCCGGCGTAACGAACCGCCCATATGGCTCATAAATTGGCATCTCACGATGAAGAGTAGTAAAGGCGGTCATTGCTTCCTATGTCGGTGCCCGCTAACCATGGATCCCGGCAAGCACCGAGTACGAGCCAGCGTCGATCGCCCACCGGCGGCCGCGGCCCGGACATCCCGGTTCCTGCCGACGCGGCGCGAAGGCCGCGAAGCCCGTCCCCCATAGGAAGAGCTCACGCATGCCCCGCATCTCCACCCTGCGCATCACCCGCTCGCACAAGATCGCCACCGCCGTGCTCGTCGCGGCCGGTTCCGTCAGCGCCATAGCCGCCACCGGCGGCCCGAGCGAGGCGCAGACCACGGCGACCCGGTCCTCCATCTCCGTGGAGCCGGTCGCCGCCGCGGGCATCCCCACGGCGAAGGACGCGGCGGCCAAGAAGGCCGCTCAGGAGACCGCCGCCAAGGAAGCCGCCGCGAAGAAGGCCGCTGCCGCCCGCAAGGCGACCGCGGAGAAGGACGCCGCAGAGGCGCGCTCCGAGAAGCAGGCCGCCAACCGCTCCACCGAGCGCAAGGCCCCCGCGCCCAAGAAGTTCGCGAACAACCTCGACGGCTGGATCCGCGAGTCGCTCGACATCATGGAGAAGAAGAACATCCCCGGCTCCTACGAGGGGCTGCACCGCAACATCATGCGCGAGTCCAGCGGCAACCCGAACGCCGTGAACGACTGGGACATCAACGCGCAGAACGGCATTCCCTCCAAGGGCCTCCTCCAGGTGATCCAGCCCACCTTCGACACCTACCACGTCAAGGGCACCCCGAAGAAGCTCACCGACCCGGTCGCCAACATCACCGCCGCCGCCAACTACGCCGCGGACCGGTACGGCTCGATCGACAACGTCGACTCCGCCTACTGAGCGACCGGCTCCCGAACGACCGACTGACGAACGACCGCCTTCCGAGCACGCACAGACGCTGCGATCATGTGACTATTCGCCGTCGTGCGTGCTCCGTATGGCCGAAGGGTAGTGCTGCGCGGACACCACCGGTCCGCGCGTTTCCCCGCGTGGAGGCTTCTGGAAAGGCCTGACGCACATGGCACAGCCCTTCTCACTGCCGGACTTCTATGTTCCGTATCCGGCGCGGCTCAACCCTCATGTGGAGGCGGCACGCACGCACACCCGGGCGTGGGCCCGCTCCATGGGGATGCTGGAGGGATCCGGCATCTGGGAGGAGAAGGACCTGGAGGCGCACGACTACGCCCTCCTGTGCGCCTACACCCACCCCGACTGCTCGGCCGAGGCGCTCTCGCTGGTCACCGACTGGTACGTGTGGGTCTTCTTCTTCGACGACCACTTCCTGGAACTGTTCAAGCGCACGCCCGACCGGGAGGGCGGCAAGCGGTATCTGGACCGCCTGCCCGCCTTCATGCCGATGGAGCGCGGCGCCCCGACTCCGGAGCCCGAGAACCCCGTCGAGGCGGGGCTCGCCGATCTGTGGGCGCGCACGGTCCCCTCGATGTCGGACGCCTGGCGGGCCCGGTTCGCGGAAGCGACGGAGAACCTCCTCAACGAGTCCCTGTGGGAGCTCGCCAACATCCACGAGGGCCGCATCGCGAACCCCGTCGAGTACATCGAGATGCGCCGCAAAGTGGGCGGCGCGCCCTGGTCGGCGGGTCTGGTGGAGTACGCGGCCAACGCCGAGGTGCCCGCCGCGGTCGCCGACGCCCGCCCGCTGCGGGTGCTGCGGGACGCGTTCTCCGACGGGGTGCACCTGCGCAACGACCTCTTCTCCTACCAGCGCGAGGTGGAGGACGAGGGGGAGAACAGCAACGGCGTGCTGGTGCTGGAGAAGTTCCTCGGCTGCTCCACGCAGGAGGCCGCCGAGGCGGTCAACGACCTGCTGACCTCACGGCTCCAGCAGTTCGAGAACACCGCACTGACCGAACTCGGCCCGCTCTGCGCCGAGAAGGGCCTGGACCCGGCGCAGACCACGGCCGTGCTGGCGTACGTCAAGGGACTCCAGGACTGGCAGTCCGGCGGCCACGAGTGGCACATGCGCTCCAGCCGCTACATGAACGGCGGCGGCGCGGGCGAGGCCGTGGCCGGCTTCGGCATGTCCGCCGCCTCCATCAGGTTCACGCTCCGCTCGGAGACCGCGCGGGCCCGCAGCCAGAGCCATGTGCCGTACCAGCACGTGGGCCCCTCCCTGCTGCCGGATTTCGACCTGCCGTTCGGAACGACGCTGAGCCCGCACCTGGAGGGGGCCCGGGTCCGGATCGTCGACTGGGCGCGGCGGATGGGCATCCTGGAGGCCCAGCCGGGCGTGCCGGGCTCGCACATCTGGGACGAGCGGCGGATCGTCGCGATCGACCTGCCGCTGTGCGCGGCGGGGCTGGATCCGGACGCGACCCCGGACGAACTGGACCTGTCCTCGGGGTGGCTGGCCTGGGGTACGTACGGCGACGACTGGTTCCCGGTCGTGCACGGGCGGGCCCGGGACCTGGCGGGAGCACGGCTGGCCAACGAGCGGCTGTCGCTGTTCATGCCGCTGGACGGCGGGGGGACGCCGGAGCCGGTGAACGCCCTGGAGCGGAGTCTGGGCGACCTGTGGCACAGGACGGCCGCCCCGATGGACCTGAGCGGGCGGCGCACCTTCCGGACGGCGATCGAGTCGATGACCGAGAGCTGGCTGTGGGAGCTGGCGAACCAGGCGCAGAACCGTATCCCCGATCCGGTGGACTACATCGAGATGCGGCGGGCGACGTTCGGTTCGGACCTGACGATGAGCCTGTGCCGGCTCGGGCACGGCAGGAAGGTTCCTGCCGAGGTCTACCGCAGTGGTCCGATGCGTTCCCTGGAGAACGCGGCGGCGGACTACGCGTGCCTGATGAACGATCTGTTCTCGTACCAGAAGGAGATCGAGTACGAGGGCGAGGTGCACAACGGCGTCCTGGTCGTGCAGAACTTCTTCGGCGTGGACTATCCGACGGGCGTGGCGATCGTGCACGACCTGATGAACTCGCGGCTGCGGCAGTTCCTGCATGTCGCCGAGGTCGAACTCCCGCTGCTGTACGACGACTTCGGCCTCGACGCCGAGGCCCGGGAGATCCTGGAGGGCTATGTGCGGGAGCTCGAGCACTGGATCGCGGGGATCCTGATCTGGCACCGGGGCTGCCGCCGCTACCGTGAGGAGGACCTGCGACGGGGCAACGACACCCCCTGGCATCTGAGCGGCCCCACGGGTCTGGGCACCTCGGCAGCGCAGGTGACCCGGATGATGGCCCAACTCGCGGGCAGCCCGGTGTAGTTCTCCGGGACGCGGCCCGCCGTACGGAGGAACGGACGGCGGGCCGCGACCGGTGGCGGAAACGTACGGGGCGGGGGCTCAGAGCAGGACGTGCCGGAGCACCGCCTCGAACTCCGCCGCTGTCGGAGGGGTGTCGGTCAGCAGCCCCTGGAGCAGCAGGCCGTCGATGACGCCCTTGAGCACCTGTACCCGGACCGGGTCGTCGGTGTAGCGGCGGCCGTACGCGGCGATGGCCTCCAGCCAGTGCCGGGTGGGGCCGCGGAGCTCCGGGCGGCGGGCCGCGAGCAGGTACAGCTCGTACTCCGCGAGCAGCCGTCCGGGGCCCTTGACGACCTGTGCCAGGAGCTCCGCGAGCGCGGTGATGCCCTCGGGGCCGCCGTCGGTCTCCTCGGCCAGCCGGAGCATGCGGTCCGCGTCCTGCTCCATGCAGCGGGTGAGCGCGCCGGTGAGCAGGTCGTCGATGCTCGTGAAGTGGTAGGCCGCGGCGGTGGCGGGCAGGCCCGCCTCGCGCGCGACCGCCCGGTGACTGACGCCCGCGACTCCTTCCCGGGCGACCACCTGGAGCGTGGCCTCGATCAGTTCCTCCTTCCGTCGCTCGCCTTTGAGCAGGCGTCCGTCGGTCTGCGGTGCGTGCACGGTGCCTCCGGGCGTCGTGGCGGATGGGACGGCGGGTGTGCGGGGGCACGGGCCCCCGGTCAGTGCGCGGGCCTTCCGGGAGCCTCGGCCGGTTCCCCGGATTCGCGGTCCGTACGCTCCCGGAGACCGCGCTCCAGCGGACGCCGGGCGCACACCGCCGTCAGCAGGGCGGCCACGCCCGCGGCGACGGCGACGGCGAAGCCGCCGCCGGGACCGAAGCGGTCGACGATCGCTCCCGACACCGCGGCGCCGGACGCGACGCCCACGCTGAGTCCGGTGATGGCCCAGGTCATGCCCTCGGTGAGTGCGGCGGGCGGCACCGTCCTCTCCACCAGCCCCATCACCACGATCATGGTAGGCGCGAAGAAGAGGCCCGGGAGGAAGACGGCAGCGGACAGCGAGACGATGTCCCCGACGAGCAGCAGGGGAAGGGTCGTGAGCGCCGTCCCGGCGGTGCCGATGACGAGCAGCCGCGGCAACGGCGTGGTGAGCTTGAGCGTCCCGAAGACCAGCCCGGCGACGGCGGATCCGGCCGCGTAGACCGAGAGGACGATTCCCGCGCCGGCGGGTGAGCCCTGCTGTTCGGCGAACGAGACGCTCACGACGTCGACGGTGCCGACGATGGCGCCGCCGGCCGCGAGTGTGAGGGCCAGCAGGCGGAGTGCTCCGCCGCGGATCGCCGAGCCGCTTCGCGGGTGGCCGTCGGCGGGCCGGACCACCGGCGGCTCGGTGCGCTTCTGCGGGACGAACATGAGGACGCCGAGTATCAGCAGTACCCCGGCGACCAGCGGCCCCGCCTCGGGGAACAGTGCGGTGCACAGGGCCACCGAGAGTGCGGGACCCACGACGAAGGTGAGTTCGTCGACGACCGATTCGAGCGAGTAGGCGGTGTGCAGCCGGCCGGAGCCCTTGAGGGCGTGGGTCCAGCGGGCACGCACCATCGCCGCCATGTTGGGCATCGCGCCGGCTACCGCCGCGCAGCCGAAAAGGGTCCAGGCGGGTGCGTCGTACCGGGCGCAGAGCAGCAGCGCGCCGAGCGCGATCACGCTCAGTCCGGCGACGGGCGGCAGCACCCGGCTCTGGCCCCGGCGGTCGACCGCCCGGGAGATCCGCGGACCGCACAGGGCCATGGACAGGGTGAAGGTGGCGGAGACGGCTCCGGCGAGACCGTAGTCACCGCGCATCTGGGACACCATCGCGATGATGCCGATGCCCGCCATGGACAGGGGCATGCGGGCGACGAACCCGGCGGCGGTGAAGGCCCTCGATCCGGGCGTCCGGAACAGGACGCCATAGGGGTTGGTCATGCGCGGACCTCCGGAAGGCAGGCGTAGGGACGACCCTTCGCGGTGAACGATCCATCAACTTGAACGATCGCTACAACTTGAACAGTCGTTTCGCTTTCTACCTTAGCCCTACCGCTCGGACCGCCGGTCACCCGGGCGCGGGGTAGGGCCGGATACCCGCCCGGACAACGGAAAAGGCCGCCCGGACCAATCCGGGCGGCCTTGCGCAGGGACGTTTCAGCCCTGCTGGAACAACTCTGCGGGCAGGGGCTTGAGCAGGGTGTAGAGATCGTCGGTGATCGGCCGGTCCCAGCTGGCGATGGTCACGAGGACACCGTCGCTGCGGTCGAACTGGACGCAGGCGATACGGCTCTCGGAGAGCTTGACGCGGCGGACGATCAGCAGGTTGTCGCCCTGCATGACGGGGACGTCCTCGGAGCTGACGACCTCGATCGGCTCGTCGTTCTCCAGGGCGAGGAGCAGCTGGGCCACCTCGAAGGGGACCTGGCCCTCCTCGGTCTCACGGGCGGGCGAGCCTTCCGGGAGATTGCCGATGATCATCGCCGGGCCCCGGCCGCCGTACAGGTCGTAACGGAGGAAGACGCCCTGGCAGCTGCCGTCGGGGGCGGGGAGCAGACCGGCGCCGAGGTTGCCGGGCCAGTCCCCGGGGTCCATGGCCAGGACGTCGAAGTCCGGGCCCGCGGGTGTTGCGGCGCTACGGCGGCGGAGGAAGGACATGCTGCCATGTTACGTGTCCCGGCTCACGTTGCGGAGCCGGGCCCGGGCCGCGCGGGACCGGGCCCACCGCTCTCCCTCAGCCGGGCGGGGGCTCCGCTCCGACGAGCCACATGGCGAAGAACTGGGCCCCTCCGCCATAGGCGTGGCCGAGCGCCCTGGTGGCCCCGTCGATCTGGTGCTCCCCGGCTCTCCCCCGCACCTGGAGGGCCGCCTCGGCGAAGCGGATCATGCCGGACGCGCCGATGGGATTGGTGGACAGGACACCGCCCGAAGGGTTGACCGGAAGGTCGCCGTCGAGTTCGGTGACGCCCGCCTCGGTGAGCTTCCAGCCCTCGCCCTCCTCGGCGAAGCCGAGGTTCTCCAGCCACATCGGCTCGTACCAGGAGAACGGTACGTACATCTCGACGGCGTCGATCTCCCGGCGCGGGTCGGTGATGCGGGCCTGCCGGTAGACGTCGGCGGCACAGTCCTTGCCGGCCTGCGGGGAGACGAAGTCCTTGCCCGCGAACAGGGTCGGTTCGCTGCGCATGGCCCCGCCGTGCACCCAGGCGGGCGGGTGGGGCGAGCGGGCCGCGCCGTCGCGGTCGGTGAGGATCATGGCGCAGGCCCCGTCGGAGGAGGGACAGGTCTCGGAGTAGCGGATCGGATCCCAGAGCATGGGGGCCGCCCGGACCTTCTCCAGGGTGATGTCGTGGTCGTGGAGGTGCGCGTAGGGGTTCTTCAGCGCGTTGCGCCGGTCCTTGTACGCGACGAGCGATCCGACCTCGTCGGGTGCTCCGGTACGCCGCATGTACGCGCGCACGTGCGGGGCGAAGAAGCCGCCCGCCCCGGCCAGCAGTGGCTGCTGGAAGGGGACGGGCAGGGAGAGGCCCCACATGGCGTTGGACTCGGACTGCTTCTCGAAGGCGAGGGTGAGGACGGTGCGGTGTACGCGGGCGGCGACGAGGTTGGCGGCGACCAGCGCGGTGGAGCCGCCGACCGAGCCCGCCGTGTGGACGCGGAGCATGGGCTTGCCCACGGCACCGAGGGCGTCGGCGAGGTAGAGCTCCGGCATCATGACGCCCTCGAAGAAGTCGGGGGCCTTGCCGATCACGACGGCGTCGATGTCGCTCCAGGTCAGTCCGGCGTCCTCCAGCGCCCGGACGGCGGCCTCGCGGACCAGTCCGGCGATGGACACGTCGTGCCGGGCGGCGACGTGTTTGGTCTGGCCGATGCCGACGACGGCGACGGGCTCCTTACGCATGAGCGCTCTCCCCTTCCAGGACGGCGACCAGGTTCTGTTGCAGGCAGGGGCCGGAGGTGGCGTGCGCGAGCGCCCGGTCGGACTCGCCCCGGTGGATGCGGGCGGCGGCCTCGCCGAGCCGGATCAGCCCGGCGGCCATCACGGGGTTGGCGGCGAGCGCACCGCCGGAGGGGTTCACGCGGACGTCGTCGCCGAGCCCGAGGGCCTTGCGCAGGACGACCTCCTGCGAGGTGAAAGGGGCGTGCAACTCGGCTGTGTCGACGGGCCGTTCGAAGGCTCCGGCGTGCTGGGCGGCGAGTCGCGCGGAGGGGCTGTCGGTCAGGTCGCGGACGCCGAGGCCGTGCGCCTCGATGCGGTGGTCGATGCCCCGGATCCAGGCGGGCCGCGCGCACAGGGCGCGGGCGGTGTCCCCGGCGGCGAGGACCACGGCGGCGGCCCCGTCGCCGATGGGCGGGCAGTCGCCGGTGCGCAGCGGGTGCACCAGGTAGTCGCCCGCGGGGACGTCGCCGGTGAGCTGGGCGTTCGGGTTGCCGGCGGCTGCGGTGCGGTTGCGGGCGGCGACCTCGGCGAGGGCTCCTTCGTCGGTGGCGCCCGCGTCGATGAGGGCCTGCGCCTGGAGGGCGGCGAGCGCGACCGAGTCGGGCCAGAGCGGGGCGAGGTAGTAGGGGTCGAGCTGGCGGGTGAGGACGTCGCGGACCCGGCCGGGCGATGACTTGCCGTAGGAGTAGACGAGCGCGGTGTCCGCCTCGCCGGTCTGGATCTTCACCCACGCCTCGTACAGGGCCCAGGCCCCGTCCATCTCGACGTGGGACTCGGAGATGGGCGGATGCGCGCCGACGCCGTCGAGCGCCATGGTGAAGGAGAAGGCCCGCCCGGCGAGGTAGTCGGCGGAGCCGGAGCAGGTGAACCCGATCTCGTTCGCCTTGAGGCCGGTCGCGCCGAGCACCTCGTGGAGGACGGGCATCAGCAGGTCGACCTCGGAGAGTTCGTCGGTGCGCCGCCGGTGTGCGGTCTGGGCGAAGGCGACGATGGCCACGTCCCGCATCTACACCAGCTCCTTGTACGTGTCGTAGTCGGCGTCGGGCTCCCCGGTGGGCCGGTAGTGGTCCGGGTGGCGGGCGCCCTCCACCCAGACGGGTTCGACGCGCAGCCCCATGCGCACCTGGTCGTACGGGATTCCGGCGATGCGCCCGTGCAGGGCCAGGTCGGCGCCGTCGAGGGCGATGTGGGCGTAGACGTACGGGACTTCGATGTCGAGATTCTTGGCCTTGATGTTGACGATGCAGAAGGTGGTGACCGTGCCGCGCGGGCCCACCTCGACCTGTTCGGCGGTGGCGACCCCACAGGTGGGGCAGGCTCCGCGTGGCGGGACGTAGACCTTGCGGCAGGCGGGGCAGCGTTCGCCCACGGTGCGGTGGCCTTCGAGGGCGGTGAGGTAGGCGCTCTGGGCGCGGCCCGGTGTGTGGACGTAGTCGAGGCGGGCCGGGGTGACGATGCCGGTGACGGGGTCGGTGAACTCCCCTGTGTGCGGCGCGGGTTCGGGGCTGCCGGGCTCGCCGTCGTACGGTTCGAAGCAGGCGATGTCGGTGATGGCTCCGGTGCGCGTCGCGGCCCAGCGGATGCGGACGCGCATGCCGGTGCGCACGGCGTCCGGGCCCGGCGCGTCGAGTGCGTGCAGGAGCGCGGTGCCGGCCCCGTCGAGGCGGACGAGCACCCAGGCGAAGGGCGTGCCGAGGGGCTGGTCACGGCGTGGGTCCGGGTTCCAGGCCCAGGTGGTGACGGTGCCGGTGGGGGCGACCTCGACGAGGTCGCCGATCTCGTTCGCGGTGACGGGGTCGTACTCCACGGGCGGCACGAGCACCGTGCCGCCCTCCGTGCGGACACCGAGGACGGTGCGTTCGCGCAGTCCGGTGAGGAAGGCGCTCTGGACGGGCCCGAGCGAGCGGGTGAAGGGGAATTCGACCACCAGCGGGGCGCTGAGGACGTCGGACATGGCTACTGCCTCCTTGGTGAGAGGGCCTGGGGCGGGAAGCCGAGTGCCGTGCGCTCAGGCACGTCGGTAGACGGGCGGGCGCTTCTCGGCGAACGCGCGTGCGCCTTCCTTGGCGTCCTCGGTGGCGAACACGGGCCAGCCGCGCTTGAGTTCGGCGGCCAGCGCCTCGGTCTCGGTCAGCTCCGCGCCCTCGTAGACCGAGGCCTTGACGGCCTCGACGGCGAGCGGCCCGCAGGCGTTGACCCGTTCGGCGACGGCGAGGGCCTCCTCCAGGGCTGTTCCGTCGGGCACGACCCTGCCGATGAGCCCGATGGCGGCGGCCTCGTCGGCGGTGTACGCGCGGCCGGTGAGGAGCATTTCGAGGGCGTGGGTGCGGGGGATCTGACGGGGCAGCCGGACCGTGGAGCCGCCGATCGGGAAGAGGCCGCGGCGGACCTCGAAGAGCCCGAAGGTGGCTCCCGCTCCGGCGACGCGGATGTCGGTGCCCTGGAGGATCTCGGTGCCGCCCGCGACACAGGGGCCCTCCACGGCGGCGATCACCGGTTTGCGCGGGCGGTGGTGGCGCAGCATCGCCTTCCAGTGGAGGTCCGGGTCGGCCGTCATCCGGTCCCGGTACTCCTCCCCCTCCATTCCGCCGCCCGCGAGCGCCTTGAGGTCCATCCCGGCGCAGAACGCGCCGCCCGCTCCGGTCAGGACGACGGAGCGGACCGTGTCGTCCGCGTCGGCCGCGAGCCAGCCGTCGTACAGGCCGACGAGCATCGGCAACGAGAGCGCGTTCCTGGCCTGTGGTCTGTTCAAGGTGAGCACCAGCGTGGCGCCTTCGCGCCGCACGGTGAGGTGTTCCGTACCGCCCATGACCGACTCCTGTTCTCCAGACTGGAACAGGTTGCAGGAGGAGGGGACGCAGTTCAATAGATTTCTGACAGCTCGTCAGATTGTTTCGACGCCACCCCTTCCCAGTTGTGCCGCCCGGCGCTCTAATGACGGCCGAGTCGCCAGTCACCCGGGGTCAGGAGGAACGGTGGAGTACAACCTTGCCGACCTGTTCGAATCGGTCGTCGACGCGGTGCCCGACCGCGAGGCGCTCCTGTACGTCGACCACCCCGGTACGGGTGCGGAGCGGCGGCTCACGTACGCGGAGCTGGACGCCGCCGCCAACCGGATCGCCCACCACCTGATCGACGCGGGGGTCAGGCCGGGCGAGCATCTGGGGCTGCACCTCTACAACGGGGTCGAATACCTCCAGACGGTGCTGGGAGCCCTCAAGGCACGGATCGTTCCGGTGAACGTCAACTACCGTTATGTCGAGGAGGAGTTGGTTTACCTCTACCGGGATGCTGACCTGGCGGCGCTGGTCTTCGACGGCGAGTTCGACGAGCGGGTCACGGCGGCCGCCCCGCAGGCCCCGGGCCTGCGCCACCTGATCCGGGTGGGGCCCGACCCCGCCGCGCCACCGGCCGTGCCGGTCGTGCCGTTCGCCGAGGCGGAGGCGTCGGGCGCGGCCGGGCGCGGCTTCGCACCCCGCTCCGCCGACGACCAGTTCATCATCTACACCGGCGGCACGACCGGGATGCCGAAGGGCGTGATGTGGCGTCAGGAGGACCTGTTCTTCTCCGGCCTGGGCGGCGGCGCCCCGACCGGCGAGCCGGTGAAGGCGCCGCAGGAGCTGGCGGAGCGGGTCGCCGCGGGCGGTGACGGGATCACCTTCTTCCCCACCCCGCCACTGATGCACGGGACCTCGACGCTGACCGCTTTCATCGGCTTCAACTTCGGACAACGCGTCGTCGTGCACCGCAAGTTCGTGCCCGCCGAGGTGCTGCGGACGATCGAGAAGGAGAGGGTCACCAGTGTCTCGCTGGTCGGCGACGCGATGCTGCGCCCGCTGATCGACTGCCTGAAGGGGTCGTTGCGCGGGACGGACTGCTCGTCGCTGTTCTCCGTGTCCAGCTCCGGGGCGATCATGTCGGACTCGGTGCGGGCGGAGTTCCAGGCGCTCGTGCCGACCGTGATGCTGCTGAACAACTTCGGCTCCTCCGAGTCCGGTTTCAACGGCACGGCCACCGCCGACTCGGGACCGGAGAAGGGGTTCCGGGTGCAGGTCAACGCCCGTACGGCCGTGGTCGATCCGGTGACCTACGAGCCGGTGGTCCCGGGCGAGCCGGGCCGCATCGCCCAGCGCGGGCATGTCCCGCTCGGCTACTACAACGACCCGGCCAAGACCGCCGCCACCTTCTTCCGCAGGGGCGAGGAGCGGTGGGTGCTGCTGGGCGACATGGCGACCGTGGACGCGGACGGCATCGTCACCGTGCTCGGCCGGGGCTCCCAGTGCATCAACACCGGGGGCGAGAAGGTGTATCCGGAGGAGGTCGAGCAGGCGCTCAAGTCCCATCCGGACGTGTACGACGCGCTCGTCGCGGGCGTACCCGACGAACGCTGGGGCAACCGGGTCGCCGCCGTGGTCCAACTGCGGAAGGAAGCAAGCGCGTTGACCTTGGACGAGCTACAGGCGCACTGCCGGACCCGGCTCGCCGGCTACAAGATCCCCCGCGCGCTGGTGCTCGCCGACCGGATCCAGCGTTCGCCCAGCGGCAAGGCGGACTACCGCTGGGCGAAAGCGGTGGCGGCGGGGGCCGACCGGCCCTGACGGGCCACTGCCGGGATCGCTCGGGACTGCGGACGGCGGGCGCTGCGAGGTGCGGGCACTGCGAGGGGGCCTCCGCGGGAAGCGGCCCGGGCGCTGATGGTCAACGCCCGGTCGCCGATCGTCAAGGACAGAGCGGGTGGTGATCCGCAGACTGGTGAGTGTCGGGCGCCCGTCGCCACGGGGGTGCGCCGTGCGCCCGACCCCACACTGCCCGAGGCCGCCGAGGTCTTCGCACCTCTCACGGACTCCATCCGTCCGCACCGACCGGACTCAGGGCACAGTCCGCCACAGCTCCGGTCCGCGCCGGGCCGGGGCCGGCCCCTCCGGCGCCCGGTTGCCGCTCCTGTGTCCGCCCCCTCAAGCCCTTGCCCGCTCGGTCCGGAACAGCGACCCTTCCACCCGCACCGTCCTCGTGGCCCTGAGCAACGGTGAGCTGCTGGCCCTGGACGCGACGACCGGCACGCTCAGCGCCCGAGGACACGTCCACGTTCGCGGGGTCCCCGTCATTCCCACCGACCTGACCGTCACCGGCCCCGGCCGCCTCCTCCTGGGCACCGGCGACGGCCGCGTCCTGACCTGTCACGTGGTCGGACCGCGTCCGCGGTGAGCAGAGGAGAGGAGGAACTCGCCCCGGTACTCCCGGCCGTTCAGCGCACCGGGTCTGTTCGCTCCCGAAGCCTGGCCTCGCGGTAGTCACGGGGGGACATGCCCTGGGCGGCCCTGAACACCCGGCTGAAGTGGGCGGGGGCGCCGAAGCCGCAACGCGCGGCGATCGTGTGCACCGGGGTGTCGACGAGGCGGGGGTCGGCGAGGTCCAGGAGGGCCCGTTCGAGGCGGCGGCTCCGGATGAGGTCGGCCACCGTGGTGCCCTCCCGGTGGAACAGCCGGTGCAGCTGCCGGGTGGAGATGTAGTGCGCGGCGGCGACGGCCCCCGGGGTGAGCCGGGGGTCGTGGAAATTGCTGCCGATGAAGGAGCGGATGGCCAGGACGAGGTTGCGGGTGCGGGACTCCGGCGACAGGACCGTCTCCCGGTCGAGCTCGCCGGCGAGCAGTCCGGCCGCCAGGTCGAGCAGGACCCGGTGCAGCCGGGCCACGTCGGCGGGACCGTAGTCGTCCGCCCGGTCCACCAGATGGGTGACGAACTGGGTGAGCAGCGCGCCGAAGCCGTGACGGCCGGACAGGCACCGGCCCAGCACCTCGTCCAGGGACGTGTTCATCGGAAGGGGCAGCAGCGACCGGGGGATGTCCACGCCCACCCCCACGATCGGCTCGTCGTCGGTCCTGACGCCGCTGGGTCTGGACGTGTCGAGGAAGTAGAGGTCGTGCGCTGCGACGTCGCTGCGCACCCCGCCCTGTTCGACGTGCATGGTCCCGCTGCCGGGCAGCACCAGCGTCATGTGGAGCAGTCCCGGGTCCGACTGCCGGATCAGCCGGGGCGTGCGCCGGAAGCGGGACGCGTGCAGGCGGGCGGGCCACAGGAGGGTGTCCTCTATGCGCAGGAGCCGGTGGTCGGCCCAGAAGTCGTCGGCGTGGGAACTGGTGATCTCCATGGGCGCGATGACGTTGTTCATGTACTGCTGCCAGCAGGCGAACCGGTCGCTCGGCTGAAGGGCATCGGTCCGGAATTCCGCTTCGGTGAGCACGCGCCGTCCCTTCTTTCGTTCCGCGCGGCCTCGTCCCCCTACCGCCGTGCTTCTCAGGATCATTCATCGGAAGCCGCGCAACAACTCCCGCCGCCGGTGGACTTGGCCGCATCCGGCCGGATCAGGCGAGCCCGAACGACCGGATCGCCGCGAGGAACTCCTCCGGCCGTTCCGTGTGGATCAGGTGCCCGGCGTCGATGGTGACCAGCTCGGCGTCCGGTATCGCCCGGACCAGTTGTGCGAGATGCCCCTGGTCGATGTGGCTGGTGGGGCCGCCGCCGATGACGAGGGTGGGCGCGGTGATGTCCGGGAACCGCCTACGGACGGCCGGGTCCGGGTCGCCCAGCTGGGCGTCGGTGTCGGGGACGACGGGCCAGTCGAAGTCGAGCGCGCCCTCCGGGCGGACGGAGGGCGGCCGGGGCGGGTCGAGCGGGTGGAGGGGCGGCGCGTCCTCGATGACGAGCCGGCCGATCAGGCCCGGTTCCCGCTGGGCCAGGAGGTAGGCGGCCACCCCGCCCATGGAGTGCCCGACGACGGTCGCGCCGGCCAGGTTGCGGGCCTCCAGGAAGGCGTGCAGGTCGTCGCGGAACATCTCGAAGGAGTAGCGGCCGGGCCAGTCGCTCAGCCCGTGGCCCCGGAAATCGGGGGCGTACACGCGGTGGTCGGCGGCCAGGTCCTCCGCGATCCGCGTCCAGGTCCCGCTGGAGCCCGCCCGGCCGTGCAGCAGGACGACGGGCGGGGACGGCTCCTCGCCCCACACCCGGTACGCCAGCCGGACCCCGCCCGCCTGCACCGTACGGATGTCGGGGTCGAGGAAGGCCTCCACCGTACGGGCGAAGGCTCCCGGGTCGTCCAGCCACGGGAAGTGCCCGGCGCCCCGCTGGACGACGAACTCGGCGCCCGGGAAGAGCGCGGCGAGCTCCGTGGCCCGGTCCGGGCTCGGATGGCCGTCGTACTCCCCGGCGAGGACGAGGACCGGCACGGCCAGTGCGCGCAGGGCCCCGGCGGTGGCGGCGGGGTCGGGGCCCCCTTCTCCGGCGTAGTGGCCGCGTGCCTCCGCGTTGGTCTGCCCGGCGGAGGCTTCGGCGTGGGCGCGGGCAGCCGCGTCCCAGCGGCCGTAGGTGAGGGGCCGGACGGCGGGCCACAGCTCGGCGAACGGTCCGCCGGCGAGCAGCGCCTCCTGGGCGGCCCTGGCCTCGGGGTACCAGGGCTCGTCGCGCCGCAACTCGGCGGCCTCGCGCAGGTCCTGGTCGCTGATCTCGATGCCCACGGCCCGGGTGCTGGGCGTGACGAGGGTCAGGGTGCGCAGCCGGTCCGGGTGGCGGGCCGCGTACAGCAGGGCCAGGTCGGCCCCGGCGGAATGCGCCAGTACGTCGATCCGGTCGAGGCCCAGGTGTTCGCGCAGCGCCTCCACATCGTCCACGAGGCGGTCGCAGCGGTACGTCGAGGGGTCCTCGGGCACACCGGAGTCGCCGGTGCCGCGGAGGTCCAGCGACACGAGCTGCCGCCGGGCGGCGAGCCCTCCGAGGTCACCGAGATAGGCGCTCGCCCGCATCGGCCCGCCGGGCAGGCAGATCAGCGGCTCCCCCTCCCCCACCAGGTGACAGGCGAGCGGGGTCGTGTCGTGCGCGGAGAAGATCGGCATGCTCCCATCCAAACAGGAAGCCGTGAGCGGGCGCACCGGACTTCGCCGCGGGCTGATCGGCCGCGAACCCCGCGTACCTCTTGCCAGCACCCCCGGCCGCCTGAATTACTGCTCCCAGGAAGATCGACCGAATGATCGGTCGCCCCCTTGCGGCCCGTTCGTCACGTGTTGGCCGCCTGTTTCGGAGGGAAGGGCCCGGATGACGGCCATGCTGGACGCGGCGGAACGGCTCGGCCGTGGCGAACTGGAGGCCCTGCAACTGGAGCGGCTCCGGTCCACGCTGCGCCACGCGTACGACAACGTCCCCTTCTACCGGAACGCCTTCGACAGCGCGGGGCTGCGGCCCGAGGACTGCCGGTCACTCGCCGATCTGGCCCGCTTCCCGTTCACCGTGAAGGCGGATCTGCGGGACAACTACCCCTTCGGGATGTTCGCGGTGCCGGAGCACGAGGTGCGCAGGATCCACGCCTCCAGCGGCACGACGGGGCGTCCGACGGTCGTCGGGTACACCGAACGGGACCTGGACACCTGGGCGGACGTGGTGGCCCGTTCGATCCGGGCGGCGGGCGGGCGGCCCGGCCACAAGGTTCATGTGGCCTACGGATACGGGCTGTTCACCGGCGGGCTCGGGGCGCACTACGGGGCCGAACGGCTCGGTTGCACGGTGATCCCGGCGTCCGGGGGCATGACCGCACGCCAGGTCCGGCTGATCCAGGACTTCCGGCCCGAGATCATCATGATCACGCCCTCGTACATGCTGACGCTGCTGGACGAGTTCGAGCGGCAGGGCGTCGATCCGCGCTCCACGTCGCTCAAGGTCGGGATCTTCGGCGCGGAGCCGTGGACCGAGGGGATGCGCCGGGAGATCGAGGAACGGTTCGCCATCGACGCGGTCGACATATACGGGCTCTCCGAGGTGATGGGCCCGGGGGTCGCGCAGGAGTGCGTGGAGACGAAGGACGGGCTGCACATCTGGGAGGACCACTTCTATCCCGAGGTCGTGGACCCGTTCACCGGTGAGGTGCTGCCCGACGGCGAGGAGGGGGAGCTGGTCTTCACCTCGCTGACCAAGGAGGCGATGCCGGTGATCCGTTACCGCACCCGGGATCTGACGCGGCTGCTGCCGGGGACGGCGCGGACGTTCCGCCGGATGGAGAAGGTCACCGGCCGCAGCGACGACATGGTGATCCTGCGCGGGGTGAACCTCTTCCCCACCCAGATCGAGGAGATCGTGCTGCGTACGCCGGCCGTCGCCCCGCACTTCCAGCTGCGGCTGACCCGGCAGGGGCGGCTCGACGCGCTCACCGTCCGGGCGGAGGCGCGGGCGGACGCCACGGCGGCCGACCGGGAGAAGGCCGCCCTGGCCATCGCGGCGGCGGTGAAGGACGGCGTCGGGGTGTCGGTGAGCGTCGAGATCGTGGATCCGGAGTCGCTGGAACGCTCGGTGGGCAAGATCCGGCGGATCGTGGATCTGCGGGAGCCCGGCACGGGCTGAGACGGCACCGTTGACCGGCGTGTTCACACCATCGCAACACCCGTTCCCACGATGCGGACAGCTGCCGGGAAGTCTCGACAGGGAGGGCCGGGCACTGTCAGTCTCCCGCTATACATCTCGCCAACCGGTCCCTGGTCACCGCCCTCTGCTCCGCCGTCGCCCTCTCGGCCGCCCTCACGGGCTGTGCCCCGCAAGCGGAGGAGAAGGCACCGGACAGGGCCGCCGGCACGTCGGCGTCCTGCGCTCCCGGCAAGCTCGCCACCCAGGTGTCCGGCAAGCTGACCGTGGGCACCGACAAGCCCGCGTACGCCCCCTGGTTCTCCGACGACGAGCCGTCCAACGGGAAGGGCTTCGAGTCGGCGGTGGCGTACGCCGTGGCGAAGGAGCTCGGTTACGACCGCGACGCGGTGGTGTGGCAGCACACACCGTTCAACAGCGCCTTCGCGCCCGGCGCGAAGAAGTTCGACTTCGACATCAACCAGGTCTCCATCAGTGAGGAGCGGAAGAAGGCCGTCGCCTTCTCCTCCGGCTACTACGACGTGCGCCAGGCCGTCGTCGCGCTGAAGTCGTCGAAGGCCGCGAAGGCGACGCGGGTGGCCGACCTCAAGGACGTGAAGCTCGGCGCGCAGGTGGGCACCACCAGCCTCGACTTCATCACCGACCTGGTGAAGCCGAGCGAGAAGCCCGCCGTCTACCAGCGCAACGACTTCGCCAAATCGGCGCTGAAGACCGGACAGGTGGACGCCATCGTCGTGGACCTGCCGACCGCCTTCTACATCACCGGGGCCGAGGTGCCGGAGGCCGAGGTGGTGGGCCAGTTCGCCGCGCCCGCCGGTGACTCCGAGCGGTTCGGTCTGGTCCTGGACCGGGAGAGCACGCTCACCTCCTGTGTCAGCGGTGCGGTGGACGCCCTGCGGGACGACGGCACGCTCGCCGCCCTGGAGAAGAAGTGGCTTTCCGAGGCCGTCGACGCGCCGGTGCTCAAGTGACCCTGTACAAGACGCCGGCCGTCCGCGAGGACGGCTACGTCCCCTCCGAGCGCCGGATCGCCCGCGAGCGGTACCGGCGGGCCCGCACCCGGCGGGCCACCGCGATCGCCGCGGCCAGCACCCTGGTGACGGGCGCGGTGTTGTTCCTGCTGATCACCGGCTCGCCCGGCTGGACCCGTACCAAGGAGACGTTCTTCAGCGCCCATTACGCGCGCGTCGCCTTCCCGCAGGTCATGGAGGGGCTGTGGCTGAACCTCCGGCTGCTGGCCGTGTGCGGTGCGGCCGTCCTGGTGTTCGGCCTGCTGCTGGCGGTGGCGCGCACCCTGCGCGGGCCGGTGTTCTTCCCGGTGCGGGCCCTGGCCACCGCGTACACGGACTTCTTCCGGGGGCTGCCGCTCATCATCTGCCTGCTGATGGTGGTGTTCGGGGTGCCCGCCCTGCGGCTGGAGGGGGTGACCAACGATCCGGTGCTGCTGGGCGGCGGTGCGCTGGTACTGACGTACTCGGCGTACGTCGCCGAGGTCTTCCGGGCCGGCATCGAGTCCGTGCACCCCTCGCAGCGGGCGGCGGCGCGATCGCTGGGGCTGAGCGGCGGGCAGGCGCTGCGCTTCGTGGTGCTGCCGCAGGCGGTGCGCCGGGTGGTGCCGCCGCTGCTGAACGACCTGGTGTCGCTCCAGAAGGACACCGGGCTCGTCTCGATCGCCGGGGCGGTGGACGCCGTGTACGCGGCGCAGATCATCGCGAGCAAGGACTTCAACTACACCCCGTACGTCGTCGCGGGTCTGGTCTTCGTGGCGCTGACCATCCCGATGACCCGGCTCACCGACTGGGTGACGGCCCGGATGGACCGGCGGCGGGCCCAGGGAGGGATCGTATGAGCGTGCCACCGGCGCCGGAATCAGCCTCTCCGGTACTGCGGATGGAGGCGGTCCGCAAGTCGTTCGGGGCGTCGCCGGTGCTGCGGGACGTCGATCTGGAGGTCGCCCCACACACGGTGACCGCCCTGATCGGCGCTTCGGGGTCCGGGAAGTCGACCCTGCTGCGCTGCGCCAATCTCCTGGAGGAGATCGACGACGGGGCGATCTGGCTGGAGGGCGAGGAGATCACCGATCCCCGGGCCGACGCGGACGCGGTGCGCCGCCGGATCGGCGTGGTGTTCCAGGCGTACAACCTCTTCCCGCATCTGACCGTCCTGCAGAACATCACCCTGGCCCCTCGCCGCGTCCACGGGCTGACCCGGCCCCGGGCCGAGGCGGAGGCCCGGGAGCTGCTGGAACGGCTGGGGCTCGGGGCGAAGGCGGACGAGTACCCGGACCGGCTCAGCGGCGGTCAGCAGCAGCGGGCCGCGATCGTCCGGGCGCTGGCGGTACGCCCCCGGCTGCTCCTCCTGGACGAGGTCACGGCCGCCCTGGACCCGGAACTGGTGGGCGAGGTGCTGGGTCTCGTACGGGAGGTGAAGGAGGACGGCATGACGATGGTCATCGCCACCCACGAGATGGCGTTCGCGCGCGAGGTCGCCGACCAGGTGTGCTTCCTGGACGCCGGGGTGGTGCTGGAACGCGGCACGCCCGAGGAGGTGTTCGGCGCGCCGCGCCAGGAGCGCACGCAGCGGTTCCTGCGGCGGATCGTGGAGGCGGGGCGGCTGTAGTGGCGGGGCGGGGCGAAGGGCCGGCGCTGTTCAGCCGGCCTGGGTGTGCCTCTCGGCGTGGGCCTGCACGGCTGGGTCCTTCCCGCGATGGGCGACAGCGTGGGGCCGCGTCTTCCCGGTTCCGTCGTCGCCGTGTACAGGGCCGCCGAATTGCTCCCGTTGGCACGGGGCGGCCTGCTCATCGGCGTCCTCGGTGCGCTGCTTCCCGCCGGCCGGGCCGCCCGGACCCGGACCGCCACGGCGCTGCGCACCGAACAGGCGACCGGGCTCAGGCCAGCTCGTCCCTCAGTTGCCGCTTGAGGATCTTTCCGCTGGCGTTGCGCGGGAGCGCCGCCACGAACACGACCCGCTTGGGCGCTTTGAAGGCGGGGAGCTTCTCGCGTGCGTGGGCGACGAGTTCGCTCTCGTCCGCCTCGCCGCGCAGGACGACGACGGCGGTGACGGCCTCGATCCAGCGGTCGTCGGGGAGGCCGATGACGGCGGTCTCGGCGACGGCGGGGTGGGTGTAGAGCGCGTCCTCGACCTGACGGGAGGCGACCAGGACGCCGCCGGAGTTGATGACGTCCTTGACCCGGTCGACGACGGTGAGGAAGCCCTCGGCGTCGCGGACCGCGAGGTCGCCCGAGTGGAACCAGCCGTCGCGGAAGGCGTCCGCCGTCTCCTCGGGCTTGTCCCAGTAGCCGGAGCACAGTTGGGGCGAGCGGTAGACGACCTCGCCGGCGGTGCCGTCGGGGACGTCCTCGCCCTTCTCGTCGACGACCCGCGCCTCCACGAAGAGGACGGGCCGGCCGCAGGACTCCATCCGGCCCTCGTGCTCGTCGGGGCCCAGCACGGTGGCCAGGGGGCCGATCTCGCTCTGACCGAAGCAGTTGAAGAAGGCCAGGTGCGGGAGGCGTGCGCGCAGTCGCTCCAGGACGGGCACGGGCATGATCGAGGCCCCGTAGAACGCCTTGCGCAGACCGGAGAGGTCGCGGCCGGCGAACTCCGGGTGGTTGGCGAGGCCGATCCAGACCGTGGGCGGAGCGAACAGGCTGTCGGCCTCCCCCGCTTCCACGAGGTCGAAGATCGTGGCGGCGTCCGGGGCGTCCAGGATGGTGTTCTCCGCGCCGACCGCCAGATACGGCAGCAGGAACACATGCATCTGGGCGGAGTGGTAGAGCGGCAGGGAGTGCACGGGCCGGTCGTCCGCGGCGAGGCCGAGCGCGGTGATCGCGCTGACGTACTCGTGGACCAGGGCCCCGTGCGTCATCATCGCGCCCTTGGGCAGCGCGGTGGTCCCGGAGGTGTACAGCAGCTGCACCAGATCGTCGGAGGCGGGCGGGAGCAGGGGGGTGAACGCCCGTTCCGCCTCCAGGGCGTCGAGCAGCGAGCCGGGGTCGTCGCGCAGCGCGCGCACCGGGAGTCCGGCGGGGAGCCGCGCGGCGAGGTCCGGGTCGGTCAGGACGAGGGAGGAGCCGGACTGGTCGAGGAGGTAGGCCAGGTCGTCACCGGTGAGGTTCTGGTTGACCGGTACGTGGACGAACCCGGCCCGTGCGCAGGCGAGGAAGCCGATCAGATAGGCGTCGGAGTTGTGCGCGTATGCGGCCACCCGGTCGCCGGGGGCGAGTCCGTGCTCCTCGGTGAGGACGGCGGCGGCCGTGGAGACGGCGGCGTCCAGGGAGCGGTAGGTCCAGGCCCGGCCCGCGTACCGCACGGCGGTCCGGTCGGGGCTGCGCCGGGCGCTGCGGGTGAGGACGCCGTCGACTGTGCTGCTGCGTACACCTGTCATGGCGTGATCCTGTGCGGCCCGGCCCCCGGGGGTCAAGAGGCTGGATACCGACCAGACGGTTGACAGCTCCCGGGGCTCCCTGGCTGAGTGGCGCTTGGCCGTTCGGACGGTCCGGACCGGCCGCCGTGCCACCCGTACCGCTGGGAGGAACACCTTGACGTTACGCAACCGTCTGAGACTGCTCGGGGTCGCCGGTCTCGCCCTGTTCACCGTGTCGGCCTCGCTGCCGCCGGCCGCCGCGTCCGGGGCCCCCGGGTCGCGGCACCCGTCCGGGGGCGGTCTCTCCGCCGTCATCCGGTACACGGAGTACGGCATTCCGCACATCGTGGCGAAGGACTACGCGCGGCTGGGGTTCGGCACCGGCTGGGCGCAGGCCGCCGACCAGGTGTGCACGCTGGCGGACGGCTTCCTCACGGTGCGCGGGGAGCGGTCGAGGTTCTTCGGCCCGGACGCCGCCACGGACTACTCCCTCTCCTCGGCGGCGACGAACCTCTCCAGCGACCTGTACTTCCGGGGCGTCCGGGACTCCGGCACGGTGGAGAAGCTGCTCAAGGAGCCCGCGCCCGCCGGTCCGAGCCGGGACGTCAAGGAGACGATGCGCGGGTTCGCCGCCGGGTACAACGCGTGGATCGCGCAGAACCGGATCACCGACCCGGCCTGCCGGGGCGCGTCCTGGGTGCGCCCGGTGACGGCGCTGGACGTGGCGGCGCGCGGCTACGCGCTGGCGGTGCTCGGCGGCCAGGGGCGCGGGATCGACGGCATCACGGCCGCCCGGCCGCCGACCGCCGCTCCCCCGGCGGCCGGGGTCACGCCCGAGGAGGCGGCGACGGCGGCGGAGCGGCTGCTGTCGACGCAGAACGCGGACATGGGGTCCAACGCGGTGGCCTTCGGCGGCTCCACCACGGTGAACGGGCGCGGGCTGCTGCTCGGCAACCCGCACTACCCGTGGCAGGGCGGGCGCCGCTTCTGGCAGGCGCAGCAGACGATCCCCGGCGAGCTGAACGTGTCGGGTGCGTCCTTGCTGGGCTCGACGACGATCTCGATCGGGCACAACGCCGATGTGGCGTGGAGCCATACGGTCGCCACGGGCGTCACGCTGAACCTGCATCAGCTCACCCTCGATCCGGCCGACCCGACCGCCTATCTGGTGGACGGCGAGCGGGAGCGGATGACGAAGCGGACAGTGAGCGTCCCGGTGAAGGGCGGGGCCGACGTGACCCGCACCCAGTGGTGGACCCGCTACGGGCCGGTGGTCACCTCGATGGGCGCGGGGCTGCCGTTGCCGTGGACGGCGAGCACGGCGTACGCGCTGAACGACCCGAACGCGACGAATCTGCGGATGGCGGACACCGGTCTGGGCTTCGGCAAGGCCCGCTCCACGGGTGACGTCGAGCGTGCGCTGCACCGGTCGCAGGGCATGCCGTGGGTGAACACGA
Source organism: Streptomyces sp. McG3 (assembly GCF_018619185.1). Classification (GTDB taxonomy): domain Bacteria; phylum Actinomycetota; class Actinomycetes; order Streptomycetales; family Streptomycetaceae; genus Streptomyces. The sequence goes on along the minus strand of NZ_JAAXYC010000032.1, from coordinate 13,478 downwards.
TCGCCGCGGACCGGGCGGGGCACTCGTTCTTCGCCCAGTCGCAGGTGCTGCCGAGGATCACGGACGAGCTGGCGGAGCGCTGCTCGACCCCGCTGGGCCGGGCCACCTACCCCGCGTCCGGCCTCGCGGTGCTGGACGGGTCGAGGGCGGACTGCGCGCTGGGAAGCGACCCGGACGCGGTGCGGCCGGGGATCTTCGGCCCGGGCCGGATGCCTGTACTGAAGAACCAGCCGTACGTGGAGAACTCCAACGACAGCGCGTGGCTGACGAACGCGGACCGGCCGCTGGCCGGGTACGAGCGGGTCTTCGGCACGATCGCGACGCCCCGGTCGTTGCGGACGCGCGGCGCGGTCGAGGACGTCGCGTCGATGGCGGACCGGGGCAGGCTCCGGGTCGGGGACCTCCAGCGGCAGCAGTTCGCCAACCGTGCGCCCGCCGGGGATCTGGCCGCCTCCGGGACGGCGAAGTGGTGTGCGGCCCTGCCGGGCGGCACGGCCGTGGGCACCGACGGGACGCCGGTCGACGTGTCGGCGGCCTGCGGGGTGGTGCGGCGCTGGGACCGGACCGTGGACAGCGACAGCAGGGGCGCGCTGCTCTTCGACCGGTTCTGGCGGAAGGCGTCGTCGGTACCCGCCGCCGAGCTGTGGAGGACGCCGTTCGACCCGGCCGACCCGGTGCGCACCCCGCGCGGCCTGAACACGGCCGCACCCGGCGTGGGCCGGGCACTGGCGGACGCGGTGGCGGAGCTGCGGGCGGCGGGCATCGCGCTGGACGCGCCGCTGGGCGAGCACCAGTTCGTCGTGCGGAACGGCAAGCGGTTCCCGATCGGCGGCGGGACGGAGTCGCTGGGCATCTGGAACAAGACCGAGCCGGTGTGGAACGCGGCGGCCGGCGGCTACCCGGAGGTGTCGGCAGGCTCCAGCTACATCCAGGCGGTCGGCTGGGACGACAGCCGCTGCCCGGTGGCCCGGACGCTGCTGACGTACTCCCAGTCGGAGAACGTGAAGTCACCGCACCACAGCGACCAGACCCGGCTGTACGCGGGTGAGCGCTGGGTGACGTCCCGGTTCTGCGAGAAGGACATCGCACGCTCGCCGGCTCTGCGGGTGGTGCGGGTGCACGAGCGGCGGTAGGCGAGAGCCGGGAGGGCTGCGGGTCACGCCCGGGAGGGCTGTGGGCCGGTCCGGGAAAGCCCTCGGCCCGGTCCGGGAGGGGCGCGGTCCGCCCCTCCCGGACGCGGTCGCCGCTACAGCGGGCGTTCGAAGCCCTCCCAGTACGGTTCGCGCAGCCGCCGTTTGTAGAGCTTGCCGTTGGGGTCGCGGGGCATGGCGGCGATGAAGTCGAGGCTCCGGGGCCGTTTGTACCCGGCGAGCCGCTCCTCGCAGTGGGCGAGGATCGCGGCGGCGAGCGCGTCCGACGGCTCGTGGCCCTCGGCCGGTTCGACGACGGCCTTGACCTCCTCGCCCCGGTCGGCGTGGGGGATGCCGAAGGCGGCGGCGTCCGCGACGGCGGGGTGGGTGAGCAGGGCCGACTCGATCTCGGCGGGGTAGATGTTGACCCCGCCAGCGATGATCATGTCGATCTTGCGGTCGCGGAGGAAGAGGTAGCCGTCCGCGTCGAGCACGCCGAGGTCGCCGACGGTGAAGAAGTCGCCGATGCGGTTCGTCCGGGTCTTCGTCTCGTCCTTGTGGTAGCTGAAGCCGCCGGTGCTCATCTTCATGTAGACGGTGCCCAGTTGGCCCGCCGGGAGCCGGTTGCCGTCGTCGTCGAAGACGGCCAGCTCGCTGATCGGCCAGGCCTTGCCGACGGTGCCCGGCTTCTTCAGCCAGTCCTCGGCGGTGGCGAACGCTCCCCCGCCCTCGCTGGCCGCGTAGTACTCCTCGACACAGCTCCCCCACCAGTCGATCATGGCGCGTTTGACGTGGTCGGGGCAGGGGGCCGCCCCGTGGATGGCGTGCCGCATGGAGGAGACGTCGTAGTGGGCCCTCACCTCGTCGGGGAGCGCGAGCAGACGGTGGAACTGGGTGGGGACCATGTGGGTGTGGGTGCACCGGTGGGCGTCGATGAGGCGCAGCATCTCCTCCGGGGACCAGCCGTCCATCAGGACCAGCGGGTGGCCGATGTGGAGTGCCGCGCCCGCGAACTGGAGCACGGCGGTGTGGTACAGCGGTGAGCAGACCAGGTGGACGTTGTCGTCGAACGGGCGGATGCCGAAGATGCCCAGGAACCCGCCGAGGTAGGTCTCCTCGGGGAGTTTGCCGGGCAGGGGGCGCCGGATGCCGCGCGGGCGGCCCGTGGTGCCCGAGGTGTAGTTCATGACCCAGCCGAGGGTGCGGCCCTCGGGCGGGGTGGCCGGGTGGCCTTCGAGGAGTTCGGCGTAGGGGCGGCAGCCGGGGACCGTGCCGACGCCGTAGCGGTGGGTCGCGGGCAGTTCCGCCTCGTCGGCGGCGGCCGTCGCGGTGGCCGCGAAGCGTTCGTGGGCGATCAGGACACGGGCCCCCGAGTCGGCGACGATCCAGGCGATCTCGGGGCCGACGAGGTGGTGGTTGACCGGGACGAGGTAGAAGCCGGCCTGCGAGGCGGCGAGGTGGGCGGTGAGGAGTTCGACGCCGTTGGGCAGCACGACGGCGAAGGCGTCGCCCTCGCGCAGCCCGGCCGCGCGCAGTCCGTGGACCATGCGGTTGACGTCGGCGTGGAGCCGGCCCGCGCTCCACTCCTCGCCGCCGGGGGCGATCAGGACAGTGCGGTCGGGGTCGGCGGCGGCCTGGGCCCAGAAGCCGTTGGGCGGCTGGTTCACGTGGCACTCCTTCCGGCGATGCGGTTCATGCGGGTGACGGCCCGTTCGAAGCCGCGGGTCAGGTCGTCGACGACGGCCCGGACGCTGCGTTCGCCGGTCATCCGGCCGACGATCTGCCCGACGGGTGTGCCGAGCAGCTCGCCGACCTCGTACTTCTGGATCCGGGAGACGGCCTCGGCGACCAGCAGCCCCTGGAGCGGCATGGGCAGGGTGCCGGGCCCCGCCGGGTCGTCCCAGGCGTCGGTCCACTCGGTACGGAGCTGGCGCGCGGGTTTCCCGGTGAGGGCGCGGGAGCGGACGGTGTCGCCGGAGCCCGCGGCGAGCAGCTTGGCGGTCAGGGCCGGGGAGTGCAGGTCGGCCTCCTCGGTGGTGAGCCAGAGGGAGCCGAGCCAGACGCCCTGCGCGCCGAGGGCGATCCCGGCGGCGGCCTGTTCGCCGCTGCCGATGCCTCCGGCGGCGAGCACGGGAAGCGGGGCGACGGCCTCGACGACTTCGGGGACCAGCACCATGGAGCCGATCTCACCGGTGTGGCCGCCGGCTTCGTACCCCTGGGCGACGACGACGTCGATGCCCGCCTCCGCGTGCCGCCGGGCGTGCCGGGCGCTCCCGGCCAGGGCGGCGACGAGGACCCCGTGGTCGTGGGCCCGTTCGATGACGTCGGCGGGCGGGGAGCCGAGGGCGTTGGCGAGAAGTTTGATCGGGTAGTCGAAGGCCACGTCGAGCTGGTTCCGGGCGACCTCCTCCATCCAGCCGGTGATGCGCCAGCCGGACACCTCCCCCTCGGCCAGTTCGGGCACGCCGTGGCGGGCCAGGAGCTCCTGCACGAATCCGCGGTGCCCGGCCGGGATCATCGCCTCGACGTCCGCCTCGGTGACACCCTCGACCTTCTTGGCCGGCATGACGACGTCGAGGCCGTAGGGCTTGCCGTCGGCGAGGCCGTGCAGGCGGTCCAGGTCGCGCGCGAGGTCCTCGGGAGCGGTGTAGCGCACCGCCCCGAGCACACCGAAGCCTCCGGCTCTGGTGATGGCCGCTGCGACCTCGGGGAACGGCGTGAAGCCGAAGATGGCGTGCTCGATTCCCAGTTGGCGGCTCAGTTCCGTCTCCATGGGCGGCAGGATGCCGCAGCGGGGCGGCCGAGGGAAGGCTTTTTCTGATGCAGCGTCAGATTCTTTGGGGGCCGGGACGCGCCCGGGAGCGCGAGGGTGACAGTAATCTCTGCGGCGGCAGGAACTTTCACTGCTCGGCGATATTTCGGAAGTTACTTTCGCGCGGGCTCCGGCACGGCGGGCACGGCCCGGTGACCGGACGCCGGGCGCGGGAAGGAGTTGCGGATGACCGGGGACATGCGGGACGACGGACGGGCGGCGGACGGCCGGGACGCGCGAGGAGGCCCGGAGCCGGCCGGGGGCCACGGATCCACGACCGGCCCACGTCCGGCCGGGGGCCTGGCCACCGGCTCCCGCGCCGCCGGACGTGGCATCGCCCGGCGGCGGCTGGGCGGCGGGATACTGGCGCTGGGCGGTGCCCTCGCGCTGACGCCGATTCCGCTCGCGGGCGCGGCCGGCCGGGGCGGGCCGCAAGCGGGGACCGCGGACGGAGCGGCGGACACGGGAGCGGGCATGGAGTCAGGGGCACACCGGCCCACGCTGCGGCGCGGGAGCGCCGCGCGCGCCGGGCTGTTCCAGGGGCCGCTGGACCAGCTCGTCCGGGACGCCGAGGCCTACCTCGACGACTCCCCCGCGCACCCCTGGTACGCGGGCGCGGTCCTGCTCGCCGGGCGGGGCGGGACGGTGGCGCTGCACCGGCCGATCGGCAAGGCGGTGCGCTATGCCGCGTACGACGAGAAGACCGACACCGGGGTGGAGTTCCCGGCGGACCAGCAGATCGCGATGGCCGAGGACACCGTCTTCGACCTGGCCTCGATCTCCAAGCTGTTCACCTCGCTCCTGGCGGTCCAGCAGATCGAGCGCGGGGCGCTGGAGCTGGAGGCGGCGGTCGCCTCCTACCTCCCGGACTTCGCGGGCGGCGGCAAGCAGGACATCACGGTCCGTCATCTGCTGACGCACACCTCGGGCTTCCGTTCGTGGATCCCGCTCTACGAGGAGCCGACCCGGGAGGGGAAGCTCCGGATGCTGTGGGAGGAGGTCCCGGCGAGCACCCCGGGCAGCGCCTACCTCTACTCCGACCTCAATCTGATCTCGCTGCAGCTGATCCTGGAGAGGATCACCGGCCGCCCGCTGGACGCCCTGCTCCGCGACGAGATCACCGCCCCGCTCGGGATGCACCGCACCCGCTACAACCCGCCCGCCTCCTGGAAGCCGAAGATCGCGGCGACCGAGGACGCCCGGCCGCCCTGGTCCGGTCTCGATCGCGGGCTGGTCTGGGGCGAGGTGCACGACGAGAACGCCTTCGGCTTCGGCGGGGTGGCGGGCCACGCCGGGGTGTTCTCCTGCGCCTGGGACCTCGCGATCCTCGCCCGGACGCTCCTCAACGGCGGGGTGTACGGCCGCTCCCGCATCCTGTCCGAGGAGTCGGTCGACCTGCTGTTCACCGACTTCAACACCGCGTTCCCGGGCGACGAGCACGGCCTGGGCTTCGAGCTCTACCAGCACTGGTACATGGGCGCGATGGCGACCCCTCGCAGTGCGGGGCACACCGGATTCACCGGGACCAGCCTGGTGCTCGACCCGTCGACCGACACCTTCCTCATCGTGCTGGGCAACTCCGTCCACCCGGTGCGGAGCTGGCGCTCGGGCAGTGCGCCCCGGGTGGCGGCCGCCAACCAGCTGGCGCGGGCCGTTCCGGTCCGGCCCGAGCGGGGGCGTACGGCGTGGTTCTCCGGGATGGCGAGCGCGTCCACCGCCACCCTCACCCTGCCCGCCCTGCGTCTGGACTCCGCACGGGCCCGCCTGGAGTGCGCGCTGTGGTGGGACACCGAACCGACGTCCGACGGGCTCTTCCTGGAAGCGTCGACGGGGCAGGACTGGCAGCCGGTGCCGTTCACCACCCTCGCGCCGGGCCCCGGCCACCGCCCGGACCCGCAGCCGCACCCGGCGGGCTCGGTGACCGGCTGGTCGGGGCGCGTCTGGCACCGGCTGGAGGCGGACCTGACGGAGTGGCGCGGCCGGGACGTACGCCTGCGCTGGCGCTACGCGACCGACCGGCTGTACGTGGGACGCGGCGCGTACGTGGACGGGCTGCGGGTCCGCGACGGCCTCCGCACGGTCTTCGACGCGGAGCGGCCCCGGGACGCCGTCCGGATCGAGGCGACGGGCTGGGTGCCCTCGGCGGACTGAGCCCGCGCCCGAACGGGGAGGGGCGTCGGCGGCCGACGCCCCTCGCACCGCCGGGGCGGTCGCCCCCTCACGTCACTGCGTCCGCCTGCGCGGGCAGGGACGCGGGCGCGGGCACCGGCGCGGTCGACTCACGGACCACCAGCCGCGGCCGGATCAGCAGGGAGCGGCCGGCCGAGGGCGCCGACTCGATCCGGGCGCGCAGTTGCTGGAAGGTCTCCGCAGCCATCTCCGGCAGCGGCTGGCGGACGGTGGTGAGCGGCGGTTCGAAGAGATCGGCGAGCAGGATGTCGTCGAACCCGACCACCGACACATCGCGCCCGGCGGTGCGTCCGGCGTCCTTGGCGCCCCGGCAGATCCCGATCGCGCACATGTCGTTGATCGCGACGAACGCGGTCGGCGGGCGGGGCCCGGAGAGCAGTTCGCGGGCGGCGTTGCGGCCCAGTTCGGCCGCGTCCTTGTCACCGAACTCGCTGGTGTCCGCCCCGGGCCAGACCGTGGCGTCGGCCGGGTCGAGCCCGGCCTCCTCCAGCGCGGCACGGAATCCCCGCAGCCGCTCGCGGCGGTTGACGCTGTTGACCGAACCGGAGACGAAGGCGAGTCTTCGGTGGCCGAGTTCGAGGAGATGGCGGGTGGCCAGCTCCGCCCCCATGGCGTTGTCCACGCTGATGCTCGCCAGCGACGGCGGGTCGCCCGCCTGGGCCGTGCGGTCGAAGGCGACCATCTTCAGACCCCGGCTGAGCAGCGGCTCGACGTGTTCGAGAGAGGGCAGCGAGGAGCAGAGCACCACTCCGCTGACCCCGTCAGCCAACAGCTCCTCGCCGTACTTGAGCTCCCGTGCGGGATCGCGCTCGCTGTTGCAGAGCAGCACGTGGTACCCCTCGGCGAGCGCGATGGCCTCCAGCTCCCGCGCGAGCGACCCCCAGAACGGGTTCGCCACGGAGGGCACGATCAGACCGATCACCTTGATCCGGCCCGTGCGCAGCATCCGCGCCGCACGGTTGGGCCGGTAGCTCAGCCGCTCGATGGTCTGCTCGACACGGGCCAGGGTGGCCGCCTGCATACGGTCGGTGCGCCCGTTGAGGACGTTGGAGACCGTACTCGCGGAAACACCCGCAGCCGCCGCGACCTGATGGATCGTTACCCCGCTCATGCCACCTCCGGTTCGAAACTCCCTGACGACCCTAGTGTATCGATTTACTGAAGTCTCTCTACCGATACACCCGTTAACTTGCTCGAAAAATTGTTGTGCATCAGCTGTTGACGCCACTCCGGCGGCATTCCTAGTCTCAGTGCATCGATTTACCAGCACTTCCCAGCCATGGCCGGGACTACCTCACTGGATCGATCCACAAACTCCGCCTCAAAAGGGGTGCCTCATGGAACTCAACAGACGGTCGCTGCTCGCCGCCATCGGTGCGGGCACCGCCGCCGCGCTCACGGGCTGCGGCACCGGCACCGGCACCTCCGCGGCCGGCTCCGCCGACGGACCCGCCGAGGGCGAGATCACCCTCCTCACCCCGATCTACGAGGGCGCGAAGGGCAAGACCCTCCTGGAGGGCGACATCCTCGGCGGGTTCCGGAAGAAGTATCCGGACGTCAAGGTGAACGTGGACTACACCACGTACGACCAGCTCAACGAGAAGATCACCACCGGACTCGCGGGCGGCCTGCTGCCCGACGTGCTGATGATGGGGGTCGGTTGGATCCCGCCGTTCGCCGCCAAGGGGGCGATCGCGGAGCTGCCCGAGAAGCTGGCGAAGACCCACGACTACGAGAAGCGGGTGCTGGAGCCCTCGCGCCACGACGGCAAGCTGTACGCCCTGCCCGTGGTGCTCGACACCCGCATCGTGGTCTACCGCAAGGACCACTTCGCCGAGGCGGGCATCCGCAAGACGCCCGCCAACTGGTCCGAACTGCGCGCTGTCGCGAAGCAGTTGACGACGAAGGGGCGGGTCGGGTTCGACCCCTTCTCCATCAATCTGCGCCAGTGCTGGGAGACCTTCCTCTTCGCCAACGGCGGCCAGTTGTTCAGCGCGGACGGCAGGAAGCCGCTGTTCACCGACGCCCGCGGGGTGGAGGCCCTCCAGTTCTTCAAGGACCTGGTGGCCGACGGTTCGGCCGACTACGCGCGCAAGACCGACGTCGGAGCACCGTCGAACGTGCAGACCGGCCAGGGCTCGATGATGATGACGACCAGCGCTCTGTGGGTCCAGGTCAAGGAGCAGAGCCCGGAGCTGATCGAGCAGGACAAGCTCGGCTCGTTCGTCCTGGCCAACCGCAGGCCCGCGATGCTCCAGGGCGGCACGCTCGTCAGCCAGTCGGCGAGCTCCCGGCACCCGGCCGCGGCCCGTGCGCTCGTGGAGTGGCTGGCCACCCCCGAATCGATCCTCGGCGCGGCGCAGCAGCGCGGTTCGGTGCCCGGGCTGCGGGATCTCAGCGACACCGCCTACGTCAAGGAGAACCAGTTCGTCGACCTCTCCCTGAAGAACCTTGAGCACGCGGCGTCCGAGGGCGGCACCGCCGCCTGGATGGAGATCCGCGAGAAGATCGTGCCGACGCTGGAGCCCGCGATCGTGGGCGACCAGTCGGCGAAGGACGCCATCGCGGAGCTCGGCCGGCTCGCCGAGGCCGCCATCGGCCGGATGTGAGGACCCGTCACTGTGGGAGCGACATCCGTATTGAAGGCGCGGCCCGTGCGGCCGCCCGCACCTCCTGAATCGGCGCCGACCCGGCGCACCCGCCGGACCCCCACGGGCCCCGGACGCCGACGGCGCCGGGCGGGCATGCTCATGGTGGCGCCCGCGCTGCTGCACGCCTCGCTGTGGATCGGCCTGCCGGTACTGGCCGCGGTGGTCCTGGCGTTCACGAAGTACGACGTGCTGACCGCGCCGCAGTTCGTGGGGCTTGACAACTTCCGGGACATGCTGGACGACGCGGTCTTCCGCAAGTCCATCGTCAACACCGTCGTCTACACCTTCTTCACCGTGCCGTTCGGCATGCTGCTGGGCCTGCTGCTGGCCATGGCCCTGCACACCGGCCTCAAGGCCCGTGGCGTCTTCCGCACCGCGGTCTTCCTGCCGCAGGTCACGGCCACGGTCGCCATCGCCCTGGTCTGGCTGTGGATCTACAACCCGGGCAACGGCCTGCTCAACGCGCTGCTGTCGTTCCTCGGCATCGACGGCCCGGCCTGGCTCTCCTCGACGACGTGGGCGATGCCCTCGGTGATCCTGGTCGGCATCTGGCAGGGCATCGGCATGAAGATGCTCATCTATCTCGCCGCGCTCCAGTCCCTCCCCAGGGAGCTGTACGAGGCGGCGTCGGTGGACGGCGCGTCGAAGGTCCGGCAGTTCTTCTCCATCACGCTGCCGCTGCTGAAGCCCGCCACCTTCTTCGTGCTCATCACGTCGATGATCAGCGCGTTCCAGTCCTTCGACCAGATCTACATCCTCACCGACGGCGGCCCCGCCAACAGCACGACGATGATGACCTACGAGATCTACAAGTCCGCCTTCCGGGAGTTCCGCGTCGGATACGCCTGCGCCCAGTCCCTGGTGCTGTTCGTGCTGCTGATGGGCTTCACCCTGGTCAACCGGCGGATCATGGGAGGCACCCGTGGCCACAGTTGATACGCGGAAGCCGGTGGACGTGAGCACCGCGAAGCCGCGGGGGCGCGGCGCCCGGCGGCCGGTGTCCCCGGGCCGGATCGCGCTCTACATCACGCTGTCGGTGATCTCCCTGCTGATGGTGGTGCCGTTCGTCTGGATGGTGATCACCTCACTCAAGTCGCCGGTGGAGATCGCCTCCCAGGACGCCGGACTCCTGCCCAGCAGCTGGCAGTTCAGCAACTACGTCGACGCGTTCCGGGCGGCCCCGTTCGCCACGTACGCCCGCAACAGCTTCATCATCGCGATCAGTCACACCGTGCTGAACGTCCTGGTCGCCTCCATGGCCGGGTACGCGCTGGCGCGGATCAGGTTCCGCGGCAGCGACGTGATCTTCTACCTGTTCATCGCGGCGCTGATGATCCCGACGTACACGAAGGTGCTGCCGGAGTTCCTGATCGTCCGCTTCATGCCGCTGGCCGGCGGGAACGACATCCTCGGTCAGGGCGGGAGCGGCTGGCTCGACACCTGGTGGGCCCTGATCATCCCGGGTGCGGTGACGCCGTTCGCGGTCTTCCTCTTCCGCCAGTTCTACCTGGATCTGCCGGTGGAGCTGGAGGAGGCGGCCCGCCTCGACGGCCTCGGCGAGTTCCGCATCTACGCCCGGATCATGACGCCGCAGGTCAAGCCGGCCCTCACCACCGTGGCGCTGCTGACCTTCGAGTCGTCCTGGAACAACTTCCTGTGGCCGTTGCTGGTGACCCGGACGGACAGTCTGCGGGTCATCCAGGTCGGGCTCTCCGTCTTCAAGACGGAGAACGGCACCCAGTGGCACTTCCTGATGGCCGGCACCACGCTCGCCACCCTTCCCATGGTCCTTCTCTTCCTCATCGGCCAGCGCTACTTCGTGCAGGGCTTCGCCACCGCCGGTCTCAAGTGACCGGCCCCCGGCCCCGCGTGGCCGGGCACCGAATCCGGCCCCCGGCGGCCGGAAACCGAAAGGGCTTCACCCATGTCTGCTGATCTGCAGGGCTCCCGCGCGCTGGTGACGGGGGCGGGGCACGGCATCGGCCGCGCCATCGCGCTCGCGCTGGCCGAGGCCGGCGCCGACGTCGCCGTGCATTACCACTCCTCCGCCGACCGGGCGGCCGACACGGTCTCGGCGATCGAGGCGCTGGGCAGGCGCTCCAAGGCGTTCGCCGCCGACGCGACCGTCACCGCGGACGTGGACCGGCTGGTCGAGGAGGCGGCCGGCTTTCTCGGCGGACTCGACATCCTGGTCTGCAACGCCGGTCACCTCGTCGGCCGCTCGACCATCGCCGAGATGAGCGACGAACACTTCGACCGGGTGATCTCCACCAACCTGTCCTCGACGTTCCGCACGGTGCGGGCGGCGCTGCCGCATCTGACGCGGTCCCCGGCCGGACGCGTCATCACCATGTCCTCGCTCGCCGCGCACAACGGCGGTGGCCCCGGCTCGGTGGCGTACGCGGCCGCGAAGGCCGGGATCCGCGGCTTCACCAAGGGCCTGGCCAAGGAGCTGGCCGGGACCGGCATCACGGTCAACGCGGTCGCGCCGGGCTTCATCAAGGGCACCGCGTTCCACGACACCTTCACCGCGCCCGCGGCGCAGGAGGCCATGGAAGCGGGCATCCCGGTCGGCCGGGCGGGCACCCCCGAGGACGTGGCGTCCGCCGTGGTCCATCTGGCCTCGCCCGCTTCGGGCTTCCTGACGGCGACCACGACGGACATCGACGGTGGCGTATGGCCGCGTTGAGGCGGATCGCGCGGGAGCGCGGCGGCTGGTGGCACGGTCACGTCTGCCCGGCGCACGGGGTGGAGCTGGAGCACGGCGATCTCCTCGCCGGGGTGTTCCCCGAGGGCGGTGCGCGGTGTGCGCACGGCTGCCGGGTGGACACCGACGCGGTGCGGGGCGCGTGGCTGGTCCTGTCGCACCAGGCCTGGGCCCGTCATCTGCGGGTGCTGGCGCACCGGGGCGAGCGGGCGGAGGCGGTGGAGCGGCTGGGCGAGTACGCGGGCCTGTACGCCGAGCTGGCCGCCGACCGGCACAGCGAGGCGCAGGCCTGGATGCTGCGCGGCCGGCTCTTCCACCAGGCGCTGACGGACGCCATCTGGGCGGTGAACGTCGGGCACGCGGTGATCACCCTCGCGGAGAAGGAGACCGGGGACCTGGCGGCGGTGCTGCCGCTGCTGGAGGCGCTGGAGGAAGCGGCGCTGGAGGCCCGGGACGTGCTGACCGCGCAGGGGCACCTGGCGTCCAACTACACGGCGTGGCTGAACGCGGCCGGCGTCGCGGCGAGCCGGGCGGCGGCAGCCGTCCGGTCCACGCCCTGGGAGGGCGCCGGGTGCTGGCTGGAGGGCGAGCACGGGCTGTACGCGCATCTGCGCGTGGCCGTCGCGGACGACGGCTGGGAGTGGGAGGGCAGTACCTACTACCACGGCTTCGTGCTGCGGGCGGCGCTGCTGGCGCTGCGCTCCACCGCCCCGTCCGCCCTGCCGACCGACGTGGTGGGCGTGCTGGCGGGAATGACGGACGTGCTGGCGGCCGTCGCGACGCCGGGCGGTGTGCTGCCCGCCCTGCACGACGGCCCCTACCGGCGCGACGTCCTCGGCCTCGAGTGGCTGGAGCTGATCGCGCTGGCCTCGCAGTCGGTGCCGTCGGACGCGCTGGACGCGGTGGCGGACCGGGTCCGTGCGGAGCTCGGCGACGCGGACGACGCCCTCGACCGTGAGCTGGGCGGCTGGTTCGCCGGGCCGCCGCTCCCCCGTCGGGCCGCTGCCGCCCCGGTCACCGTGTTTCCCTCGACCGGGTACGCGGTGCTGCGGGCGGCGGGCATCCACGCCCTGGTGGACTTCGGCCCGCACGGCGGATCGCACGGCCACCGGGACAAGCTCTCCCTGTATCTGTACGGCGACACCACCGCGTGGCAGCCGGACCCGGGCCAGGTGCCGTACGCCCACCCGGAGTTCCGCGACCTGTACACCTCGACGGCGGCCCACCCCGCGTTCCGGGTGGACGGCGCCGAGCAGGCCGAGTGCGCCGGTGCGCTGACGGCGGCGGACGCCGTCTCGGTGACCGCCGAGGTGACGGAGGCGTACGAGGGTGTCCGGGCGGTCCGCCGGGTGGCCGTCGGCCCGTGCTATCTGGTGGACCTCCTGACGGTGGAGGTCACCGGCCGGGAGGACCCCCGCGTCACCGCCCAACTGCGGCCCGGCACCGCACTGGACGTGCAGGTGCAGGCGGCGGGCCCGGTGCGCACCAACTGGTACGGGGACGAGACGCTGCACGGCTGGCACACCCAGAGCGCCGGAGTGCCGGTGCGCCCCCTCACCCTGCCGGGTCCCGGTCCGGCGGACGACCCGCAGCGCACCCGTACCCGGGTCGACTTCACGGCCGATGGAGCGCACGTCGTCTTCGCCTCGGTCTACCAGGCGGCGTCGGCGGGCCCCGCGGTGAGCGAGGTGCGGCTGGACGGCACGGAGCTGACCGTGGAGCTGGCGGACGGTTCGAGGTCCCGCTTCCGGACGGAGGGCTGAGCCGTGCTGCTCTCGGCGACCCCGCCGCCCGGTCCGCGCCCCGCCCAGGAGACCCGGGTGCGGGAGGAGGCGGCCCGGCACCGCGGGCTGACCCCGCCCGGCCGGGCTCCGGCCGCCGCCTCCAGACCGTCCAGCAGCAGCGCGAGCCCGGCCGCGTGGGTGGCGTCCATCCGCTCCTCCCACGAGGCCGGCGCCCCGCCTGTCCCCTGTCTCTTATACCCATCT
>NZ_JAAXYC010000328.1 GCF_018619185.1 Streptomyces sp. McG3 | reverse complement strand
CTCCCCCGCCGCCCCGGCCGTCCCCGTCGTCGTCATCCCGGTCGCACCTCTCCCGTCCGCGCGGCTGGCAGCACCCCTGCGGCACTGCCGCCCCGCCGCACGGTGTGCGACGGGGCGGGGTGTCCGGCGCCGGTCGTCCGGCAGGACGGGCGGCGCCGGGGTGTCCTACTTGGCGGCGTCGGCGGCGCGGACCAGCGCGTCCTTCGTCACCGCTCCGACGTACACCCTGCCGTCGTCCGTCAGCAGGGCGTTGACCAGGCGCGTCTTGAAGACCGTGCCCGAACCGAACTTTCCGGTGACCTTGTCGCCGAGCGCGTCGAGGAAGCCCTGCGCCTCGGCCGGGACGTCGCCCGAGCCGGCCGCGGGGAGACCCGTGCCGCCGGGGGTCCTGATCTCGGCGATCGAGGTCCAGCCCTCGCCGATGACGTTGAGGCCCTCGAAGCCGTCCAACTCGGCGAGCTGCCCGGGGAGCGCCTTCTGCGCCGCGCCGTGCTCGTCCTTGCCGGTCTCCAGCTCGTCGGCCTCGGTCACCTCGGCGCCCTTGGGCGGCGTGAAGTCGAACGTGGACGCGGCGGGCCTGGAGAAGTCGACCTTCGTGAACCCTGCGTCGACCACGGCCTTGCCGCCGCTCGCCGCCGACAGGGTGAACTTCAGCGGTACGCCGTTCTCGGCGTCCACGGCGATGCGGACCGAGCCGATCGTCGAACCGGACTGCTTCGGCTTGATCAGCAGCTGGTACGCGTCCCGCCCGGCGACCTGCGCCGTGCCGTCCACGGTGACCGAGGTGGTGTCCCCGGCCGCCGCGAGCGCCTGCTCGGCGAAGTCCTTCGGGGTGGCCGGAGCGCCCTCGGGTGCCTTCGGGGCCTTCTCCGCGCGCCCGTCGCCGTCCCGGCCCTCGGGAGCCTCGGCGTGGTAGACCTCGTCGGACGCGCTGTCGTACGCCCAGACCTCGCCCTGGTTGTGGATGAGGCTGTACTCGGACGCGTCCCCGAGGATGGAGAGCTTCTGCCGCTCCGGGCCGTCGGCGGCCACGCGCAGCGTGTGCGTGCCGGACGTCAGCTCCATGAGCTTGTCCTGCGGGGCCGCCGCGCCGCCTTCCTTGTCCCCGCCCGCGCCGCCCGGTACGAGCGAGCCGGCGAGGCCGTCGAGGGGCAGGCCCAGGTCGGTGCTGATCTTGAACGTGCCGGAGAGCTGCTCCTCGTCCGAAGCGGCGATCTTCTCGATGAGCTGCTGTGCGCTGATCTTCGGCAGGTCCGGGTCGCCGGTGCTGGCGAGCGCCGGGACGAGCCCGATGGTCGCGGCCGCCACCCCCGCGACCGCGACGGGGACGATGTAGCGCGCCGTCTTCCGGCGGCCCACGACAGTGCTCGTGGCCTCGCCGGTGGTCTCTGCGCTGTCGTTCGGTGCCATGGTGTGCCCTACCTCCGTGGTCGGCGGCTTCCGTTGTTAACCATCTGACCAAATCAGACGGTCCGAAGCGTCAGCCCGGGGAATCAACTCCACGTACTGCTCCGGTATGACAACCGGGAGGGGCGCCTACGTCATCCAGTAGGGGTACGCCCCACCGGATGACGTGCCGTCAACGTCCCGCGCACCACCGCGAGGCCTGGGACACCGCGGCGAGGCCCGGAGCAGGCCACCACGGGCAGTCTCTCAGCCCGCGCGGTGCACCACGGCGTCGCACAGCTCTTCCAGCGCGGACTTCGCGTACCCCTCGGGCAGCGGCGCGAGTGTGGCGCGCGCCGCCTGGGCGTAGTGCACGGTGTCCTGGCGGGCCTGCTCCAGCGCCGGGTGGGCGCGCAGCCGGCGCAGCACCTCGTCCAGGGCGGCGTCGTCGCCGAGGTCGCCGTCGAGCAGCTCGACGAGCTCCAGGTCGTCGGGCTTGCCGTCGGCCGCCGCCTGGGCGCGCAGCCGCAGGACCGGGAGCGTCGGGATGCCCTCGCGCAGGTCGGTGCCGGGGGTCTTGCCGGACTCGTGGGAGTCGGAGGCGATGTCGAGGACGTCGTCGGCGAGCTGGAAGGCGATGCCGAGCCGCTCCCCGTACTGGGTGAGGACGTCCACGGTCCGCTCGTCGGCGCCGGACATCATCGCGCCGAAGCGGCCGGACACGGCGACCAGCGAGCCGGTCTTGCCGCTGAGGACGTCCAGGTAGTGGTCGACCGGGTCGCGGCCGTCGCGCGGGCCCGCGGTCTCCAGGATCTGGCCGGTGACGAGCCGCTCGAAGGCCTCCGCCTGGATGCGGACGGCCTCGGGGCCGAGGTCGGCCAGGATGTGGGAGGCACGGGCGAAGAGGAAGTCGCCGGTGAGGACGGCGACGGAGTTGCCCCAGCGGGTGTTGGCGCTGGGCACCCCGCGCCGCACGTCGGCCTCGTCCATCACGTCGTCGTGGTACAGCGTGGCCAGGTGCGTCAGTTCGACGACGACGGCGGCGGGGACGACTCCCGGCGCGTCGGGATCGCCGAACTGTGACGCGAGCATGACCAGCAGCGGGCGGAACCGCTTGCCGCCCGCGCGCACGAGGTGCTGGGCGGCATCCGTGATGAAGGGCACGTCGCTCTTGGTGGCTTCGAGCAGCCCCGCCTCGACAGCGGCCAGGCCCGACTGGACATCGGCCTCAAGAGCCTGGTCCCGCACGTGCAGTCCGAACGGCCCGACGACGGTCACGAGGGCATCTCCTGTCTGCTGACGATCACACGCAATGTCGATGTGTCGCTGTCTTCATTCGACTCAGCGTATCCGGTCGCCTTTGGATCACCGTGGGCGGCTTCCCGCCGCCGCCGGTATGTTCGGGATCAGCTCATACGATCAGGAGTCCCCGTTTTGTCCCACAGCACCGCCGACACCGAGCCGGCCAAGCCCCCGCCCGAGGACGACCACGCCTTCTTCGGGCAGCCACGGGGTCTGATGACCCTGTCCGGCCTGGAGGTCTGGGAGCGGTTCTCGTTCCTGGGCATGCAGGCCATCCTCGTGCTGTTCTTCGCCGACACGGTGGCGAACGGCGGCATGGACATGGATCCCGGAACCGCCGCCTCCGTCTCCGCCGCCTACGGGACACTGGTCTATCTGGTCTCCGTGGCGGGCGGCTGGCTGGCCGACCGGATCCTCGGCTCGTACCGGGCCGTGCTGTACGGCGGCATTCTCATCGCGTGCGGCCACTACAGCATGGCCGTTCCCACCGACGCCATGACCTGGGTGGGCCTCGGCCTGATCAGCGCCGGAACGGGCCTGCTCAAGCCCAATGTGGCCTCCATGGTCGGCAAGCTCTACCGCACCGACGACGAGCGGCGCGACGCCGGCTTCGCCCTCTACTACATGGGCATCAACATCGGCGCCTTCGCGGGTCCGCTGGTCACCGGCTGGCTCGGTGACCACGTGAGCTGGCACTGGGGCTTCTCGGCCGCCGCGGTCGGTATGACCTTCGGCCTGATCCAGTACGTGGCGGGCCGCCGTCACCTGGCCGGGCGTAAGCACGCCGCCGAATTCGCGCTGGCCCCCGACGCGATGCGCCGCGCGGTCCGGCTGATCATCGGCGGGGCCGTCGTGGTCGCCGTCGTCGCGACCGTCCTCGCGCTGGTGGGCTGGCTGACCATCGACCGGTTCGTGGACGTGCTCACGGTGATCTCGATCATCGCCCCGATCACCTACTTCGTGGTGATGTTCAAGAGCCCCCGGGTCACCGCCGAGGAACGCGGCAGGCTGCGCCCGTACGTCGTGCTCTTCCTGGGCTCGGTCGTCTTCAACTTCATCCTGTTCCAGGCGTACTCGACGATGATCCTGCTCGCCTCGACCAACGCCCGCACCGAGATCCTCGGCTTCACCTTCCCGGCCAGCTGGTACGCCTCCGCGCTCGGCGCCTTCGAGGTCGCGCTCGCCCCGGTGGTGGCCGCCACCTGGGTCAGGATGGGCAAGCGCCAGCCGCACGCCTCCAACAAGATCGCCTTCGGCGTGATCCTCGGCGGGCTCTCCTTCCTCCTGATGGTCCTGCCGACGTCCGGGCACGCGGACGACACCTACAAGATGGCCGCCTGGTGGATCGTCGGCTCCTACCTGCTGCTCGGCCTCGGCGACGTCCTGCTGGAGACCTCCGGCCTCTCCGCCAGCAGCAAGCTCGCCCCGAAGGCCTTCGCCAGCCAGACGATGGCCCTGTGGTTCCTGTCGCTGGCCGTCGCCAACGGCATCCAGGCCCAGGTCGTGAAGCTCTACGGCGAGGTCTCCAACCCGGCGTACTTCGGCGTCAACGGAGCGATCGCGGTGGCGGTCGGCATCGCGATGATCATCGCCGCCCCCTGGCTGAAACGCACGATGCACCCCGTCCACTGAGCGCGCCCTCGCACCCCGTCCCCCACCGAGGTGACCCATGAACATCACGACCGAGTTCCCGTACGAGACCACCCGCGAGGACGTGTACATCCCGCTCTCCGACGGCACCCGGCTCTACGCCCGGATCTGGCGGCCGCTGACCGACGAACCGGTCCCTGCCCTGCTGGAGTACCTGCCCTACCGGCTCAGCGACTGGACCGCGCCCCGCGACTGGCAGCGCCACCCCTGGTACGCGGGCCACGGCTACGCCTCCGTACGGGTCGACGTCCGCGGCCACGGCAACAGCGAGGGGCTGCCGGGCGACGAGTACGACGCGCGGGAACTGGAGGACGGGGTCGCCGTCATCCACTGGCTGGCCCAGCAGGATTGGTGCTCCGGCCGGGTCGGGATGTTCGGCATCTCCTGGGGCGGCTTCAACTCGCTCCAGATCGCCGCGCTCGCCCCCGAGCCGCTGAAGGCGATCGTCACCGTCTGCTCGGCCGACGACCGCTACGACAACGACGTCCACTACATGGGCGGCTCCGTCCTCGCCGTGGACATGCACGCCTGGGCCGCCACCATGCTCGCCTTCGTCTGCCGCCCGCCGGACCCGGCGCAGGTCGGCGACGACTGGAAGGAGATGTGGCTGAAAAGGCTGGAGGCCGTCGACCCCTTCATCCACACCTGGCTGGCCCACCAGAGCCGCGACGCCTACTGGAAGCACGGCAGCGTCTGCGAGGACTACGGCTCGATCAAGGCGAAGGTCCTCGCGGTCGGCGGCTGGCACGACCCGTACCGGGACACCGTGCTGCGGCTCGTGGAGCACCTGGACCCGGAGCAGGTGCGCGGGCTGATCGGCCCCTGGTCGCACCAGTACCCCGACCGGGGGCTGCCGCCGGGGCCCGCGATCGGCTTCCTCCAGGAGACGCTGCGCTGGTGGGACCAGCACCTCAAGGGCCAGGAGACGGGCGTGATGCGGGAGCCGCTGCTGCGGTCCTGGATCAGCGGCTCGCACCCGCCCGCCACGGTGTACGAGACGCTGCCGGGCCGCTGGGTCGGGGACGCGAGCTGGCCCTCGGAGAACGTCTCCCCGGTGGCGTACGCCCTCCAGGGCGGCGAGCGGATCGTCGCCTCGCCGCAGCAGACCGGCGTGGACGCGGGCCGCTTCTTCCCGTTCGGCAACGACGCGGACCTGCCGCCGGACCAGCGGGACGAGGACGCGAAGTCGGTGTCCTTCGAATTCCCCGTCGAGGACGCGCCGATCGAGATCCTCGGCCGCCCCCGGGTGAAGCTCCGCGTCCGGATGGACGTCCCGCGCGGCCAGGCCATCGCCCGCCTCTGCGACGTAGCGCCCGACGGGTCCTCGACCCTGGTCACCCGGGGCGTGCTCAACCTCGCGGCCCGGCACGGCCGCGACCGCACCGACGACTGGCCCCCGGGCGAGACCGAGGACGTGGTCTTCGACCTCAACGGCATCGGGCACACGTTCCCGCCCGGCCACCGCATCCGGCTCGCCGTCTCCTCCTCGTACTGGCCCTGGATCTGGCCGCAGGCCGGCTCGGCGGGCTTCACCCTGGACGCGGACGGCAGCTTCGTCGAGCTCCCGGTGCGCCGCCACACCGAGGACCCGGCGATCACCTTCGGGGAGCCCGAGCAGTCCGAACCGCTCGGCGTGGTCTACCCGGTCACCCTGGAGGAGCCCCGCCCCGAACGCCTCGTCGTCCGCGATGTCGCCAAGGGCGAATGGCGCATGGAGGTCGACCCCCGGTACGGCGGTACGCGGGTCTACCCCGACGGCCTCGAATTCACCGAGGACGCCCTGGAGACGTACACGATCCAGCAGGACGACCCGCTCTCCGCGCGGACCCGCTCCGACTGGCGGATCCGGCTGCACCGACCGGAGACGGCCTGGGACGTGGAGATCGAGACCCGCTCCGAGATCGCCGCCGACGACCAGGACTTCATCACCTCCAACGAGGTGATCTGCAAGGACGGCGAAGAGATCGTCTTCCACCGCACCTGGGAGAAGCGCATCCCGCGCACGGCGGGCTGAGCGGCCTCCCTGTTTCGCCCTCGGGTCCCCCGGATTTCCGGGGGGCCCGACGAACTTTCCGGGCAATGCGCACAGTTGGGGATAGTCGGGGCACTGCCGCTGGGTAGGAGCACCGACGTAACGTGTCCTCAACGCGACCTGGAAAGCGAGGCAGCACCACATGCCCGAGCAGAGCAGCCCGCTCGATCTGGCCGAGGGCGACCCCTTCGGCCCGCACAACCTTCCGTACGGTGTGTTCTCCACCCCCGACCACCCCGACGACCGCCGGGTCGGCGTCCGCATCGGCAACCACGTCCTGGACGCCGGGGCCGCCGCCCACGCGCTGGGCTCCCCCTACGCGGGGCTGCTCGCGCGGCCGAGCCTGACGCCCCTGCTCGCGGCGGGCCGCACCGCCTGGCGGGACGTGCGCCGCGCGCTCACCGCCTGGCTGACGGTCCCCGCCCACCGCGCGGACATCGAGCCGCTGCTGTACCCGGTGGACGCGGTGACCCTGCACCTGCCGTACGAGGTCGCGGACTACGTCGACTTCTACGCCAGCGAGCACCACGCCACCAACGTCGGACAGATCTTCCGGCCGGACGGCGACGCGCTCACCCCCAACTGGAAGCACCTGCCGATCGGTTACCACGGCCGCTCCGGCACCGTCGTGGTCTCCGGCACCGACGTGGTGCGCCCCAGCGGCCAGCGCAAGGCCCCCGCCGACCCGGCCCCCGTCTTCGGGCCCTCGGTGAAGCTCGACATCGAGGCCGAGGTCGGCTTCGTCGTCGGGGTCCCCTCCGCGCACGGCACTCCGGTGCCGCTGGCCGACTTCCGCGAGCACGTCTTCGGCCTCTCGCTCCTCAACGACTGGTCCGCCCGCGACCTCCAGGCCTGGGAGTACGTGCCGCTCGGCCCCTTCCTCGGCAAGTCCTTCGCCACCTCCGTCTCCGCCTGGGTCACCCCGCTGGAGGCCCTGGACGCCGCCCGCACCGCGCCCCCGGCCCGCGACGTCCCCCTGCTCCCCTACCTCGACGACGCGGCGGACGAGGAGCCGGGCGGCTTCGACATCCGCATCAGCGTCGAGATCAACGGGCAGGTGGTCGCCGAGCCGCCGTTCGCCTCGATGTACTGGACGGCCGCCCAGCAGCTCGCCCACATGACGGTGAACGGCGCGTCGCTGCGCACCGGCGACCTGTACGGCTCCGGCACCGTCAGCGGCCCCGGGACCGGGCAGCGCGGCTCGCTCCTGGAGCTGACCTGGAACGGCCGCGACGCGCTCGAACTCCCCGAGGGCAAGCGGACGTTCCTGGAGGACGGCGACACGGTCACGCTGACCGCCTGGGCCCCCGGCCCGCACGGCACCCGCGTGGGCCTCGGCGACGTCACCGGAAGGATCGTCACCGCGCCATGACCCATGACGCCCCCGCGCTGACGCTGCCCGAGGAGCTGATCCTGCTCGCCCTGGACCCGGACCGGGGCAAGCCGACGTGCGGGGCCCGCGATCTGGCGTACGGGACCGCCGGGGCGGCCCTCGCCGAGTTGGAGCTCCAGGGCCGGATACGGGAGGAGGGCGGCCGGATCCAGGTGGTGAACCCGCTGGAACCGGCCGACCCGCTCCTCGCCGCCCTGCTCCGGACCCTGGACCCGCCGGCCAAGGGCCGCCGCCGAGGGATCCGCGCCCGGCGCTGGGTGGGCGAGCACGACCGGTACGTCCAGGAGAAGTACCTGGACTCCCTGGTCGAGCGCTCCGTCCTGTCCCGGAGGACCCACCGCTTCCTCGGCGTCTTCCCCTACCACCGCCACTACCCGGGCGTGCAGGACCTCTCGCGAGGCGTCCTCGACCGGTTCGCGGCGGCCGAGGCGGCGGGATATCCGGACCACCGCGACCGGGTGCTGGCCGCCCTGGCCTCCGCCATCGGCCTGGCCGGCGACCTGACCCGCCTCGGCCGCACGGGCCGGACGGTCATGAAGGTCATGCGCCGCTCCGAGTGGACCGCCGTGGCCGTCCGCTACAACGTGAAGCAGAACGAGTCCGGCGGCGGCTGGAGCGGCGGGGGCGGCGGCGACGGTGGCGGCTGCGGAGGAGGGG
>NZ_JAAXYC010000327.1 GCF_018619185.1 Streptomyces sp. McG3 | reverse complement strand
GGATGGGACGGGGCGGAGTGGGGTGCGAACGTCGAACGTGCCTGGCGGGGCCGGAGCGCCGCCGGGTGGTTCAGGCCTTGCGGATCAGGCCGAGAACCTCGTCGCGTACCGCCGCCATCGTCTTCTCGTCCCTCGCCTCGACGTTCAGGCGCAGCAGCGGTTCCGTGTTCGAGGCGCGGAGGTTGAACCACCAGTCGGCGGCCGTGACCGTGAGGCCGTCCAGGTCGTCGAAGGTGATGCCGTCGTGGGCGCCGTAGACCTTCCTGACCTCGGTCAGGCTGGCGGCCTGGTCGGCGACGGTGGAGTTGATCTCGCCGGAGCCGCTGTAGCGGTCGTACTCCGCGACCAGTTCGGAGAGCGGCTTCTGCTGGCCGCCGAGTGCGGCGAGTACGTGGAGGGCGGCGAGCATGCCCGTATCGGCGTTCCAGAAGTCGCGGAAGTAGTAGTGCGCCGAGTGCTCGCCGCCGAAGATCGCGCCGTGCCGGGCCATCTCCGTCTTGATGAAGGAGTGGCCGACGCGGGTGCGGACCGGGGTGCCGCCGTTCTCGCGGACCACCTCGGGGACGGACCAGGAGGTGATCAGGTTGTGGATGACGATGCCCTCACCGCCGTTGCGGGCCAGCTCACGGGCGGCGACCAGGGCCGTGATCGCGGAGGGGGAGACGCCGGCGCCCCGCTCGTCGACCACGAAGCAGCGGTCCGCGTCGCCGTCGAAGGCGAGGCCGAGGTCGGCGCCCTCGGCGAGGACGCGGGCCTGGAGGTCGACGATGTTCTTGGGGTCGAGGGGGTTGGCCTCGTGGTTGGGGAAGGTGCCGTCCAGCTCGAAGTACATCGGTACGAGGTCGAGCGGGAGGCCCTCGAAGACCGTGGGGACCGTGTGGCCGCCCATGCCGTTGCCCGCGTCGACCACGACCTTGAGGGGGCGGATCGCGGTGAGGTCGACGAGGCCGAGGAGGTGGACGGCGTAGTCGGTGAGGGTGTCCCGCTCGGTGATCGTGCCGGGGGCGGTGGCGGCCGCCGGCTGGGGGGTGCCTTCCGACCACTGCTCGACCAGGGTGCGGATCTCGGCGAGGCCGGTGTCCTGGCCGACCGGGGCGGCGCCCGCCCGGCACATCTTGATGCCGTTGTACCGCGCCGGGTTGTGCGAGGCCGTGAACATCGCCCCGGGCAGGCCGAGTGCCCCCGACGCGTAGTACAGCTGGTCCGTCGAGCAGAGGCCGATGAGCGTGACGTCCGCGCCCCGGGCCGCCGCTCCCCGGGCGAACGCGCCGGCGAGCCCCGGTGACGTGGGGCGCATGTCGTGGCCGATCACGATCGCGTCGGCGGCCGTGACCTGGACGAACGCGGATCCGAAGAGTTCGGCCAGCGATTCGTCCCACTGGTCGGGCACCACTCCGCGCACGTCGTACGCCTTGACGAGCTGCGACAGATCAGCAACCACGGCCGGTCCTCCTGGGGTCTTTGCGGACCGCCCAAACTACCCGGCCGGGTGACGCCTTCAGGAGTCCGGGGAGCGGAGCACTCTGAGGTGGCCTCGGCGGGCCACTTCCACCGGGTCGGCGGCGCGTGGTCCCCGGCCTCCGCCGTCCGGACCCCGGTCGTGCGGGCGTGCCGCTTCGCGGACCGCGTTGGCCAGTGCTTCGAGGTCGTCGCCGCTGGGGTGCGCCGGTGCGGAGCCGTCGGAGAGCCGCACCACTTCCCAGCCCCGTGGCGCGGTAAGCCGCTCACTGTGTTCGGCGCAGAGGTCGTAACAGTGGGGCTCGGCGTAGGTGGCGAGCGGGCCGAGGACCGCAGTCGAATCGGCATAGACGTACGTCAGTGTCGCGACGGCAGGGCGGCCGCACGCGGTGCGCGAACAGCGACGTACAGGGCTCACGATGTTGGACGGTACCGCACTCTTGAGCGGGCCGCGACGACTCCCCCTCGGGTCACCCCACCGTGTCGCCCCGTGACCTGCGGCACAGCAGCGTTCCGGGCGGCTACCCTGACCTGCGCCGGGGCGGGGGCCGACGATCGCACGGCGGTCGTGCCGGTCGCGGACGGGGGTGGATCGCGGCGTCGGGCGCAGGGCCGATGATCGGATCACGGGCCTGAAAGGGGCTCAACCTTGGCCGAAATGTTCAACTGCGGACATCCGGATGCGGGACGAGCCCCTCTCCGAAAGGCCCGGTCGGCCGCGTCGGCTCGCCGATCACCCCGGTCCCCGGAGCGTTACGCTGCGTCGGTGATGGACAGCTCCGTACCTCCCCACCCGTCCGAGCCGCGGCCCCGGCGCCGTGACCGGCATGGCCGCGGCATGCGCGGGCCGGTCGCGCCCCCGCAGGTGCCGCTGTCGGCCAGCCGGGGCGAGACCTTCCGTGATCTGGTCCAGGACTCGGTGGAGCGGCTGGAGCGGCGCTGGCCCCAGCTGGCCGAGGTCGACTTCGTCGTCCTCGATGTGCCCGGTACGCCGGAGGAGATCGTTCCGCTCGGCAGTTCGGTGTCCGCGGGCAAGGGGCGGCCCGCGCAGATCGTCGTCTACCGGCGGCCCGTCGAGATCCGCACCAAGAGCCGCGACGAGCGCGCCCTGCTCGTCCACGAGGTCGTCGTCGAGCAGGTCGCCGAGCTGCTGGGGCTGGCACCCGAGTCGGTCGACCCGCGGTACGGGCAGGACTAGCCCGACCCGCGGTACGGGCAGGACCAGCCTCCCTGGAGCAGCCGCTGGAGCAGCCCCTGGGGTACGTCCCCCCCGGGGGGGGCCGGCTCGGCTCGGAGGTTCGCTCGCCCTCAGTCGTCCAGGACCGAGAGGTCCTGGCGGGCCGACGGGACCTCGACCGTGCCCCCGTCGTCGGGGAGCGTCTGCACGGTGAACATCTGGACGCCGTCCTCGGTGCGCGCCAGGGTGCGCGACGCGTGGACCGGGCCGCCCGAGGTGGTCTCGACGGTCAGCGCGTAGGCGCCCTTGAGGCCTTCCGGGGCCTTCGGGGTGACGGCGAGGGTCGTGCCGGCCTTGACCGTGTACGTCTCCACGGCCGGTTCGCCTCCGTCGCTGCCCGCCGACGCGGTGACCTTCACCTCGGCGGTGGCGCCCGGCGCGGTCAGCGACAGCGTCGAGCCCTTGGCCCGGTTGTCCGGGACGCTCGCCCGTGCGCCGACCGGTCCGGTGGCCGGGATGTAGGCGACCTCCTGCTTGTCGCCCTTGCCGCGGACCACGCGCAGTGCGGCCACGATGGGGGTCGCCCGGTTCTTCTGGACGGGGCTCAGACGCAGGGAGCCCGGTTCGCCCCGGGTGACGTCCTTGAGGTCGACGGCCGCTGTCATCGAGGACTTGACGTGCAGGGTGGCGTTCCCGGCCGGGGAGAACGCCGCGTTCTTCCCCAGGAGCTGGACCTTCACGTCCGCGTCGTCCTCGCCGGGTGCGAACGCCACCAGCTGTACGGAGGTGGCGTCGGCCGGGATGCCGGGCAGCACGAGCGTGCCGGTGGGGTCGTCGGACGCCGTGATCCAGTCGCTGCCCGCCTGGTCGTCGGCGCTCAGGACGACCGCGCCGACCCGGCCCGAGCGGGTGGTGACGTGGGCGGTCAGGTGGTCGACGGCCTCGGCGGTGAGGGTGGACAGCAGAACGGCGACGCTGGAGCGGGCCGGCACGGTGATGCCGTCGCCGACCTCGGACTTGAGCGCGCCCTCGGGGCCGTACAGCTCGATGTCGGCGACGGCGGCGGAGTCCTCGGGGTTGGTGAGGTGGAGGTAGTCCTGGCGGGACTTCGCGGTGCTCGCGCCCGGGAACCAGAAGTCCGTGTCGGGAGCGGTGCAGGTGACCCCGAGGAGTCCGCGGGCGCCGCCGACGGTGACCTCGGTGGTCTGCTGGGCGGCCCAGCCGGGGGCCAGCGTGCCGGTGGCCGTGCCGACGAGGGCCGGGGCGCCGGAGCCGTCCGCCTCGGCGACGACCGGCTTTCCGGGCTCCTTCACGGCGAGGACCGGCTTGTCGGCCTTCTCCTTCGCCTTCTTCGCCGCCTCCTCGGCCTTCTTGACCTTCTTCGGGTCGGTCTCGTCCTCGTCGTCCACGACGGGCAGGGCCGGCTTCAGCTCGGCGGTGCCCTTGGCGTCGCCGCCCTCGCCCGCCGGGGTGAACGCGGTGTACTGCGTCTCCGCGAGGTCGGAGTCGCTGGGCGCCGGGCAGACCAGGCTGGAGCGCTCGACCGGCAGCAGCGCGGCGGACTTCGTCCCGGTGTCCGCCGGGGCTCCGGGCGCGGTGATCGTGGCGAATCCGGTGATGGCGGCCAGGACGGCGGCGCCCGCGATCAGGGACAGGTGGGTGGACTTCACTCGGAATCGCCTCGCGATGCGTTACCGGTCTGCCACGGGGCCTGGCCCGGGGCCGGAGGGTCGGTCGGTTCGCCGTTCTCGGCGGGGTGCCGGTCGGGCCGGGGCTGCTGCGCGGAGTCGGTGTAGGGCTGCTGGTACGGCCCGCCGACGTACTGGCCGTACTCGTCGTACGCGCCCTGGGCGTTGTAGGCACCCTGGTCGTTGTACGCGCCTTGGTCGTTGTAGGCGCCCTGGTCGTTGTACGCGGCCTGCCCGCCGTACGTGCCCCGCTCGTTGTACTGCTGTGTGTAGGGGTCCTGGGCGTCGTAGCCCTGGTAGCCGGCGCCCTGCTGCTGTTGCTGTTGCTGTTGCTGTTGCTGGGCGTACGGGTCCGGCTGGTACGTCGCGTAGTTGTCGCCGCCCGGCTGCTGCCGGCCGTCCCACTGCGCGTACTCGCCGTACTGCTGCTGCGGGACCGCCGCGTAGCCGCCGGTGGCTTCCTGCGGGTCGTGCGCCGGGGGGTGCGCGGCGTACGGGTCGGCGGACTGCTGCGCGGGGATGTACTCCCCCTGGTCCGCGGCCGGGACTAGCGACGGATCGCGGTCGTCGGGGTGGACGTCGGCCCCGGGCTCCGCGGACTCCCCGGCGTTGGCCGCCGCCTCGGCCTGGGCCGCGGCGCGCAGCCTGCGGGCGCGGCGGCCCTCTCCGTCGACCGGCTCGGCGGCGACGGCGGGCGACGCCTCCTCGGGCAGGTCGTCGTCGATCTCCCGGCGTCGGCCCGGCAGGGCCATGACCACCAGGACCAGGAGCAGTCCGGCCTGCGCCCAGATCCACGCGGTGTGGGTGATCGGGGCGTCGTGGGTGAGGTCCAGACGGCCGCCCTCCGCGGGCAGTTCGAAGCCCTGGGCCCAGCCGTCGACGGTCTTGCGGGGCAGCGGCTCGCCGTCCAGGGTCGCCGTCCAGCCCGGGTCGGCGGCGTCCGCGATCCGCAGCACACGGCCCGCTTCGCCGGGCGGGATCTCGGAGTGGGCCTCGACGGCGGCCGAGCCGACCGGAAGGTGCTCGCCCTCGCCGGAAGCCGGGGTGATCATGACGCGGGCGACCTGGCGGTCCACCCGCCACAGGGCGCTGCCGTCGAGCTGGCTGAGGCGGCTGAGCCCGGGCGTCGAGTCGAGGACCCGGCTCATCTCGCGCGGCGCTCCGTCCCGGACGAGGACGTAGCGGATCGCGAAGCCGCTGAGCTGGCCGCCCTGGTCGGCGCCGGAGCCGGCGACGAGGTTGGCGACGACCTTGTCGAGGTGGCCGTTACTGCCGCCCGCCTCGGTGAGTTCGCCGTCGCCGAGCCGGGCGCCCGAGCCGCGGACCAGGCTGTACTCCACGGTGCCCGGCGAGCTGCCGCCGAGGACGAGGGTGCGGGGCTGGTCGCGGGTGGTGCTCTCCTCCGCCACGAAGGCGGGCACCTGGACGGGGTCGCGCCGCTCCAGGGGTCCGTCCGCGCCGCCGATCATCCAGCCGAACGCGGCCAGGACCGGGGCCAGTCCGGCGGCCAGCGCGATCAGTACGGCGACGGGCTGACGCCAGCCGAAGCTCTGTTCGGCGACCCGGATGCGGGCCCCGTCCGCGCCCACCAGGGCGGCGGCGATCAGGGCGGCGCCGTAGACGAGGGTGGCGGGTCCGGCCCAGGTGGATCCGTTGGCGACGGCGGCGAAGAGGAAGCCGACGAGCGCGACCGCCCAGGCGGTGCGGACGGCGGACTGCCGCTCCCCGCGCAGCAGGGCGGCGAGCGCAGCCAGCACGATGCCGAGGAGCAGGATGCCGCCCGTCGCCCCGGGGCCGCCGGGGCTGATGCCGAGCAGGTCGAGGCCCGATGCCGTTCCCGTACCGATGTCCAGGCCCGCTTCGGTCAGGAGCGCGGACGGGTTCGTCAGGAGCGTGAGCGACCAGGGGGCGAGGACCAGTACCGGGGTGCCGACTGCGGCGACGAAGCGGAGTCCGTACGCCGTGATGTCGCCGCGCCGCAGGACGAGGACGCCGATGCCGAGGACCACGGCGAGCGGCCAGACGATCGGGGTGAACGCCATCATGACGGTCAGCAGCAGCGTGTACGCCCAGGTGGCGCGCCAGCTGCCGCGCTCCCCCGCCGCGCTGTCCACGCGCAGCCCGTGGGCGGCTACGCCCGCGCGGGCGGTCAGCGGGAGCAGGACGAGGAGGACGGCGGTGCCGAGGCGGCCGGTGGCCAGGGCTCCGGTCGCGGCGGGCAGGAAGGCGTACGCGACGCTCGCCCAGGCCCGCAGCAGCCGCGAGGGGAGCAGCGGGCGGGAGGCGAAGTAGGCGGTGAGCCCCGCCAGCGGGATCGAGCAGACCAGCAGCACGCTGATGGCGAATCCGGTCGAGCCGAGGAAGAGGGCCGACAGGGCGGCGAGCAGCGCGAGGTAGGGCGGGGCGGTCTGGGTGCCGCCGGTGCCGACGGTGTGCCAGGCGTCCGCGTACTGCCCCCAGAGCGCGCCGGCCTCGGCCGGGGCGGGCAGCAGTGCGCCGCCCGCCAGTGCGCCGCCGCTGAGGAGGTTGCGGCCGGCGATGAGGGAGACGACCAGGAGCAGCGCGAAGAGGATGGGTCCCGGTTTGCGGCCGATACGCTTGAGGCGGGCGAACTGGTCGATCTCCAGGAAGTCGGCGTCGTCGCCGCCGGGCCCGGATTCGACGGCTCCGTGCCGGGAACCGCCCGAGTCGGCGTCCGTACGGCCGCCGAAGTTGCCCGCGACCTGGTCGACGGTGGCCCGGACGGTCGCGCCCGGCGGCGGGAACAGTGCGCGCAGTTCGGCGGCGTCGACGACGCCCTTGCCGCGGTCGCGGCGGGCGGCGAGGATGCGGCCGGGGCGCAGCAGGGTGCCGAGCAGGCCGGTGACCTCGTCGAGGGCCTGGCCGGGCACCTTGCCGACGAGGTAGGCGAGGGTACGGAGCAGGGTGCCGACGACGAGCCGGAGCAGGACCCAGGGCAGGGCCTTGCCGCGGGCGTTGACGAGCATCGTGTAGACCGCGCCCGCCTTGTCGACGCGGTGCGGGCTGGCGACCGAGCGGCCGGCGCAGTCGATGGGGCGGCGTTCGCGGGCGGAGGCCTCGGCGTGCCGCAGGACGGCGTCCGGGGCGACGAGGACCCGGTGGCCCGCCAAGTGGGCGCGCCAGCACAGGTCGACGTCGTCACGCATCAGGGGGAGCCTGCGGTCGAAGCCGCCGAGCTCCTCGTAGACGTCGCGGCGGATGAGCATGCCGGCGGAGGAGACGGAGAGGACGGTACGGACCTGGTCGTGCTGGCCCTGGTCCTGCTCGCGGCGGTCCAGGCCCGTCCAGCGGCGTCCGCTGTTGGCGATGGAGACGCCGACTTCGAGGAGCTGCTTGCGGTCGTACCAGCCGCGCAGTTTGGGTCCGACGATCGTGGCGTGCTGGTCGGTGTCGACGACGCGCAGCATCTCGGCGAGCGCGTCCGGCTCGGGCGCGCAGTCGTCGTGCAGCAGCCAGAGCCACTGGACCGGTTCGCCGTGCGGCAGTTCGGGGAGGTCGTAGTTCTCGTCGACCCAGGTCCGGCCGGCCGGGTCCCAGCCGCTGGGGCGCTTGAGGTACGGCAGGTCGTCCGGGGTCAGGGTTCCTGCCGTGCGGGCCGCCTCGTCGACGGCGGTGCCGAAGCTCGTACGGCGTGCGAGGTGCAGGACGCGTTCGTCGCCGAGCGCCTCCGTGACCAGCCGGGCCGAGTCGTCGGCGCTGCCGGTGTCGGCGGCGACGACGTTCTGGACGGGGCGTTCCTGACCGAGCAGCCCGGCCAGCACGTCGGGCAGCCAGCGGGCGCCGTCGTGGGAGACGAGCACGGCGGTGACGACGTGCCGGGGGAACTCTGGGGCGGCGGCGGCCGCGTTCGGCGCCGCCGAGTGGCTGTGCACGGACATCGAGGTACGGGCCCTCCGGCCGGGTCCGGGGGCGTCCCCGGGGGCTGCATCGGTGTACACGCGCGCGCCGTCGGGGCGTTGGCGCGTCTCGGACGGGGCCCCACACTAACGGTACGGACAGGTGGCGGGGGTCGGAGCGGGTGAAGGGGCCGGGCGCGGACGTGCCGACGGCCCGTCTGCCGAGCCCCGGGGAAGGGGT
>NZ_JAAXYC010000326.1 GCF_018619185.1 Streptomyces sp. McG3 | reverse complement strand
CGCCTGACCCCCCCCGGTTCAGTGCTGCTGGCGCAACCCGCGCCCGGCCGGCGCCGGTGTGTCCACGGCCGCCGCCCACCTCGTCCCCAGCGCGATCGGTGAGGACTGCGCGGTGCCCGGCGTGGACCCGCCCCGGCCGCGCCCCATGACGTCGTCTCCCGGGTGGCGCCGACCGGGGCGGCGGCGGCCTTCACGGAACCGCTCGGCTCCCTGCCCACCGCCGGGATCCACCCGCTTCGCCTCCCACGCTCTCACTCGAACGGCCGTACGCCGACTGCGGTACGCCCCCGGCGGTGGTCCGCTGAGAGGGTGCGCGCCGACAGCCGGCGCACCGACTCCAGGGGGCGCGGGATGCCGGCCGACCGCCCCGACGCCCTGCCCGCCGCCCGCCGCCCGCACCGGCTCGCGGGCGGACAGCCGGGCCTGCTGGCGCCGGGGGCCACCACGGACCCGTACCGGCTACGCCTCTACCGCCTGCTGCGCACCGACTACCCCCTCGGCTACGACCCGGGCCTCGGCGCCTGGCTGCTGAGCCGGTACGCCGATGTGGCCCTGGCCCTCACCGACCCCCGGTTCACCGGCTACCCGCACGACGGGGCCCCGCGCGGCCGGGCCCCCGTCCCGCTCGGCCTCTGCCGGGGCAGCCTGGTCTGCGTCCCGCGGGCCGTGCCGTACCGCACCGCCGAACCCGCCGTCGAGCGGACCGCGTACGTCCTGGCCCGCCGGATCGCCGGGCGCGACCGGGCGGACCTGGTCGCCGACTTCTGCCGCTGGCTGCCCGCCGGCGCCGCCGCCGCCGCGAACGGGCTCTCCTACCCGGACCTGAGCACCCTGCCCCGGGGCGCCGCCCTCCACCGGTGGACCGGGGGACCCGGTGACTGCGCCGGGCCCACCGCGCTCCGCGAGCACGCCCTCGCCTCGTTCCTCGCCAACATGCTCGACGACCCCGACCTGTCGGCCGCCGCGACGTCCGGCGAAGGGGCCGCCACGCTGCTCGGGCGGGCCTGGGCCGAGACGCTGCGCCGCGACCCGCCCGTCCAGATCGTGCTGCGCCGGACCCGTACCGAGGTGGCCGTCAGCGGCGGCACGCTCCCCGCCGACGCACCGGTCGCCTGCCTCATCGGCGCGGCGGGCCGCGACCCCGCCCGGTTCGGCGCACCCGACCGTTTCGACCCGCTGCGCGCCGACGCCGACCCGCTGCTCATCGGCCCGGCCGGCTGCCCCGCGGCGCTCCTCGGCCGGCTGGAGGCCGAACACGGCCTGCGCGCCCTGCTGACGGCGATGCCCGGGATCCGCTGGGCCGACGGCTTCCGCCCGGCGGCGGGCGGCCTGCTCACCCGCGGCCCGCGCACCCTCCTCGTACGCCCGTCCTGACGGTCACGGCCCCGGCACTTCAGTCCCGCACCCGCCGCAGCAGCACCACCGGCCGCTCGGCGAACAGCTCGGCCGCCGCCACCGCGCCGCCCGCGAACTCCCGGCCCGGCGAGGCCGACAGCAGGTCCCGCCAGGGGCCCCCGTCCGGCAGTTCCAGCACCGTGTCGCGCCAGCCCCCGTCCTCGGCCAGCCGCAGCGACAGCCGGGTCACCGCCGTGACCACCTCGTCCGACCGGCAGAAGGACAGCAGATGCTGGGCGGCCGGGCCCCGGGCCGTCAGCGGCGCGTACGTTCCCGACTCCCCGAACACCTCCGGCATCTCCCGCCGCAGCCCCAGCGCGACGGTCGTCAGCGCCTGCTTCTCATCCGGGAACTCCGGCCGCCGGAACGGCCGCCGGTTGTCCGGGTCGACCAAGGCCAGGTACTCGCACTCCGTGCCCTGGTAGAGATCCGGCACCCCCGGCATGGTCAGCTGCACCAGCGCCGCCCCCAGCACCTGGGCCCGCACCTGCGGGGCGAGCGCGTCCGCGAACGCGGCGACCGACGTCCGGGCCGGGCCCGCCCCGCTGCCCGGGCCGGCGGCGACGAAGTCCGTCACCGCCCGCTCGTACACCGGATCCGGCTCCGTCCAGCTGGTGAACAGGCCCGCCTCCCGCACCGCCTTCAGCAGCGCCGGCTCCAGCCGCTCGGACAGCTCCTCGGCCGGCAGCTCCGCGCAGCCGTACGCCGACTGCCAGGCCGCCCAAGCGAGTTGTGGATCCGGGGCCGGCACGGTGGTCGCCGCCGACAGCTCCGCCACCAGCGCCGCCCACCGCTCCGGGCACTGGGACAGCACCGCGATCCGGGCCCGCACATCCGCGCTGCGCTTGGTGTCGTGCGTGGTCAGGACCGTGCCGGTGGCGGGCCAGTCGCGCGCGATCCGCGCCGCGAAGGCGTGGAACTCCTCCGGCGACACCGCGGGCCGCCCCGGGTCCCCGCCCACCTCGGTGGCCGAGAGCAGCGGGACGTACCGGTAGAACGCCGTGTCCTCGACCGACTTGGCGTGCAGCGCGGACGCGGTCTGCGCGAACCGGGCGCAGAACGCCGCCCGTTCCTCCCCGTCGCCGAGCCGCCCGAGCGCCAGATCCCGTACGACGTCCACGGCCGCCGCCTCCTCCGGGACGGAGAACACCGCCTTCGCGTCCCGTACCGCCTCCTCGCTCAGTGTCTCCTCGGCGATCCGCGTCGGGCGTTCGCCCGCCGTGACGTACGGGCGGTAGACCGGGATCCGCACCAGCAGCTCCCGGACCGCCGTCCGCAGCGCCCAGGGCGCGTGGTCGCGCAGCGCGGGGTCCCGGTCGCAGATCCCGGCCGCGAGCCGGGTCAGCCACGCGGTCTCGGCGGCCAGCTCATGCGTCGCCACCCGGTACGCGGCCCGGCGCACCGTCGCCGTCCAGTCGCCGCCCCGGTCGCCGGGCGGGTCCGCGAACTCCCGGTAGCGGACGAGCAGCTCCGCCGAGCCGGACGGGTCGGTGAACAGGCCGTCGATCCGGTGCAGCGCGTCGTACCCGGTGGTGCCCGCGACCGCCCAGTCCGCCGGGAGTCGCTCGTCGCCGGTGAGGATCTTCTCCACCACCGTCCAGCGGCCGCCGGTGGCCTCGTTCAGCCGCTCCAGATAGGCGGCGGGCGCGGCGAGGCCGTCGGGATGGTCGACGCGCAGCCCGTCCAGCACCCCGTCGCGGAGCAGTTCGAGGACCTTGGCGTGCGTGGCGTCGAAGACCTCCGGGTGTTCGACGCGGACGCCGATCAGCTCCGAGACGGTGAAGAACCGCCGGTAGTTCAGCTCGGTGCGGGCCAGGCGCCACCAGCCGAGCCGGTAGTGCTGGGCGTCCAGCAGCTCCGGCAGCGGAAGGTCCGCCGTGCCGGCGCGCAACGGGAACTCCAGCTCGCCGTAGCGCAGCACCTCCCCGTCCACCGCGAGGCGCTCCAGCTCTCCGCCGAGCGGTCCGGCGAGCACCGGCAGCAGCACCCGGTCCCCGCCGGCCGTCCAGTCGACGTCGAACCAGCGGGCGGACGGGGAGGACGGGCCCTCGCGCAGCACGTCCCACAGCCGCCGGTTGTGCCGGGGCGAGGCCGCCATGTGGTTGGGCACGATGTCCAGGACCAGGCCGAGCCCGTGCTCCCGGGCGGCCGAGGCGAGGGAGCGCAGCCCCTCCTCGCCGCCCAGCTCCGCCCGGACCCGGCTGTGGTCGACCACGTCGTAGCCGTGCGGGGAGCCGGGGACGGCCTCCAGGACGGGCGACAGGTGGAGGTGCGAGACGCCGAGCGCGGCGAGGTACGGCACGGCCTTCTCGGCGGCGGCGAACGGGAAGTCGGGCTGGAGCTGAAGCCGGTACGTGGCGGTGGGCGTCATGGACTCCTACGTACCCCGCCCGGGGCGATCCGTGTCACCCCGGACGGAACACTCACTCCCGCTCCCGGCCCACCGGGCCTTCAGGCGGGCCGCTTCAGCACGGTCAGGCTGCGCCCGATCAGGGTGACCCGTTCGGCCTCGGCGACCTTCGGTCCCGCCCCCGGCTCCACGCCGTCCGGCCGCGCGGTGTCGACGACGACCTGCCACTGCTCCCCGTGGCCGACCGGGACGGCGAACTCCAGCGTCTCGGCGCTCGCGTTGAACATCAGCAGGAACGAGTCGTCGGAGATCCGCTCGCCGCGCGGCCCCGGCTCCGAGATCGCGTGCCCGTTCAGGAACACGGTCATCGCCTTGGCGTGGGCCGCCTGCCAGTCCTGCTGCGTCATCTCCTCGCCCTCGGGGGTGAACCAGGCGATGTCGGAGAGCTCGTCGTGGGTGCCCTCCACCGGCCGTCCGTGGAAGAAGCGGCGGCGCCGGAAGACGGGGTGGTCGCGGCGCAGCCACACCATGGCCCGGGTGAACTCCAGCAGCGTCGAGGCGGGGCCGTCGGCCTTCTCGTCCGGGTCGGGCCAGTGCACCCAGGCCAGCTCGTTGTCCTGGCAGTAGGCGTTGTTGTTGCCGTTCTGCGTACGGGCGAACTCGTCGCCGTGGCTCAGCATCGGCACACCCTGCGAGAGCATCAGGGTGGCGATGAAGTTCCGCATCTGACGGGCCCGCAGCTCCAGGACCTCCGGGTCCTCCGTCTCGCCCTCCGCGCCGCAGTTCCAGGACCGGTTGTGGCTCTCGCCGTCCCGGTTCTCCTCCCCGTTGGCGTCGTTGCGCTTGTCGTTGTAC
Organism: Streptomyces sp. McG3; assembly: GCF_018619185.1. Taxonomy (GTDB): domain Bacteria; phylum Actinomycetota; class Actinomycetes; order Streptomycetales; family Streptomycetaceae; genus Streptomyces. Next base: position 3,856 of record NZ_JAAXYC010000326.1, on the reverse strand, counting down.
GAGACGAGGTCGTGCAGGGTGAAGCCGTCGTGGCAGGTGGTGAAGTTGATCGAGGCGAGCGGCCGGCGGCCGTCGTCCTGGTAGAGGTCGGAGGAGCCGGTGAGCCGCCCGGCGAACTCCGCCAGGGTGCGCGGCTCGCCCCGCCACAGATCACGGACCGTGTCGCGGTACTTGCCGTTCCACTCGGTCCACAGCGGCGGGAAGTTGCCCACCTGATAGCCGCCCTCGCCGACGTCCCACGGCTCGGCGATCAGCTTCACCTGGCTGACCACCGGGTCCTGCTGCACCAGGTCGAAGAACGAGGAGAGCCGGTCCACCTCGTGGAACTGCCGGGCGAGTGTTGCCGCGAGGTCGAAGCGGAAGCCGTCCACATGCATCTCGGTCACCCAGTACCGCAGCGAGTCCATGATCATCTGGAGGACGTGCGGGGACCGCATGAGCAGGGAGTTCCCGGTGCCCGTGGTGTCCATGTAATAGCGCTGGTCGTCGGTGAGCCGGTAGTAGGAGGCGTTGTCGAGGCCGCGGAAGGAGAGGGTCGGTCCGAGGTGGTTGCCCTCGGCCGTGTGGTTGTAGACCACGTCGAGGATGACCTCGATGCCCGCCTGGTGCAGCGCCTTCACCGCCTGTTTGAACTCCAGCACCTGTTCACCGCGGTCGCCCCAGGATGCGTACGTGTTGTGCGGGGCGAAGAAGCCGATGGTGTTGTAGCCCCAGTAGTTGGCGAGCCCCATGTCCGAGAGCCGGTGGTCCTGCACGAACTGGTGCACGGGCATCAGCTCGATCGCGGTGACGCCCAGTTCGGTCAGGTGGGCGATCACCTCCGGGTGTGCGAGGCCCGCGTAGGTGCCGCGCAGCTCGGGTGGCAGCCCCGGGTGCAGCATCGTCAGGCCCTTCACATGGGCCTCGTAGATGACGGTCCGGTGGTAGTCCGTCCGGGGGCGGCGGTCGTCGCCCCAGTCGAAGTACGGGTTGACCACCACCGAGCTCATGGTGTGCGGGGCCGAGTCGAGGTCGTTGCGGGCGTCCGGCCTGCCGAACGGGTAGCCGTACACCTCCTCGCCCCACTGGATCTTCCCGGCCACCGCACGGGCGTACGGGTCCAGCAGCAGCTTCGCGGAGTTGCACCGCTGCCCGCGCTCGGGTTCGTAGGGGCCGTGCACCCGGAAGCCGTACCGTTGCCCCGGCATCACCCCGGGCAGATAGGCGTGGCGCACGAAGGCGTCGGTCTCGCGGAGCTCCACCGCCGTCTCCGAACCGTCGTCGTGCAACAGGCACAGCTCGATCCGGTGGGCGGCCTCCGAGAAGACCGCGAAGTTGGTGCCGGCGCCGTCGTACGTGGCGCCGAGGGGGTAAGCGTGTCCCGGCCAGACCTGCATGATGAAGACTCTTCCACTTCTGATCCGGGTGCGGTGGCTTTCCTCGGCCCGATGCTTCCCGAATACTCCCCGAAAACACGGTGCTCACCTAGGACGTCGCCCGGTGCGGCCGGGTCCCGTCGCCGGACCGGTCAACTTCGGACACTCCCGTGCCGCCCCGGACGTGCTTCCGGACCCCGTCACCCGGTGGGCGTCCGGTTCCCGCCCCGGGGCAGGGGCCCTAATCACTATGAATCCGCTCACTCCACCCGATCTCGCCGCCAAGAACAAGCCTTACGCGCAGGGGAGTTGAGAAAGTCGCCTGCGCATCGGGCTGCGTCGGATCGTGGTCCCGGAGTACCCTTCCTTGATCGTTGGGTGGGGGAGTGGAAGGCGGTACGCGGGTGAGCTCGGGAGGGTTCGAGCTGCCCCCAGGTGACGCGGGTCACGAGGGGGAATCGACCGATGCCCCGCCCGGGGCGGTGTCCCTCGCGCAGCCCATGGAGATCGGCGCCGAGCTGGACTGGGGCTCGGAGGCCTGGAACGAGGTGCGCACCCGGGCCCAGCGGGCCGGACGCGCCTATATCTGGCTGAATCTGGTCGAACAACGTCTGCGGGCCGTCGTCGCCGCGGTGCTCCGGCCGATCTACGAGCCGGTGCACGGCGAGGAGTGGGTGGTGGCCGCGGCCGGACCGGCCGGGCAGGAGTGGGTGCAGCGCGCCGTCGCCGTACGCGAGGTCTCGCGCCGCAAGGGCTATCTGCTGGACCCGGCCGACGACAACGTCCTCAGCTTCCTGACGCTGCCGCAGCTGCGCGAACTGATGGTCCAGCACTGGCCCTGTTTCGAGCCGTACTTCGACGACCGGCGCGACGTCGAGCTGGCCCTGGACGAGCTGGAGGTCGCGCGCAACGTCGTCTCCCGCAACCGCGCGCTCAACGAGGCGGTCCTCGCCCAGGCGGAGCGCGCCTCCGCCCGGCTCCTGGACATCCTCGGCAGCGGGGCGGGGGTGCCCTCCGCGGACCGGCTGCCGGTCGACGCGGTGGAGGAGCTGGTCGGCGACCGGTACGCGGACGTGGTCTCCGTCCACCCCGACCGGGTCCGGCTCCAGCGCCAGCTGCCCGCCGAGGACCTCTTCGGCGGGGCACGGCGGCTCGACGCCATCGGCATAGGGCTCAACCTGCTCGTGCAGAACTTCTCCGGCCGCCGGCTCGTCCGGCTCGCCGAATCGGGCTGCCGGGTCCGGCTGCTGTTCATCAACCCGGCCAGCAGCGCGGTGCGCCGCCGGGAGCGGGAACTCGGCCTCAAGAAGGGCGAACTGAGCCGTTCGGTGGAGATGAACATCCTGCACATGCGCCGGGTGCGCTCCAAGCTCCGCGACCCGGGCGCGTTCGAGATCCAGGTCTTCGACGAGACGCCACGCTTCACCGCCTACCTGGTGGACGGCGACGGACCGGACGCCGTGGGCGTCGTCCAGCCCTATCTGCGGCGGGCCCGGGGCATGGAGGCGCCCGTGCTGGTCCTGCGCGGCGGGGGCAGGCGCACGGTGGTGCGGGCGGGGCAGGACAGCGAGCACGGCCTCTTCGAGACGTACCGCGAGGAGTTCGAATCGGTCTGGACGGACTCCCGGCCGGTCTCCTGACCATCCCGGCCGCTCTCCTTCCGGCGGACCGTGCGCCGCAGGCCTCCTGGGGCTCTGTCAGTGGCCCGTGCGAAGGTGGTCAGCACATGGGGGAGCGCACAACGAAGGAGGTATCGGGATGAGCTGGCACCGGGGAACACTGGTCGGCTTCGACCTGGAGACGACGGGGACCGACGTCGAGAACGACCGGATCGTCACCGCCGCGCTGGTCCGGCTGGACGCGGACGGGGCGGTCGCCGAGCAGCGCACCTGGCTGCTCGACCCGGGGGTGGCGATACCCGAACAGGCCTCCGCGATCCACGGCATCGGCACCGACCACGCCCGCGAGCACGGGTCGCGGGCCGCCCCGGCGGTCGAGGAGATCGCCCACGCGGTCGCCGAGGTGCTGCGCTCGGGCGTCCCACTGGTGGTGATGAACGCCCGCTACGACCTCTCACTGCTGGACCGCGAATGCCGCAGGCACGGGCTGCCGTCGGTCGACGAGCGGGTCGGCGGGGCACCCTCGCCCGTCATCGACCCGCTGGTGATCGACAAGCACGTCGACAAGTACCGGAAGGGCAAGCGGGCCCTCCAAGCACTGTGCGACCACTACGGGGTCACGCTCGACGGAGCCCACGAGGCCAGCGCCGACGCGGTGGCCGCCGTGCGCGTGGTGCGCCGGATGGGAGAGCGGCACCGCCCTGTCGGCACCCTGCCGCCCGCCGAGCTGCATGCCCTTCAGATCCGGGCGGCCGCCGAGCAGTCGGCCTCGCTCCAGGCCTACCTGCGCCGCTCGGACCCGGCGGCCGTGGTCGAGGCGTCCTGGCCGGTGATCCCGCGCAGCCGGTGAGCCGGGGCGGGCGGGGCGGAAGCCGGCGGCGG
>NZ_JAAXYC010000325.1 GCF_018619185.1 Streptomyces sp. McG3 | reverse complement strand
CGCACCAGCCCTCCCCCACGAGGAGCCACGATGCTCAAGCCGCACCGCCCCCGCGCCCGTCTCCGGGCGCTCGCCGCTGCCGCCTGTACGGCGGCCCTCGGCGCCACCCTGCTCGGCGTCGCGGGAATGTCCCCGGCCGGCGCCACCCCCGCCGCACAGCCGGCAGCGGCCCCCGCCGCGGCCGAGGCCGCCCCCACGGCGGCGGGAGACAAGGTGATCGGATACTTCACCAACTGGGGTACGTACGACCGCAATTACCACGTCAAGAACATCGAGACGTCGGGATCCGCGGACAAGCTGACCCACATCAACTACGCCTTCGGCAACGTGACCGGCGGCAAGTGCACGATCGGCGACGCGTACGCCGACCACGAGAAGGCCTACACCGCCGACCAGTCGGTCGACGGGGTCGCCGACACGTGGGACCAGCCGCTGCGCGGCAACTTCAACCAGCTGCGCAAGCTGAAGAAGCTGCACCCCGACCTCAAGATCCTCTGGTCGTTCGGCGGCTGGACCTGGTCCGGCGGCTTCGGCCAGGCGGCGCAGAACCCGGCCGCGTTCGCGAAGTCCTGCCGCGACCTGGTCGAGGACCCCCGCTGGGCCGATGTCTTCGACGGCATCGACATCGACTGGGAGTACCCCAACGCGTGCGGTCTCAGCTGTGACACCAGCGGCCGCGACGCGTACGGCAACCTGCTGGGCGAGCTGCGCAAGTCCTTCGGGACCGACCTGGTCACCTCGGCGATCACGGCGGACGGCTCCGACGGCGGCAAGATCGACGCGGTCGACTACGCGGGGGCGGCGAAGCACCTCGACTGGTACCTGCCGATGACGTACGACTTCTTCGGCGCCTGGGAGGCGAAGGGGCCGACGGCACCGCACTCCCCGCTGACCTCCTACCCGGGCGTCCCGACGGAGGGCTTCAACTCCGACGCCGCGATCTCCAAGCTGAAGGCCCTCGGCATCCCGCCGGAGAAGCTGCTGCTGGGCATCGGCTTCTACGGCCGCGGCTGGACCGGCGTCACCCAGTCCGAGCCGGGCGGCAGCGCGACCGGGGCGGCGGCGGGTACGTACGAAGCGGGCATCGAGGACTACCGGGTCCTCAAGAACAGCTGCCCCGCCACGGGCAAGGTGGCCGGAACGGCGTACGCGCACTGCGGCACCGACTGGTGGAGCTACGACACCCCGGAGACCATCGGCACCAAGATGAACTACAAGAACGAACAGGGCCTGGGAGGCACGTTCTTCTGGGAGCTGAGCGGTGACACCGGGAACGGCGAGCTGATCAAGGCGATCCGCTAGCGTTCACGGGATCGACGGACGGACAGGGCGGGGCGCCGGACGGCGCCCCGCCCTTTCTCACACGCTGCCCCGTACCCGCGATCGGAGTCGGGCCGTCACAGCAGGCCGAGCTGGGTGACGAGCATCGCGAACACGACCACGAAGGCCCAGCCGGCGATGTGCTCCATCAGCTTCGAGCCGTCCTCGGGGCCGCCGGTGCGCACGCGGCGGGCGTGGCGGGCCTGGTGGGCGTTTCCTGCGGCGGTGGTCGCGGTCATGGCGTCTCGCTCTTCGTACGGCTTCGGCTGGGTCCCCCGTGACCCGACCAGAGTGCCAGCACCCCGGGCCGGGGAAAACGAGATCCCGGTCACGGCCCGAGGCGGACCGAGCGCCCGGGAGTCCCGCTCCCCCGGCACGGCGGGCGACACGCCGCCGGGGCGGACGGCGTGGGCGGGGCGGACTATGGGCGACGCCACACCGGTCCGTGCCGATTCCCGAATCAGGACACGCACGGGAACTTTTTCGGCCACCCGGCCGACTACTGCCCCATGGGAAGAGTCCGCGGCACCGAGCCCACCGCCGAGCCCGGTGTGGCGGCTGGCTACCTTGTGCCCATGCGTGCACCGGGCGGCCTGCCGAGGCGAGCGGCCCGAGGCCTGCTCTGCGGTGCGGCATGCCTCGTCCTCGGTGCCGGGAGCCATGTCGCGATGGGCGGACGCCTGCCCGGCGCGGGAGTGCTCGGCCTCCTGCTCCTCGCCCTGACGGTGCAGGGGGCACTGCTCGTGGGCGGCCGGCGGCGCCGCTTCGACCTCGTGGTCCTGGTGCTCGGCGCGACACAGTTCGCCCTGCACCACGCGTTCCACTTCTCCCCGCGCCCCGGTGGGGCCTCGCACCCCGGGATGCCCGACGGGCACGCGCACCCCGTGACCGGGCCTGCCGGAGGCCCCGTAACGCACCCGGGCGGCGGGGACTCACTGGACGCCGGAATGACCGGGGCCCATGCGGCGGCCACGCTCGGGACCGCCCTGTGCGTGCTGTACGGGGAGCGGGTCCTGCGACGCCTGGCGGCCCTGGTCGCCCCCCGCGCCGCCGGTGGTGGCGCGGATCCGGTTCGGAGCGCTGCTCGCCCGGTCGCGGTCCCGGCGCGGGCCGCCGACGGCGGCCCCGGCCTGACCTCCCCGCACCCAGCCATCGACGCCGGACGTGTTCCGGCGTCCGACAGGCATGCGTGCGGGGGGCGTCGGGCGCGCGTCCGCCACGTCACCGTCCGCCCTCCGAGGAGCACTGTGTCCCAGAGAACCGAAATACCGCGGCACGACCACGATCCGACCGACATCCCGACGGAGAGACCGGCCCGTTCCTGGACGGAGGTGCGGCATCTCCTGGTCCGGCTGCACTTCTACGCCGGGGTGCTCGTCGCCCCGTTCCTGCTGGTGGCCGCGGTCACCGGGCTGGCCTACACGTTCACGCCCCAGCTCGACCGGCTCGTGTACGGCGACCGACTGCGGGTCGAGCGGGTCGGGGACGAGGTGCGCCCGCTGACGGAGCAGATCTCCGCAGCACGGGCGGCACACCCCGAGGGCACCCTGGCCTCGGTGATCACTCCGCCGGGCCCCGAGGACACCACCCGGGTGGTGCTCGCGGTGCCGGAGCTGGGCGAGAACCAGCGCACGGTGTTCGTCGACCCGTACACCGCGGAGGTGCGGGGGGAGTTGACGACCTGGTTCGGTTCGACGCCGCTCACCACCTGGCTCGACGATCTCCACCGCAACCTCCACCTGGGCGACACCGGACGCCTGTACTCCGAGGTCGCCGCGAGCTGGCTGTGGGTGGCCGTCGTGGGCGGCCTCGTCCTGTGGCTCGGGCGCGGCCGGGGCCGACGCGCGAGGTCGGCGCGGGGCGTGCTGCTTCCGGACCGTACGGCCAAGGGGGTACGGCGGACCCGTGGCCGGCACGCCGCCGCCGGGGTGTGGCTGGCGCTGGGCCTGCTGTTCCTGAGCGCCACTGGCCTCACCTGGTCGCAGTACGGCGGCGAGCGGTTCGGGCGGCTGCTGGACGCGGCGAACGGCAACGCCCCCGCTCTGGACACCGCGCTCCCGGGTGCCGAGGCCCCCGCCGGGGATCACTCGGAGCACGCCGGGCACGGCGGTTCCGCCGGCGCGACCGCCGACGCCGATCCAGCGGACTTCACCGCCGCCCTCGCCGCGGCCCGGAGCGCGGGCCTCGGGGGGACCGTGGAGGTGACGCCTCCGGCGGACGCGGCGAGCGCGTGGGTCGTGGCGCAGACCGACAACACCTGGCCGGTGCACTACGACCGGGTGGCCGTGGACACCACGAGCGGCGAGGTGACCTCGCGCACCCGCTGGGCCGACCACCCGGCCCTGAACAAGCTCAGCAAACTGGGCGTACAGGGCCACATGGGCGTGCTGTTCGGGATCGCCAACCAGATCGCGCTGGCGCTCCTCGCGCTCGGCCTGACGGCCGTGATCGTCTGGGGCTACCTCATGTGGTGGCAGCGACGGCCCACCCGGGGCGACCGGCCGGCGCGGGTCGGCAGGGCGCCGGAGCGCGGGGCGTGGCGGCGGATTCCGCTGTCGGCCCTCGTCCTGGGCGTCCCGGCCGTGGCCGCCCTGGGCTGGGCGCTGCCGGTCCTGGGGGTGACCCTGGCCGGGTTCCTCGTGGTCGACGCGGTGGTGGGAGCGGTGCGCCGACGGCGCACCGCCTGACGCCGGGTGGCGGACGGGCCGCCCGGCCCCGTCCTCACTTGCGGCCGACGCCGGCGTACATCGCGACGTCCGGCGTCGGCGTCCCGGCCCGCCACGCGGAGCACGACACCACCCCGGGCTCCAGCAGCTCCAGACCCTCGAAGTAGCGCGTCACGGCAGCCGGGGTCCGCTGCGTGAGTTTCGGGGTGCCGTGCTCGTTCCAGAACGCCACCGCCTCGTCCACGTCCGGCATGTCGGGGTGGGTGACCGTGTGGGACAGGACCAGGTGGCTACCGGGGGCGAGCGCGTCCATGAGCCGGCGGACGACTCCGTAGGACTCCTCGTCGTCCTCGATGAAGATGACGACTCCGAGCAGCATCAGCGCCACCGGCCGCGAGAAGTCGAGTGTCTTCGACGCCGCGGCCAGGATGCCGTCGACATCCCGCAGATCGGCGTCCAGGTAGTCGATGCGTCCCTCGGGGGTCCCCACCAGCAGTGCCTGGGCGTGCGCCAGCACGAGCGGGTCGTTGTCCACGTACACGACACGGGCGTCGGGGGCCGCCTGCTGGGCGACCTCGTGGGTGTTGTCGGCGCTGGGCAGCCCCGTCCCGATGTCCAGGAACTGCCTGATGCCCTCCTGTTCGGCCAGGTGGCGCACCGCCCGGCCGAGGAACAACCGGTCCGCCTTGGCGTATGCGCCGATCCCGGGGTGCATGTTCCGGATCCGGTCGCCGGCCTCCCGGTCGACCGGGTAGTTGTCCTTGCCGCCGGTCCAGTAGTTCCATATCCGGGCGGTGTGCGGGCGGGATGTGTCGATGCGCGAGTTGGTGTCGGTCACCTGTTCAACATAGCGCTGCCCTCATGCAACTCCTGCGCGTCCACGGCGCTTTGGCCCCGGCCCGGCCCACGGACCGGGGCCGGGCGGGGAACTTCCCCGCCCGGCGTGACTCCCGGCCGCCCCCGCTCACACCAGGCCGAGCGCCCTCAGCACGCGCCACTGACCCGGTGTCGTCCGGGTCGGCCAGTAGACGTAGCACACCCCGCCCGTGCCGCTTCTGACCTTGCCGCCCGCGTCGTAGCGCTTGGTCCGCAGCCAGATGTTCTCCCATTCGCGCCGCCGGTAGACCCGGCGTACCGCGTCGTTGTCGGGGGACGCGGGGTCGTTGGCGATGACGTCGCCCTCGGGGGTGAAGCCGATGACCGTCATCAGATGGCCGGCCGTTCCGTACCCGGCGCCGGTCAGTTCCTCCTTGAGGAAGGACTGCGAGGTGATGACGGGGATGCCGGCACCGATCAGCCGCTCCAGGTCGGTGAGCGAGCCGAGGCGGGTGACGACGGCGTTCAGGTCGCGGTACGTGGCGGCGTAGGCGGCGTTGAACGGCCAGTTGCCGCAGCCCTCGTACTGGTAGTCGTAGGTCTGGCGGGCGGCGTGGCAGACCTGGGGGTCGGGCAGGCCGGGCTTGACCCAGGCCAGGTCCTCGGCCGTGGGGCGGCGCCCCCAGTGCTCGATGATCATCTGCGAGGAGGTGGGGCTGCACCAGGCCTCGCCGCCGTTGTCGTACTCGGGGTACTGCCCGATGTGGATGTTCTGCGAGTAGCGGGGCACGGGCAGTTCGCGGGCGAGCGCGGGGGTGCTCGCGGGCACGGTGAAGCGGTCGGGCACGTCCGAGGCCATCGCGCCGACCCGCCAGACGGTCGGAGTGAGGCGGCTGCCCGGGGTGCGGTACAGCGTGAGCCGCAGCCGGTAGGAGACCAGGCGGACGCCGCTCGCGGGGTCGTCCACCGAGAAGGTGTCCGTCCACACGGAGCCGTACGGGTCGCCCTGGCCGTCGACGGACGTACGGCGGATGTCGCCGTCGCCCGCCGCCCAGCGGCCCATGACGAACCAGGGCGTGGCGGTGCCGTCCGCGTAGACGCCGCTCAGCTCGACCTGGATCCAGGTGCCGGCCGGGGTGCGGGCGTTCCAGGAGGCGATCACCTCGGTGGCGGGGACGGCCGAGCGGTGCACGGAGGAGGTCCAGGTGGCGTAGTCCCAGGCGGCCGTCCTGCCGGTGTGCGGGTCGGTGTAGTCGGCACGGCCGGCCGGGACCGCGATCACGACGCCGGGCCGGGGCCCCGGAAGCACCCGGGTTCCGTCGCCCGTGCCGCAGCGCCAGTCGGTGTAGGTGTGCCAGAAGCGGTTGTCCACGAGGGCCTCCGGGGCGGCGGAGGAGCCGGTGGGCGAGGTCGGGGCGGCGGACGCGGGCGCGGTGGAGCCCACCGTGCCGGCGGCCGCCGCCGCGGCGAGCGCGGCGGTCAGAACGGTTCTGCGCGAAGTCGGACTGGTCATGGTCGTGACCCCCGGTCGGATGCGGAAGGTGGTCTGCGGGTGCCGTGCGGTGCGCCAACTATCCCGGTTCGCAGCCGGGTCGGGCCAGTGTCCGGCAGTGGCCGACGGACCGAATATGGGTCTGGACCACTGGCGTGACCTGCGGTGGACCCCGGGCGCTTTCGTGCCGGAACGTACCCTGGAGCCATGGATGACCTGGCCCGCCACGCCGATGACCTCTCCGCACTGCCCCCCTCCTGCGGGCCGGTGAGGCTCGTCGCGGTCGACGGGCACGCCGGTTCGGGCAAGAGCACCTTCGCCGCCCGTCTCGCGGCGGCGCTGGGCGGTGCGCCGGTCCTCCAGCTGGACGACCTCGCCACGCACGAGGAACTGTTCGGCTGGACGGGGCGGCTGCGGGAGCAGGTGATCCTGCCCCTCTCGCGCGGCGAGAGCGCCCGCTATGCCCCCTACGACTGGACGGAGCGCCGCTTCGGCCCGGCGCGGACCCTGGAGCCCGCCCCGGTGGTGCTGGTGGAGGGGGTCGGCGCGGGGCGCCGTCAGGTGCGCCCGTGGCTGGCGGCGCTGTGCTGGATGGAGTTGGACCGGGACACGTCCTGGGAGCGGGGCCGGCGGCGGGACGGGACCGGGCTCACCGGGTTCTGGGACGGGTGGACGCTCGCCGAGGCCCGGCATTTCGCCGAGGATCCCTCACGGCCGTACGCCGACACTCTGGTACGCCAGTTGGCTGAGGGGTACGCGTGGCTGGAGGGGCCCCGCGTGACAGCGGGAGTGAACCGAACCGTCACGCACGGTAGCCAGGACGTCCCGCCATACTGAGCAGTCGGAAATCGGCCCGGAAGTGCCCCAACTCTGCTTGACCGGGGGGCCTTACTGGTCTTACGTTCTCATTGTGCGGCTTTTCGGAGCCCCCATGGACGCGAAGCCCCCGATTGTTCCCCCGTGATCGGGGGCTTCGCTCCGTGCTCCCCCCGCCGCCCCGGCGACCACGCAGAGCGATTCACTCACCCTGGGTCACCGCCTCGGGGGTCGGCCATCGGGCGGTCGCCTCCCCGTGCGCGGGTACGATGCACCTCGGTGTGGTCAATTCCCTTCCTCCACGCCGTGATTCAGCACGCTCCGGTGGGCATGCTGTGCGGGCGGGACATCCTGGGGGCACGGTTTGTGGGGGACCTGATGGACATCGGCACACAGGGCGCTGGAGCCCCTGCCGACCTCGCCTGGCTGCGTGGCATGGACGCCTACACGATGGGCGCCTACCCGCAGGCCGAGGAGGAGTTCAGAGCCGCGGTGCGGTTCGATCCGGGCATGGCGGACGGCTGGCTCGGCCTCCACGCGCTCCGCATCGACACCACCACAGCCCTGTTACGCATGTACCGGCACCGCGACCGCTTCGGCGAACAGCGGGCACGCCATCGCCGTACGCTCAATTCCTGGTACTGGCTGGGCTGGTGGGTGCAGCCGGTGCTGGAGAGCCAGCGCGATCTGCTGCTGGCGCACGCCTCGCACTGGCTGGACGGACGCCATGTGCCGGAGCTGGACCGGGCGTTGGCCGGGTTGCCGCCGGTGGACGCGGATCCGCAGGTGCGGTTCCTGCACGCCTGCCGCTCCTATCTGGTCAAGGACTGGGATCAGTTGGTGCGGTGCACCGAGCAGCTCGTCGAGGATCCGATGCTGGGCATCGAGGCGGGTCTGTTCGGCGGGATGGCGCGGGTGCGGCTGGAGATGTTCGGGCAGGCCGAGCCGCTGCTGTCGGCCGCGCTGATGCGCTGTCGCAGCGAGCAGCCGCAGCGCAAGGAGCTGCGCTACTGGCTGGCGCGGGCCCATGAGGGCACCGGGCGCAGCGCGGCGGCCCTGCCGTTGTACCGGGCGGTGCACCGGGTCGACCCGGCCTTCATGGACACCTCCGCCCGGCTGGCGGCGCTCGTGGAGGGCGACGGGTACGACGAGTCGGCGGACCTGGCCGCCGTGACCCTGACCGGTTTCGGTTCGGGCGCTTCGGGGACGGGGGCGCAGCCGGAGGGCGACGCGCTGCTCGGCGGTGATCCGGTGGACGGACGGGAGTCCTGGCCGGTGAGTGACGCGGGGCTGCTCGGCGACGACCCGGCCCCCGGCCCGCCCGCCCCCGTCCCCGAAGCGCCCGAACCGAAAC
>NZ_JAAXYC010000324.1 GCF_018619185.1 Streptomyces sp. McG3 | reverse complement strand
GCTCACCCCCACCGCCCGCCGCGCCCACCAGGCGGACGCCAGGTTCGAGGTCAGCAGCGGCCGGTGCGGGTCCTGCCGGGCCAGCTCGGTGAGGGCGGCGAGGGTGCCCATGCCCGTACCCGTGAACAGCAGGGCCGTGTCCGCGGGCAGCTCCCGCTCCCGTATGCGCCGCAGGATCGCCGCGGTCGTCACCGCGTACGGGTCGAAAAGCTCCTGACCGCCCGGCGTCGCGGCCTCCTCCGCCGGGACGAGCACCACCCCGTCGACCGTGAGACCGGCCCGCTCCCAGAAGGCGCGGGAGGTGTCGGTGAGCCACGGCTCGTACGGGGAGACGAGCGTCAGCCGGTCCACCCCCAGCGCCTCGCAGACCGCGAGTATCGCCTGGGTGGAGGAGTGCACGGGCGAGCCGGCGCGCTCGGACAGCTCCTCGCAGAAGGCCCGGTCGCCCTCCGGCTCCAGCAGGTAGTGCGAGGCGCTGCACGCGACCACGGTGGCGTCCAGCCGCAGCGCGCCGAAACTGCCGAGCAGGCCCGGAAGCACCTCGTTGTACGTCTCCAGCATCGCCCTGAGACCCGCCCCGGGAGTCACCGGGAAGCGGGCGGCGTACACATTCATTCCGGCGCCGAGGAGTTGGTTGAACTCGGGTTCCGCCGTGGGGTTTTCCGGTGGCACGACAACCCCCAGGCGGGGCAGCGAGAAGAGATCCATGCACGCACCGTAGGACGCGCTCCCCATCAAGGGGCCTCTGACGTGCACTATTTGGCACTCCCTTTCCTTCCCTGACCTCCCCTGACACTCCTTGACACTCCGCAACACAGCTCTGACACACCAGACATTGCTCTTTTCGGCCAGGCGCCGAAGGATACGAGTCAGCGAATGCAGCCCCTGATTGCACACTCCTTTCACGGAAAGCGGAGCAAAGGAAATGGCAGCAGAAGGACCGGTAAAGCAGGAGAGGCCGCCCCGTATATCGGATGCGACGCTGCGGGATTCCGCGCACATGGCGGGGGTGGAGTTCGGCCCCGCGGACGCCGCCGCCATCGCGGATCTGCTGGTGCGGACGGGCGTCGAGCTCGTCGAGGTGGGCATGGTCTCCGGCCCGGACTCCAAGGACGCCGAGCTCGTCCTCGCCACCCACGAGGCGGTCACCCCCGAGCGCAGCATGACGCTCGTCGTCGTACGCGACCGGCGGCAGGTGGCCCGCGCGCTGGACGAGGCCACCCGCCTGGGCGTGCGCCACATCATGTACTCCATCCCCACCTCCGAGCAGCACGCACAGTTGAAGCTCGACTCGGCGAGCCCCAAATTCCTCCAGGCGCTGGCCCGTTCGGCGATCCAGCAGGCGAAGGAACGGGGCTTCCACGTCACGTTCAGCGGTGAGGACGGGGCCCGTACGCCCCGGGAGCGGCTCGTCCCCTATGTGGAGGCGGGGTTCGCGGCGGGGGCGGACCGGTTCCGGCTCGCGGAGACCGTGGCGTACCTCTCGCCCTGGCAGATGGAGAAGGTCATCGCGGACCTCACCGCGATCGACGGCTCCGAGATCGAGATCCACTCGCACAACATGCTGGGCATGGCCGTCGCCAACTCCCTGGCCGCCGTGCGGGCGGGGGCGCAGTGGATCTCCGCGACCGTCGGCGGCATCGGTGAGCGCGGCGGCAACGCCCCGCTGGCCGAGCTGCTCACCTCGCTGCGCGTCATCCACGGCGACGCCCGCTTCGACCTCACCCATCTCACCGAGCTGTCCCGGATCGCCCTGCGCGGCGCCGGCCTCGGGGACGCCTTCCAGTCCGGGCCCACCACCCCGCACGCCTTCGCGTACGAGCTGCCGGGCCAGCTGAGCCACCCGCACGCGTACGAGACCCTGCCCGCCGAACTCGTCGGCAACAGGCGGGAGTTGCGGGTCCGGTCCCGGCTCACCACCGCCCTGGTCCGCTGGGCGCTGACCGACTCGGGCCTGGACGTCGACGTCGACGCCTTCACCCCGTGGCTGGCCGAGCGGCAGGAGCGGGACGGCCGCCCGCTGCTGGACCGGGACACGATCCGCAAGGCCGCCGTCGACTTCCGGCCGGTACCCGCGTAGTCCGGCCCTCACTCGCGTGACTCACCCCGTCCCCGCGTAACCCACCTTCATCTGTTTACGGAGTTCACGATGCCCACCGCCACCCTGACCGGCGTATGCCCCGAGTGCGAGACCGATCTGACCGTCCCCCCGGTCACCCTGGGCGAGACCCTCTCCTGCCCCGAGTGCGTCCTGACCCTCCGCGTCGAGGCCGTCGAGGACGGCCGGCTGACGCTGGAGATGGTCGAGGTGCAGCTGCGCGACTGGGGCCAGTGACATGGGCGCCGACCGCCCCGTCGCCCTCGTCGCGGACCGGATCGCCTGGGAGGAACGCCTGCTCATCGAGGCGGCCCCGGCCTTCGGCCTCCGGATCGACTGGGTCAACGACGAGTCCCTCTCCCTGGGCCACCCGGACGCCCCGTCGATCCAGGGGTACGAGACCCTCCTCGTCCGCAGCCGCAGCTACACCCGGGGCGGGCTGATCGCCACCCTCGCCGAGGCCGCGGGCGTCCCCACCCTGAACACCGCCCGGGCCATCCACGCCTGCGAGAACAAGGCCGCCCTGCGCGCCCTGCTCCACACGGCGGGCGTACCCGTCCCCGACCACCGGCTCGTCCTCTCCCGCAAGGACTTCGACAAGGCGCTCGCCGATCTGCCGCTGCCCCTCGTCCTCAAGCCCGTCTTCGGCGGGATGGGCAAGCGGGTCACGCTCATCCGGCACGCCGACACCGCCCACTCCGTGTACGACTACATCGAGGACCTGGCCCACGCCTTCGAGCAGGCCAGTGTGGTGGAGCCGTACCTCGGCGGCAGCTCGGTGCGGTGCCTGGTCGTCGGGCGGGAGCTGATCGGGGCCGCCGAGTTCGAGAGCGGCGGCAGCGACTGGCGCAACAACGCGGCCCTCGGCAACAAGAACCGCGCGATCGCCCACGACCCCGGCATCCTCAAGATCGTCGACGGTGTGGTCGATGTGCTCGGGCCCGGGATCTACGGCGTCGACCTCTTCGCCACCCCCGACGGTCACGTCGTCAACGAGGTCAACCACGCCCCCGGCTTCCGGGCCGTGGCCTCCGCCACCGGAGCGGACATCCCCTCGGCCATCGGCCGTTATCTGCAGGAGCTACTCGCATGATCCGCGCAGGAGTCGTCGGGGCCTCCGGGCTCGCCGGCGGCGAACTCATCCGCCTCATCACCCAGCACCCCGACCTGGAGCTGACCTTCCTCGGCGGCTCCTCCAACGTCGGCCGCCGCCCCTCCGAGCTCCACCCGGGCCTCCGGCTCGGCCACGGGCTGACCGTCCAGCCGGTCACGGAGGACGTCGTCGACCAGGTCGACGTCCTCTACCTGGCCACCCCGGCCCCGGTCTCGGCCGAGCTGTCCGCGCTGCTCGCCGACCGTGTCCCGGCCATCGTCGACCTCAGCGGCGCGTTCCGCATCCGTACGCCGGAACTGCACGACCGCTGGTACCCGAAGGTCCAGCGGCGCACCGACCTGGCGGACCGCTTCGTCTACGGCGTACCGGAACTGGTCGGCGACCAGCTCAAGGACGCCCCGCTGATCTCACTTCCCGGCTGCTACGCCACCGCGATCACCCTGGGCCTGGCCCCGCTCACCCTCGGCCTCGGGCTCGACCTGAAGACGGTGGTGGTGGACGGCAAGAGCGGGTCCAGCGGCGGCGGGATCCAGCTGCGCACCTCCGACCTGCACCCGTTCCGGGCCGGGGCCATCGCCCCGTACTCCCCGACCGGGCACCGGCACGCCGCCGAGGTCGGCGACTTCCTGGAGCGGAGCAAGCCGGGCACCATCGGGAACCTGTCGATGTCGGCGTACGGCGTCCCCAACGTACGCGGGCTGCTGACCAGTTCGTATGTGTTCACCGACGAGAAGGTGGACCAGCGCGAGCTGAACCGGGCCTACCTCCGCTTCTACAAGGGGCGGCCCTTCGTCCGGGTGCGGCGGCACGACGAGACGCTGATCCCGGTACCCGACCCGCAGGTCGTCCTCGGCTCCAACTACGCGGACGTGACGGTCCTGCTCGACGAGGAGGGCGGCCGGATCGTCGTCCTCGCCGCGCTCGACAACCTCGTCAAGGGAGCGGCGGGCCAAGCCGTGCAGGCGACGAACCTGCGGTTCGGCCTGCCGGAGGAGACGGGGCTGACGCAGCAGCCGGTGATGCCGGCATGAGCGCGGACCGCGCCACCCCCACGGTGGTGAAGCTGGGCGGCAGCTGCCTGGACGATCTCGACGGCACCTGGTGGGACGACCTGGCCCGGCTCGGCCGGGACCGCCCGCTGATCCTCGTCCACGGCTGGTCCAAGCCGCTGAAGAAGCTCGACGCCCGCTACAGCGAACCCTCCGCGATCCTGCGCGACCGGTACGGCAACCAGAGCCGGTGGACCACCCCCGAGGTCATCGACGACATCAAGACCGTCAGCGCCGTGCTGGCCGAGGACGTCCTCGCCCGGCTGGCGAGCCGCGGCATCACCGCCGAGCGGCTCATCGGCAGCGACGGACTGGTCGGCGCGGGCCCGGGCGAGCGCTGGTGGTGGCGGGAGAAGCAGCTCGTCGAGCTGGAGAACCTCGTCGGCCCGATCACCGGCGTCGACCCGGCCCCGCTGAAGAACCTCCGGCCGGGCCACGCCCACCTCGTCACCCCGCTCGCCCGGAACGCGGCGGGCCAGGAGGTCAACACCGACGCCGACCGGGCCGCCGCCGCCATCGCCGGGGCCACCGGCGCACCGGACCTGGTCCTGGTCACCGACGTCGGCCATCTGCTCATCGACGACGAACCGGTGCGCCGGATCAGCGCCGAGGACGCGGCCGTCTTCCGCGACCGGGGAGCCAAGGGCGGCATGCGCAAGAAGCTGCGCGCCGCGGGCGAGGCCCTGGAGCGCGGCGTCGAGCGGGTCGTCATCGGCAGCGCCGCCGTCACCGAGCTGCTGGACGGCTCCACCGGCACGCTGATCACCCAGGAGCGTGCCACCACGGCAGGAGCGGGCGCATGAGCAGATCACGCGTGCTGGTCGTCAACAACGGAACACTCTCCCTCAAGCAGCTCCGGGCCCGATTCGAGGAGTTGGGCTCGGACACGGACACCGTCGACGCCTCGTCCGTGCCTGCCCGGGTCAACGGCCGCTACCAGGCGATCGTGTTGAGCGGCACCAAGGTGCGCGCGTACGACAGCACGTTCTACCAACCCCTGATCGACCTGGTCGGCACGGCGGACGTGCCGGTCTTTGGCATCTGCGGCGGGATGCAGATCCTCGCCGTCGCGGCGGGCGGCCGGCTCGTGGAAGGGCCGCAGCGGGTCGGCGGCCACGAGGCGCGGGTGGACACGGAGGAGCCGCTCTTCAGCTATGTGAAGCCCACGGTCACCGTCTTCCACCGGCACACCCTCTACCTCCAGGAGGCCCCGGCGGGCTACCGCTCGATCGGCCGCTCCGAGCACGCGCCCGTGGAGTTCCTGCGCTCGGACGACGGCCGGATCCACGGAGCCCAGGCCCATCTGGAGTTCCGCAAGGACGGCCTGGAGATCCTGCGGGGCTTCGCGCGGCTCTACCAGTGACCGGTCCGACCGACGACCCCTCCGTACCGACGTACCGAACAAGGACTTCGCCATGAGCGCAGCAGTGGAAGAACCGCAGGACCCCGCCCTCACCGTGCACCTCAACGGCAGCGGCGGCGACATCAAGGGATGGGTGGTGATCGACACCCTCGTCGACGGCCTGGCGATGGGCGGCACCCGGATGACCACCGGGGTGACCGAGGAGGAAGTCGCGGGCCTGGCCCGGGACATGACCGAGAAGTTCACCCTGGCGGGGCTGCGCATCGGCGGCGCCAAGGCGGGGATCGTCGCCGACGCCACGAACTCCCGGGGCGCGGGCCGCGAGGAGACCTTCCGCACCTTCGG
The DNA here is from genome assembly GCF_018619185.1 of Streptomyces sp. McG3. Taxonomy (GTDB): domain Bacteria; phylum Actinomycetota; class Actinomycetes; order Streptomycetales; family Streptomycetaceae; genus Streptomyces. The sequence goes on along the minus strand of NZ_JAAXYC010000324.1, from coordinate 2,501 downwards.
CCGCACGGTCAAGCCCCTCCTGCACGGCGGCATCCACCTCGGCATCGACATGGGCGTCACCCCGGCCGACCGGGCCGTCTTCTTCGAGGAGGCGAAGTACGACCCCCGCTACCGGCTCGGGGCCCCGGACATGCCGATCGACTGGCGTACGTACTACGAGCCCCTGATCGACGCCACCGGCCACGGGGTCGGGGTCGCCGCGATCACCGCCCTGGAGGCGAGCGGCCGCACCGAGCCCGCCCGGGTCGTGGTGCAGGGGTTCGGCGCGGTGGGCCGGGCGGTGGCGCGGTTCCTGGAGGACCGGGGCCACATCGTCGTGGGCATCGCGGACGTCCGGGGCACGATCAGCGCGGACCGGCTGCCGGTCGCCGATCTGGCCGCCATCACCGATCAGTTCGGGGCGATCGACCGCACCCGGCTGCCGCAGGACGTGAAGCTCTCCGGGGAGCCGGACGCCTGGCTCGACGTGGACGCCGACATCCTGATCCTGGCCGCGCAGAAGTACGCGATCAACGCCGAGAACGCCCACCGGCTGCGGGCCGGCCTGGTGGTCGAGGGCGCCAACCTCGCCTCCAGCGCGGCGGCCAAGGAGAAGGTGGCCGCCTCGGGCGCCGGGCTGGTCCCGGGTGTGATCGCCAACATCGGCGGCGCGGCCTCGGCGGCCCTGGCCGTCACCCGGGTCGTCCCGTTCGACCTGGCGGCACAGGCGCGCAAGGCGTGGGTCTTCGACTGGGTCGGCGACCGGGTCCGGCAGAACACCCGGGACCTGCTGGAGATCGCGGCCGCACGGGCGGGCGACCCGCTGCCCGAGCTGCTCGCGGCCCGCCGCGAGGAGCGCCGATGAGCACGGCGGCCACCGCGCTCGGGGAGCGAGCGGCGTCCGGAGGCGCGACCGTTACCGCGGAGCGCGCCGCCGAGTACCGCCGCCGGGGCTGGTGGCGGGACGAGACCTTCCTCGACGATCTGCACCGCCGGGCGCGCGAGCACCCGCGCCGCCCGGCCATAGCGGGCCGGCGCGTGGCGGAGTCGCGTACCGACACCCTCGACTACGCCGAACTGAACCGGCTGACGGACCGTTTCGCGCTGGCCCTGCTCGACCTGGGCGTCCGCCGGGGCGACTTCGTCGCCGTACAGCTTCCCAACCGGTGGGAGATGGTGCCGCTGATCTTCGCCTCCATCCGGGTCGGCGCGGTCATCATCCCGATCTCGCCCATCTGCACGGAGGAGGAGCTGCGCCACCGCCTCGGCCTCACGGAGGCCAGGGTGTGCATCACCCTCCCCGCGTGGTCGGGCACCCCGCTGGCGGAGATCGCGACCCGCCTGAAGAGTGAACTCAGCACGCTGGAACACGTGTTGGTGGTGGACGGTCCGCTGCCCGAGGGTGCGCGCCCCTTCCACGGCCACTTCGTGGCGGAGGAACGGGAGGAGCGGGAGGGCGCCGCCGCCCGGCTGGCCGGTCTGGCGCTCGGCCCGGACGACCCCTTCGTGGTGCTGTTCACCTCCGGCACCACCGGCCTGTCCAAGGGCGTGCTGCACAGCCAGAACACGGTCCACTCGGCCGTACGCGGATACGTCGACGCGTTCGGGGCGGCCGATGGTGAGGGCCACGCGTGGGTGGCGGCGGTCTCCACGCCGCTCGTCCACTACTCGGGCTTCGCCCAGGGCGTGCTGGCCGGGGTCATGCTGGGCGGCACGGTCGCCTTCCAGGACGTCCGCCGCAACGAGGCCCTGCTGGACCTGGTGGAGCGGTACGGGGCGACCCTGCTGTACGGGCCGCCCGCCACCCTCGCCGATGTGGCCGCGTCCCAGCGGGCCGAGCGGCGCGACACCAGGACGCTGCGGCATGTGGTGATCGGCTCGGCCCCGGTCCTTCAGGAGCTGGCCGACGAGGTCCACGAGACGCTCGGCGCGCGCGCCCACTCGCTGTGGGGCATGTCGGAGAACGGCCCCGTGACGACCACCCGCCCCGAGGACCCCGCGGGCTGGGCGGCGCGGAGCAACGGCAGCGCGATCGACGCCATGGAGACCCGGATCGAGACGTCGGAGGCGTACGGGAGTACCGATGCCACGGGTGGGGTGGGCCGGCTCAAGGTGCGCGGCGCGTCCCTCGCGCTCGGGTACCACCGGCGCCCCGAGGCGTTCGCGGCCGAGCTGGACGAGGACGGCTGGTTCGACACCGGTGACCTCGCCCGGGACGACGGCCGGGGCGGCATCCGCATCATCGGCCGGGCCCGGGACGCGGTCGTGCGGGACGGACGGGTCGCGCCGATGACGGAGCTGGAGGCGGTGATCGGCAGCCACCCCCGGGCGGAGGAAGCCGCGCTGGTCGGTCTGGAAGCGGCCGGCGGGCAGGGCCACGGCAACGTGATCGTCGCCGTCGTGGTCCCGCGCGGCGGCCGGGGACCCACGCTGGAGGAGATCCGGGCCCGGGTCACGCGGGCGGGCCACGACGCCCGCTTCCTGCCGGACCGGGTGGAGATCCTCCCCGCCCTCCCCAAGAC
>NZ_JAAXYC010000323.1 GCF_018619185.1 Streptomyces sp. McG3 | reverse complement strand
GGTCAGGACTCCAGGCCGTACAGCGTCAGCGGGCGGCAGCGGATCGTCGTGCCGGGGGCGGTGACCCTGGCCTGGATCTCGAAGGTCACCGTCGCCCCGTAGTCCGCCGTCATCCGTTCCGTGAGCACCAGCCCCGCCCCCGGCCCGCCGACCGGACCCACCTGGTCGCCGTCCACGAGGAGCCGTACCTCGCCGCCCGCGCCGCCCTCCGCGGCGATCCGGCAGTGCAGCCGGGGGTGCTGGACGAGGCCGGGGCCCCGGTGGAGCGTGGTCCAGGCGGTGGCGCCGGTGGACTCCCAGCGGGCCGTGTCGACGGGGGCCGGGAGCGCGAACGGGATGTAGGGGCGGGCGAGACCGCCGCGTACGGTGTCGTCGGCGACGACCACGTTGCCCCGGCGGTCCAGGATCTGCACCGCCTGGACCGGCAGCGTGTCGGGCGCCCCGGTCCACACGGTCAGCGCCAGCGACCCGTCGTCGCGGCGGACGACCAGCCCCTGCTGCGGGGTGTCCTCGTCCCGGTCGGGCTGGACCCGGCCCAGGTACAGGAGGTCCTGGTCGCCCGCGGTGCGCACCCGCAGCCGGCCGCGCTCGCCGATGACCACCTCGCCGCCCACGATGCTGTTCTGCGCCGGGGTGGTGTTGGCGCTGCCCATCAGCTCCCTGACCTGGCGTTCCAGGGCGCGGATGCGGTCGAGCAGATCGGTGGGGATGATCGCCACGGGTCAGGCTCCTTCCAGGTAGAGGACGGCTGTCTCCTGCTTGGTCCGCTGCGGCGGGGTGACGGCCATGCCGACGATCCGGTAGTGCGCGTCGAGGCCCTCGTGGTGCCACAGGTCGTGGACGCGCAGCCTGATGCGGGCGCCGAGCAGCGCAGGGGTGATCCGCCCGTCCAGCCGTACGGTCAGCTCCGGGATGACCTCGGGCCGGCGTTGCCGGGACAGCTCGGCGCGGGCGAGCGAGCGCAGGGTCGCCCCGTCGCTCACCCCGCCGTGGTCGGAGGTGAGCTCCAGCCGGGGCCAGCCCTGGGCGAGTTCGCCGGGGAGTTCCTCGGCGACCGTCAGCGGCTCGGACTCCTGGGACTGGTCGGTGTTGGCCGATTCGCCGCGGGCCACCCAGACGTTCGCCTGGACGGTCGAGTCGGTGGGCAGGCTGTAGGTGAGGACGGGGCCGGGATGGTCCAGCACGATGTCGCTGTGGCCGGTCCTGATCTGTGGATGGCCGAGCTGGAGGCGTTTGACCCGGTTGCCCGCGGCGTCCCGGTAGCAGTGGACGCGCCACTCGAAGCCGTCGTTCAACTGGCCGAGCTTGTCCAGGAGTTCGCGGACACGGGCGAGCGCCGAGTAGGCGTGGGAGTAGTCGCGTACGATCCCCGACCGTTCGTGGCCGAGGCTGATGCCGATGTCGCCGCCCGGCTGCTCCTGGGCGTGGGCGACGAGCGTGCGGGCGATGTCGAACTGGTCCAGCCCGGTGCCGGTCAGGTCCTGGCTCAGGATGCGGTGGTCCAGGTAGGAGTCGAAGGTCCCGGCCTGGAACTGCACGGTGAGCCGGCCCTGTTCGTCGGAGACCGGGGTGCAGGTCCACAGGATGCCGCCCCACCAGATGTCCCCGTCCCGCTCCAGCCAGACCGCGGTGCGGCCGGGCTGGAGCGCGGCCCGGGCCCGGGCCGCGAGCGCTCCCTGGGGGAGGGGGACGGTGGCGGTGAGGGAGCCCGGTTTGCCGATGAAGTCGTCGAACTTGGTCTCGGTCAGGGGCAGGACGTCCAGCAGCCGGTCGGTACGCAGGTCGCAGAAGAGGGCCCGGTAGACGGGGTCGGGGGAGCTACGGTTCATCGGCTGCCTCACAGGACCGGGTCGACGCGGATGAAGCGGTTGTCGAACCAGCCCCGGTTGCTGGTCGCGGAGGTGCAGTAGGCGGAGACGGCCGTGTGGACGGCGCCCGGCTGGAGGCCCGCGACGCGGTAGGTGGCCGACACCGACGTCAGCGCCTTGGATCCGACGGTCGCCGAACGGGTCTCGTCGGCGGGCGAGACGAGGACTCCGTCCTTGCGGATGTTGGCGCCCATCCGGCACCACTGGCCGTCGACCCCGGTGTTTCCCAGGAAGCCCACCGTCACGAGGACCGTGCCGGAGACCGGGACGGTGAACGTCGCCGTGATGGTGGGGCCCACGGTGTCGGTGACGGCCTCCACCCAGGCGGTGGAGGCGCAGTAGCCGCCGTCGGTGTTGTTCGCCCAGGCGGAGGCGGTGACGGCGGGCCGCCAGACGGTGCCGTCCCAGCGCTGGAGCCGCCCGCCCTCGTCGCGGTACTGCCCGGTGTACTCCCCGGCCGCGAGCGCGCCCTGCGGGGCGACGCCGCCGATCTGGCGCGGGTAGCCGGCCCAGCGGGCGCCGTCCCAGCGCTGGTACTCCGTGGCGGTGTCCCGGTACTGGCCGACGTATCCGCCGGGGACGTCGCGGGCCCAGGACTCCGGGAGGATGCCGCCGACGGCGACCGTGGGGACCCGCAGGTCGTAGACGGCGTTGGCCCAGTCGATGCCGCCGGTCCCGGCGGAGGCGTCGCCCTGGACGACCTCCAGAACGGCTTCGGTACGGCCGTCCTCGCCGTCGAACTGGGCGTCGTGGACCCGCAGGACCACCAGGTCGATCCGGGGGTTGGCGGCGTTGCCGTCGTCGAAGCCGACGTCGGTGTAGTCGGTGAGGACGACCGGGTAGGCCCCGGCCGGCCCGCGGCCCTGGATCACGGCGCGCCCCGGGGCGACGGTGGCCCGCATGCCCGCGGTCTCGCCGTACACGTACAGCGCGGACATCAGGTGCGCGCCGTCCTCGGAGCCGGGGATCACGCCCCCGGCGCTGGTCAGAGCCCCGGTCGGGGCCATGGTGCCGACCGGGGCGAGGCGGGTGTCGGCCCGGGACTGGCCGGATTCGGTCTCGGTGCGGTTGATCAGCCAGGCGCTGCGTACGGGCATGGAAGTCCTCCTGGGAGAAAGGCGGGTGGGGTGTCTGGGCAGGGCTGGAGCCCCGTGGGTTCACCAGTGGGCGTCGCGCCACCGGACGGTGACGGAGGCCCGCGGGTCGGGGGTGGTGTCGTTGGAGCGGAACGCCAGCTCCGTCGCGCCCGGAGCCAGCCCGAACAGCTGCTCGGGGGCGGAGGCCGGGGCCGCGGTGTAGAGGCGGGAGGCGTTCCCGTTGAGCAGGACGGTGCCGGCCTCGGTGTCGACGCCCAGAACGTCCTGGGGGCCGAGCACGATGTCGTACTGGAGCTGCTTGCCGTCGGTGAGCCGGGTCAGGGTCGGGCGCCGGACCGGCCCCCGGAACTCGATCAGCGGGTGGGAGGTCGCCGATCCCCCGTTGACCGCGGTGCAGGTGCCCGTGGCGTTGGCGCCGCCGTCGACCTGGTCCGGGGTGCCCCAGTCCAGCGGCCACCGCAGGCCCAGCCCGGCGTCGGCGGCCTCCGGCCAGAGCAGCCCGGGTTCGGCCACCGGCAGGAGGGCGCGGGCCGTCCGGAGCGCGGAGCCGAAGCGGCGGGGGTCGGTCGCGGTCCACTGGAGGCCGGCCTTCGAGGTGCCGTGCACCACGAAGGAACGGTCCTGCGGGACGACCCGCCGGGTGACCCGGGCCCGTACGGCGAGGGTCTCCCCGTGCAGCCGCACGGCCAGCCAGTCCTCGCCGCCGTCCGCGCCGGTCGCGTCCCGGAAGCCGGCCGCCACGCCCCGGGCGTCCTGGGTGGTGCGGGGCAGCAGCCAGACGGTCGCCCCGACGAGCCGGGGCTGCGCCCACTGCGCGCCGGGCCAGGCGCCGTGCCGGTCGGGGCGGGAGACGTCACCGGTGTCGAGCACCGGCAGGTCGTCCCAGCCCGTGACGCCGGTGCGGTCGATCTCGTACGGGGTACCGGGGCCCATCAGCAGTCCGGCCCACTGGATCTGCCCGTCGCGGGTGATCAGTGAGCCGGGTGCGGTCTCGTACGCGTATGCGGTTGTGGTCGCGGCCATGAGGGGCCGTCACCTCGCTTCATTCGTGGGGTGGATGGGTGCTCATGCCGCCGCGCGGTGCAGAAACAGCAGGTCGGAGGCGATGGCGAGGGGGCCGCCCCGCCCGGCCGCGTGATACGTGTGCAGCCGGGCCCGCTCCGGAGCGGGCGGGCCGGAGCGGCGACCGGCCGCCGGGGTCTCCTCGGCGGGGCGCAGCCGGTCCAGCGCCGACAGCGGCCGGACGGGCGAGGGGCCCCCGCCCGGCTGGACCACGCCCCCCTCGGCGAGCTGCGGGATCTTGGGCAGGTCCACGCCGAACTTCTTGCCGAGGATGGAGAAGCTCAGCCCGTTGAGGCCGTCGACGACCCAGTTGGCGAACGCGATCAGGGCCTTGACCGGCCCGGTGACGGCGGCCATGACGCCCTGCATGCCGGTGGACAGGAAGTCACCGATGGCGCCCAGGCTGCCGGAGGTGGCGTTCCTGACCCGGGTGAACATCTCGGGGATACGCTGGGTGATCCAGTCCAGGGTGGGCTGGATCGCCTTCCGGAAGCCGTTCCAGGTCCGGCTGATCAGCCCGGTGACCGCGCGGGTTGCCGAGGCGACGCCGGTACGGGCGCCGTCGAAGCCCCGGGACAGGGCCGTGCCGACGCCCCTGGCGACCGCCGTGACGATCGTGCGCACGGCTCTGAACTGCGCCGAGACCACGGTGACGTACGCCTGGACGACCGGCCCGAGGAACGTGCCGATCGTCCGGAAGACCGTCAGCACCTGGTCGAAGACCTGCTTCATGATCTTCTGGCCGGTCTGTGAGCTGAGCGCGTACTCGACGAGGAAGCCCGCGAGCGGCACGATCAGACCGAGGACGAACCCGAACGGATTGGCCCGCATCGCCACATTGACGGCCGTCATCGCGCCGGCGCCGACGGTGAGCGCGCCGCCGAAGAACCCCATCAGCCCGGAGACCGTGCCGACGCCCTTGCCCAGGATTCCGGCGACCCCTCCGAAGGCGGCGGAGCCGGAGGAGACGGAGCCGAGCGAGGCGGCGGCGGGGCGGGCCCTGTCGCCGCCGGCACGGAGCCGGGTCGCCGTGACCCCTGCGGTGCGGCCGGTGCCCGACAGCGACTTCCCCGCCGCGTCCGCCCTGGTCTTCACCTGCCGTGCGGCCGGGACGGCTGCGGTCGCGGCGGTCCTGATCCCGCCGGCGGCGGCTCCGGCCCGGCCTGCGTCGCGCAGCGCCGCCGCGAGCGACGTGCCCGTCGCGCCGAGCTGTGTGCGGAAGACGGAGAGCGCACCGGCCACGCCCGCGAGAGGATCGGCACTCGCCCTGATCGCCGCGGCGCTCATCCGCGCGCCTTGGAGAGGAACAGCAGGGCTGTGGCGGTTTCCCGGAGATCGGCGGAGGACGCCTCGTAGTAGTTCTCGATCTGGAAGCCGGCGACCGCTCCGGCCGTGGCGTTGAAGGAGTCCGCCCGCGAACGGCGCGCGGTGTGGCGCAGCAGCCGGTCCAGCTTGGAGAGCGGCAGGACGGCCTCGGCCTCACCGGCCTCGGCGACGATGGCGTGCACCCCTCCGTTGCGCGGCTGCACGATGCCGCCCGCCGCGAGCTGCGGGATCTTCGGCAGGCTGATGCCGAAGCTCTTGCCGCCGACGCCGGGGACCCAGCCGGGGATGGAGACCTTGATGCGGTTGAGGCTGCCGATCGCCGAGTTGATCAGACGGATCACCGCGTTGATGGGGCCCTTCACCGCTCCCGTGATCCGGCCGAAGGCCCGGCTCGCGATGGACTGGAGGCCGCCCCAGATGCTGGAGAGCCGTTCCTTGACCCGGCTGAAGGCCTGCGGGACGGTGTTCCGGATCCAGTTGACGACCGGGGTGATGACCTTCTTGATCCCGTTCCAGACGCTGGAGATCACTCCCCGGATGGCGTTCATCACCGTCGTGATGAGCTTGCGCCAGGCGTTGAAGTTGGTCGTGATGACGCCGGCGACGGCCTTGATGACCACGGTGACGGCCTTCTTGATGCCGTTCCAGACCGATTTCATCAGGGCGCCGGCCTTCGTCATGATCGGCCCGACGGCCTTCATGACCGCGCTGATGACCTTCTTGATCGCGTCGAAGGCGACCTTGAGCACCTTCTGCATGGTCTTGGAACGGGCCGCCATGTCGACGACCTTCTCGATGAGCGGGGCGAGCAGCGAGAGCAGCTGTCCGACGATGTTGCCCCTCATCGACTTGTTGAGACCGTTCATGCCCTTGGAGGCCTTGTCGGCGCCGGACTTGAACGTGCCGATCTGCGTACCGCTCTTCTGACCGGTGGTGCCTGCCTTGGCGAGGGACCGGCCGGCCTTGTCGGCGGCGCGCTGGATGGACGTGAGCTCGCGGGCGGAGGTCTGGGCGGAGGCGCGGATCTTCTTGAGGCCGGATTCGGCCGCGGTGGCTCCGGTCGCCATCGTCCGGGTCGCCCTGCCCGCGGCGTCCGCCTGGGACCGGAATCCCTTGAAGGCGGTGGATGATCTTCCCAGTGCCTGGGTCAGGTTCATGCTGTGGACTCCCGTGGGTCTGTCGTCTTGCGCTGCGGCTCGGCGCGGTGGCCGTCAGGACAGGGCCGCGGTGAGCCGGTTGACGCGTGCTTCGAGCTGAGCGACCTGGCTCGCCGTGCCGCCGACGGATGGGCCCGGGTTCGCGGCGCCCCGGGCCTGCTGCTGCACGGCGGTGGACCGGGAGTCGAGTCGGCGCACGGTCGTCTCCAGCGCTCCGATGCGGCGGTTGGAGGCGCTGGTCTCCCGGGTGATCCGGCCGTTGGCCGCTGCCAGCTTCGTCTGTGCCTCGTACGCCAGCTTCTGCAGCGTTCCGAGACCCTTCTCCATGCGGACGAGTCGCGCCTCGGCGCTCTCCACCACGCGGAGCCGCCTCTCCAGCTCGGAGGCTTTGACCTTCCATATCAGGCCGATTCTGTTCCGTTCGAGATTCCTTTTCTTCAGCCAGGCCTCCATGGCCGGGTCAATGTTGATGAAAGGAGTGATCTCCAGCTTCGCGATGGCCAGGGCCGTGACGATTCCGACGACTTCCGGCTGTTTCATCCTCTCCCAGAAGCTGCTCTTGGTCTCTTCCTTGACCCAGGTCTGAGTGGCCAGTACCTCCTTGTCGGTGACCAGTGCCGTCGCTTTGATTTCCTTGGGCGTGACCAGGCCGGAAATCGAGGACTGATCGGCCTTCTTACCCAGGTTCGTCCTGAGCTCCGCCACCTCTTCGGTCAGTTGTGCATTCGTCTTCTCTGCCATTGCTCCTCCTGATGGCCGACTGGTAGCATCCCGCCATGTCTGCCTACTCAATTCCCGTACTGGTCAGCTCACTTATCGGCGTGGGGGCCATGGTGTGGGGTGGTGCGATCGCCCTGAGCGCGTACCGCGAGTACCGCAGGAGCCGAACGGTCACGGTGGAAATCCTGTCCGTCATCCAGCTCGAAACCGAACGCGCCTATCGATTCCAGGTGATAGACGAGAAAAGTTCGCCCGGTGTGGGCGATGCGAAATGGATGGGCGCGAAGGCGAATAAATTCGGGGATCGCACCTTCGAGGTCGGCGAGCATGTCCAGGTCGATTACGACCCGGGATATCCGGTGTTTCTCTACCCGCCCCGCGCCTATCCGAAATGCCGTATGTGGCTGCCGGCGCTCTCGGGGGTTCTCGCCGGAGGCGCGGTCGTCGTGAGCGTCAACGGATTCTTCTGACGGCTCGCTGACGGCGGCGGTCTCCGGCCGGTGCCGCAGTGTCCGGCGGGCAGCGCTTTTCCGGCGTCAGGAGAAGAAGCGCAGGAGGTCTCCCCTGCTGGGCGGCTCGGGCTCGTCGGCCGCGGCCCCGGCCGACGTCTCTCCCGGCCTCGGCACCGGCACCGGTGGTGGGGGCTGCTCGGCGTCCTCGTCGGTGTTGACCGAGGCGAACATCCAGTTGGCGGCGGCGAGATGGTCCACGGCCGCGGCGAGCAGATAGTCGGAGACGTGCCATTCCGACGCCTCGCCGTGGAGCTCCTGAGCGACGGCGCTGTCCCGAGGCATGTGCTTGACCAGCACCGCGAGCCGGCGTGAGGTCAGCCGGCCGCGATGCCAGTCCAGCAGGTCCACGCCGTAGTGCCGCAGCAGGTCGGCTTCGAGGGCCTCGGCGTGTTCGCTGACGAACGCGTCGAGGCTCAGCCTTCCCCCAGGCCGAGCCCGGTCTCCTTGCCGTACGCCTCCAGGAGCGCGGCGATGTCCTGCATGGTGATCTCGTGCTGCTCGAAGCGGCCGAACTGCTCCTCGCCGAGCAGGAGCCGCAGCAGCCCGTCCACGTCGTTGTCGTCCAGCGAGCGCAGCGCGGCGGCGGTGGCGCGGGTCAGCTCGGTGGGCAGTTCGAAGGTGTCGTCGTCCAGGTCGAAGGACCAGGTGCGGCCGAGCGCCTCCAGACGCTGGGCCCGCGCCGCGTTCACGTCGAAGGTTGCCATGCGGGATTCTCCGTTTCAGGTGTGAGGGGGAGGGGAGGGGCGG
>NZ_JAAXYC010000322.1 GCF_018619185.1 Streptomyces sp. McG3 | reverse complement strand
GCTCCGACAACAGACCGTCGACATCCTCACGGTCCAGCGTCAGGTCATCGGCGAAACGCCGGTCACCGGTCGCGTCGGGCACGTACTTCACACAGACAACGATCCTCAAGCTCACGCCGGCTCTCCTACTGCATCGTCATTTCCGGGCTGCCTTGTTGCACGCAGCATAGGCGCCTTGTCGGGCCGGATCCGGTCAGGACGACCGAGGCTCCGAGGCCGATATTACTCGCCAGTACACCCAGCCTGTTACCCCTGGGCAAGCGCCGCGCACTGTGACCTTGCCAACGCGGCGGGCCTGTGCGTGCGTGCCTTCAGTCTCGCAGAGCCGTGAACCGTCCCTGGTGGTAGACCAGCGGGCGACCGGCTCCGGCGGGCGCGCCCGCCACCGCTTCGGCGATGACGATGCGGTGGTCCCCGGCCGGGACACGGGTCACGACGCGGCAGACGAGCCAGGCGGACACGCCTGCGAGCAGCGGAACGCCTTCGGGGCCGCTGCTCCACTCGGTCGACGGGCCGAAGCGGTCGGCTCCCGTGCGGGCGAACGTCGCGGCCAGCTCCCGCTGGTCCTCGCCGAGTATGTGAACGCCGACATGGGCGGCCTCGGAGAGCACGGGCCAACTGGAGGAGGACGTACCGATGCCGAAGGAGATCAGCGGGGGTTCGGCGGCGACGGAGGTCAGCGAGGTGGCGGTGAAGCCGACCGGGCGCTCCCCCGCGGCGGTGATCACGGCCACACCCGCGGCGTGGCGGCGGAAGACCGAGCGGAAGAGTTCGGGGGTGGCGACCGTCGGGGCAGGGGCGAGATCGGGCGTTGCCGTCATGGACGTGTTCCTTCTGCGGAAGTGGCGTACGGGTCCGTGGGTGCTCAGGCACCCGGACAACGCGCACTCGCATGGCGTGCGAGGTCCACATGGACCCGGCCGTAAAGAAGGAGTTCTGGCGGCATAACGTCAGACTGACGATGCGGAGCGGGCGCAGTCAAGGGCGTTCCGGCATGTGGGAGATGCGTCACGGTCCGTCATATGGCGTGCCCCAGCGCCGCGACGACGTCGACGGTGCGGGGCTGGCCGGACGCCCGGCGGACCACCTCGCCCTCGGCGTCGAGCACCAGGACGGTCGGCGTCCTCGTGATGTCCAGCTGTCGCACCAGCGCGAGACGGGCCTCGGCGTCGACCTCGATATGCGCGACCCCGTCGATCATCCCGGCCACCTCGCCGAGGGTGCGTCGGGTCGCCCGGCAGGGCTGGCAGAAGGCGCTGGAGAACTGGACGAGCGTTGCGCGTTTCCCGAGTTCCGCGCCGAGTTGGGATGCGTCGAGTCGCTGTCCGGGTGTCCGGCGATCCACTTGTTGCCTCCTGATCAGAGCCCTTCGTAAGGGGTCAGCACCGGCCGCCGCCCGGACATTCCCGCAGCTCCCGGGGCACGCGCACGTGACGAGAATCTCGCGCCCCGCGTCCGCCGGGACTGGCCAGCGGCTCCCGCATGGGGCACCATCGCCACAATGCCGAAAACCTACGGCTGCGTAACTTCCGCCGGGAGAACCCTCCCCAGGCGCTGAAGAAGGGTCTTCTCCAGATGGCAGAACTCGTCTATCGACCGGTCGTCGGCGCCGCTCGCACCCTGTTCAAGGCGCTCGACCTGAAGATCGACACTCAGGGTTCGGAGCACATCCCGAAGACCGGTGGTGCGGTGCTGGTCAGCAACCACATCAGTTATCTCGACTTCATCTTCACCGGGCTGGGCGCCCTGCCGCAGAAGCGGCTGGTGCGGTTCATGGCGAAGGAATCGGTCTTCCGGCACAAGATCTCCGGTCCGCTGATGCGGGGGATGAAGCACATCCCGGTCGACCGCAACCAGGGCGAGGACGCGTACGCGCACGCGCTTCGGTCGCTGCGTTCCGGCGAGATCGTCGGAGTGTTCCCCGAGGCCACGATCTCGCAGTCCTTCACCCTGAAGAGCTTCAAGTCGGGTGCCGCGCGCCTCGCCCAGGAGGCCGGGGTCCCGCTGATCCCGATGGCGCTCTGGGGCACGCAGCGGATCTGGACGAAGGGGCGGCCGCGCAACTTCCAGCGCAGCCACATCCCGATCACCATCCGCGTCGGCGAGCCCATGGAGGCGCCCTCCGACCAGTACGCCGGCGCCATCACCCGGCGGCTGCGGGAGCGGGTGCAGGAGCTGCTGGAGGCGGCGCAGCGGGCCTACCCGGTGCGCCCGAAGGACGCGAGCGACACCTGGTGGGTGCCGGCCCACCTCGGCGGTACGGCTCCGACGCCCGCCGAGGTGCGCGAGCTCGGCTGACGGCCCCGCCCCACGGCGTCGAGCCCGCCGTTCGCCAGGGACGCGAGGCCCTCCAGCAGGAGGACGGCGTTGCGCGGGGGCCGCGTTCAGAGGGCCGTGGGGAGGTTCCGCAACAGCTCCGAGCGGTCCCGGGCGCTCCTCAGCGCATGGAGGATCACCTCGGGCGGTGCGGCATGAATCACCGGATAGTCGAGTTCGTCGAGCTCTTCGCGCGCCACCCAGGCCAGTCGCTCCTCCTCCAGCGAGAACTGCGCGTCGACGCCCGGCTTGTTGCCCCGCGGATCCACCCGCGCCCACCCCGCGGGCCCGGGGATCCGCAACGCGACCAGGCCGTGGATCACCGGGGTCGCACCGTCCTCGCCGACCAGACGCTGGTAGCAGAGGCCGGCCGGAATGCCGCGGGCCCGCAGCAGAGCCGTGAGCGCGATCGACTTGGCGTAGCAGATGCCGGTACGGGCGGCGAGTACGTCGGAGGCGCGCCACACGACGCGCGGGTCGCCCGAGTCGGCGGAGTGCGGAATGGTGTCGCGGACGAACTCGAAAGCGGCCCGCGCGTATGTGTATGCGGTGTCGGCGTCGAGCGCGAGGCGGGTCGCCGTCTCGCCGACCCGAGGGTGCTCGTGGTCGATGACCTCGTCGGCTGCCAGATACACGTCGATGTCCGGGGACTGCTGCATCAGCTCCATGACCGGAGAGCGTACGAAGCGGCCGGCCGGAAGTCCATCAATTTCCGGTCGGCCGCATATTCATGCAGGATGCGCGCTAGCGCGCCATCTCTTCCTTGAGCGCCTGGAGGAAGGCGTCGACGTCGTCCTCGCCGGTGTCGAACGCGCACATCCAGCGGACATCCCCGGCCGCCTCGTCCCAGAAGTAGAAGCGGAAGCGCTTCTGGAGCCGCTCGCTGACCGCGTGCGGCAGCCGGGCGAACACGGCGTTGGCCTGGACCGGGTAGAGGATCTCCACCCCGTCGATCGCCCGGACGCCCTCGGCGAGCCGCTGGGCCATGGCGTTGGCGTGCCGGGCGTTGCGCAGCCACAGGTCCCTGGCGAGCAGCGCCTCCAGCTGGACGGAGACGAAGCGCATCTTGGAGGCGAGTTGCATGGAGAGCTTGCGCAGGTGCTTCATCGCCCGGACCGCGTCCGGGTTCAGCACGACGACGGCCTCACCGAAGAGCGCGCCGTTCTTCGTGCCGCCGAAGGACAGCACATCGACGCCGACCGTGTTGGTGAACGTCCGCATCGGCACGTCCAGCGAGGCGGCGGCGTTGGCTATCCGGGCCCCGTCGAGGTGCACCTTCATGCCGCGCTCGTGGGCGTGGTCACAGATGGCGCGGATCTCGTCGGGGGTGTAGACGGTGCCCAGCTCGGTGTTCTGGGTGATCGAGACGACCTGCGGCATGGCCCGGTGCTCGTCGTCCCAGCCGTACGCCTGCCGGTCGATGAGCTCCGGGGTGAGCTTGCCGTCCGGTGTGGGCACGCCGAGGAGCTTCAGCCCGCCCATCCGCTCGGGCGCGCCGCCCTCGTCCACGTTGATGTGCGCGGACTCGGCGCAGATGACGGCGCCCCAGCGGTCGGTGAGCGCCTGGAGGGCGACCACGTTGGCGCCCGTGCCGTTGAAGACCGGGAAGGCCTCGGCGGTGGCGCCGAAGTGGCTGTGCATGACGCGCTGGAGGTGGCCGGTGTAGTCGTCCTCGCCGTAGGCGACCTGGTGGCCGCCGTTGGCGAGGGCGATGGCCGCGAGGACCTCCGGGTGCGCGCCGGCGTAGTTGTCACTGGCGAAGCCGCGTACCTGCGGGTCGTGGTGACGTCGCGCGTCGGTCCTCACGTTTGCGGGGTCAGCCACAGGCGCTTTCCGTTCACTTCGGGGGCGGGCTTGTCCCAGACGCCGGCGATGGCCTCGGCCAGCTCCCTGACGTCGGTGAAGCCCGCGAACTTCGCATTCGGGCGCTCGGCGCGCATGGCGTCGTTCACCAGTGCCTTGACCACCAGGATCGCAGCAGCGGCCGCGGGACCGTCCTCGCCCCCCGCCTTGCGGAAGGCGTCGCCGAGCGCGAGGGTCCACGCCTCGGCGGCGGCCTTGGCGGAGGAGTAGGCGGCGTTGCCCGCGGTGGGCTTGCCGGCTCCGGCGGCGCTGATCAGGAGATAGCGGCCCCGGTCGCTGCGCTCAAGGGCCTCCTGGAAGGCCAGCGAGGTCGACTGGACGGTGCGGATGAGCAGCTTCTCCAGGGCGTCCCAGTCGGAGAGCACGGTCTCCTGGAACGACGGACTGCCGCGCCAGCCGCCGACGAGGTGGACCAGGCCGTCGATGCGGCCGAACTCCGCCTCGGTGCGCTTGGCCCAGTCCCGGGTGGCGTCGAGGTCGAGCAGATCGACGGTCTCGCCGGTGACGGTCGCGCCCCCGTGGGCGTACCGGGCGGCGTCCACCGCCTCGGCGAGCCGTTCGGGGTTCGCGTCGCACCCGACGACCGTCGCGCCCGCCTCGGCGAGCCGCAGCAGTGTCGCCCGGCCGGCGGGGCCGGCCGCTCCGGCGACCGCGACGACGGCTCCTTCGAGCACACCGGTCCCCTCGCCCGTGCCGTTTGCGTTCATGGCCACCGCCTCCTCGGGAGAATGGTTCACGCGGCTGCCCGCTCGTCGTTCGCCGCGGTGATTCCCTTGGCAGAGGCAATCACGCGCTTCAGCTTCTTGGCGAGCGCCTCATAGAACATGCTCAGGGGAAACTCGTCCGGAAGCACGTCGTCGACGAGCTTGCGAGGAGGAAGTGTGAGGTCCAGGGCGTCGGGACCCTTGGCCCAGCGGGATCCCGGGTGCGGGGCGAGGTAGGTGGACACGAGGTCGTACGCGGCGAACCAGTGGACCAGCTTCGGGCGGTCGATGCCGTCGCGGTAGAGCTGCTCGATCTCGCCGCAGAGCTGGTTGGTGACCTCCGGGGCACGGTCCCAGTCGATCTTCAGGGTGTTGTCGGTCCAGCGGACGACGTCGTGCTTGTGGAGGTACGCGAAGAGCAGCTGGCCGCCGAGGCCGTCGTAGTTGCGGACGCGCTCGCCGGAGACCGGGAAGCGGAACAGCCGGTCGAAGAGCACCGCGTACTGCACGTCACGGCCGTGGGGGTTGCCCTCGGACTCCAGTTTCACGGCCTCCTTGAAGGCGGTGAGGTCGCAGCGCAGCTCCTCCAGGCCGTACATCCAGAACGGCTGGCGCTGCTTGATCATGAACGGGTCGAACGGCAGGTCGCCGTGGCTGTGGGTGCGGTCGTGGACCATGTCCCACAGGACGAACGCCTGCTCGCAGCGCTGCTGGTCGCCGATCATCTCGCGGATGTCGTCGGGCAGCTCCAGGCCGAGCAGATCAACGGAGGCCTCGGTGACGCGGCGGAAGCGGGCGGCCTCGCGGTCGCAGAAGATGCCGCCCCAGCTGAAGCGCTCGGGGGCCTCGCGCACGGCGATGGTCTCCGGGAAGAGCACCGCGGAGTGGGTGTCGTAGCCGGCGGTGAAGTCCTCGAAGGTGATGCCGCAGAAGAGCGGGTTGTCGTAGCGGTTCGCCTCCAGGTCGGCGAGCCAGTCGGGCCAGACCATCCTCAGCACGACCGCTTCGAGGTTGCGGTCGGGGTTGCCGTTCTGCGTGTACATCGCGAACACGACGAGGTGCTGGAGACCGTCGGTCCGGTCCTTCGCGGGCTGGAAGGCCAGCAGCGAGTCCAGGAAGTCGGGGACGCGGAAGCCGTCGGCGGCCCAGCGGCGCAGGTCGGTGACGAGCGCGCGGTGGTAGGCGGCGTCGTGCGGGAGGAGCGGGGAGAGCTCCTCGACCGCTCCGGTCACCCGGTCGAGGACCCGTTCGACCACGGCCGGGGACGGGGCGCCCTCGGCCTCGAAGTCGATGGATCCGTCCTTGGACTGCCAGGGGCGGATCTCCTCGACGGCATCCTTGAGCACAGGCCAGGCCGGGTGCTCGACCACTCGCTGGGCCGTAACTATCGCGCCGTCGGTGGCGTCGTGCACAAGAATTTCCGTCATAACACTTCCTCCACGGGAGAACCTCGCGTGCTTTCACCGTAGCCGTGCGGGGTTCCTCCCGACAAGTCGGGGCCCGAAAATTATCCTGCGTACCCCCCATGGTCACCGCTGTTTTTCCTGTCGTATCCCGGGTAGGCGCGCAGTTCGCCCAGCGGCTCCCGGGCGCGGGCGACCGGGTCCGCACAGCGGGGGACATCGCGGGCCCCGGCCGCTACCCTCCCCAGTGCCGCATTGCCGTACCTCCGCTTGCCGCACCTCCGCGCGGGCAGGAGCAGTCGACGGACCGCCGCCGACGGAAACGAGGTCGCCTTGTCATTTCTCACCCTGGGTCATCGCGGAGTGATGGGCGTCGAGCCCGAGAACACCCTGCGCTCCTTCGTCCGCGCCGAGGCGTCCGGAATGGACGCCATCGAGCTGGATCTCCATCTCAGCAAGGACGGCGCGCTCGTCGTGATGCACGACGTGGACGTCGACCGCACCACGGACGGGACCGGACCGATCTCGGCCAGGACCCTGGCGGAGCTGCGCGAACTCGACGCCGGACAGGGCGAGCGGATCCCCGTCTTCGAGGAGGTGCTGGAGGCCGTCTCCTCCCCGCTCCAGGCGGAGATCAAGGACGTGGCGGCGGCCCGCGCGCTGGCGGACGTGATCCGGGAGCGCGATCTCGCCGGCCGGGTGGAGGTGTCCTCGTTCCACGACGAGGCCGTCACCGAGATCGCGCGGCTGGTGCCGGGCGTGCGCACGGCCCTGATCGCCAGCCGCTGGGGCGCGGACGTGGTGGACCGGGCGAAGGCGGCGGGCGCGGCGACACTCGCCCTGAACATCCGCCGCCTCACCCTGGAGATCGTGGAACAGGCTCACTCCGAGGGCGTGAAGGTGATCGGCTGGGTGGTGAACACCCAGGACCACCTGCGCCTCGCACGGGCGCTGGGCCTGGACGGCGCGACGACCGACTTCCCCGAGATCCGCCGCGCCGGGCGCTTCACCGCCTGAGCGCGGGCGTCCTCATGCGCCCGCCCCGGCGTCGCTCACCTCAAGGTTCTTGACGAGCAGTTCAAAGGCCAGGTCGTCGCGCTGGGGGATCCCGAAGCGCTCGTCGCCGTACGGGAACGGGGTGAGCTGTCCCGTACGGCGGTAGCCCCGGCGCTCGTACCAGGCGATCAGGTCCTCGCGCACCGAGATCACCGTCATGTGCATCTCGCCGACGCCCCAGCTCTCCCTGACGGTGCGCTCCGCCTCGGCGATGATCAGCTTGCCGAGTCCGCCGCCCTGAAGTCCCGGCCGCACCGCGAACATGCCGAAGTAGGCCGCGTCGCCCCGGTGTTCGAGCTGGCAGCAGGCGACGAGTCCGCCGTCGCGCTCGACGGCGAGGAGCCGGCCCGCCGGAGCGTCGAGGACCTCGCGCACACCCTGTTCGTCGGTCCGCTGCCCTTGGAGGATGTCGGCCTCGGTGGTCCAGCCGGTACGGCTGGAGTCACCTCGGTAGGCGGACTCGATGAGGGTCACCAGCGCCGGTACGTCGTCCTCGGTCGCGTCGCGGAAGGTCAGCCGGGCCGCGTCGGGGGGCGTGGCGGTGTCCATGGTGGGGTGCTCCGTTTCTCTGCTGCCGTAGGCACTTCTGTGCTGCCGTACGCGTTTCCCTGCCGCCGTACACACGGTCGCGGTCTCCGCCGTCGTACGTGCGGTCGAGAGTAACGCGACCCGAAGCGCCCCCGGCGGGCCCCGGCGCACCTCCTTCACACCCCCGTGCGCCGGATTCGGCGTCGGCCCCCCGGGCATCGATGGGACGACCCGCAACAGTGCCGTACGTCCGACCGGGGGGAGGCGCGCCGTGCACGGAGGGGCCCTGACCGGCTGGCTGCTGATGGCGTTGTGCGCGGTGAGCGGCGCGTACTGCCTGCTGCGCACCCGCGCGGGAACGCCGCAGGAGCGCCGCACCGCACACTCGGAGGCGCTCATGGGTTTCGGTATGGCGGCGATGGCCGTTCCGGCGGCGGTGCTGTCGCCCCCGGACTGGGCCTGGGCGGTGTACGCGGTGCTGTTCGGCGCGGCCGCGCTGCGGGCGCTGTGGCCCGCCCTGCGCGGCGGCCACCATCTGCACCATCTCGTCGGCTCGCTGGCCATGGTCTACATGGCCGTGGCGATGGCCCCCGGGGTCACGGGGAGCGGCGGGGGCGGGCATGCCG
>NZ_JAAXYC010000321.1 GCF_018619185.1 Streptomyces sp. McG3 | reverse complement strand
ACACCCCGGCCGGCAAGTACCTCACGGAGCACGGCGTCGAGCGCCGCGACTTCAACTCCTACGGCTCGCGCCGTGGCAACCACGAGGTCATGATCCGCGGCACCTTCGCCAACATCCGCCTGCGCAACCAGATCGCGCCGGGCACCGAGGGCGGCTTCACCCACGACTTCACCCAGGCCGAGAAGGCCGCCGACGCGCCGGTGTCGTTCATCTACGACGCCTCGCGCAACTACATCGACCAGGGCATCCCGCTGGTCGTCCTGGACCCGCCGAAGGAGCTCGACGACATCGGCCCCCGGATCGAGGCCGTGGCCGGGGCCCTCGGCGTGGCCGAGGCGGGCAAGGCCCTGGTGGAGCGCACCGAGCAGCGCATCGGGAAGGTCCGCGCCGACGTGCCCGACCTGCCCGCCGCCGACCGGCCCCGGGTCGCCTTCCTGTACCTGCGCGGCTCCGCCTCCGTCTATCTGCTCGGCGGCCGCGAGTCGGGCGCCGGCTCCCTCCTGGAGGCGGCCGGGGCGCTGGACGCCCTGCTGCCCGCGTCGATCGGGACGGTCCTGCCGGTCGGCGACGGCCCGGAGAGCTACCAGGGGCGGCGCGGCGGCATCGTGCACACCGTCCGCCTGGCGGTGCGCCCGGAGCCGGGGGGCCCGGCGCCCGCCTGTCGCGACATCCCGGAGAAGGGGCTGACCTGCGAGGACCTCACCCTGGACGACGGCACGCCCGCCCACGTGTACCGGCAGCCCGCCGAGGGCCGGACGGGTACGGAGGTCTCCCTCCAGTACCGTTCCGGCCGCAGCACGGTGGCCCTGTCCGTCTCGCCCGCGCCGTCCGGGGCGGGCGGTGCTCCCGTCACCGCCGGGGACCTGGTCCGGGTCGTCCAGAGCCCGCGGTTCCGGGAGCTGATCGCGTACGCCGACGAGAACCCGGCGCCGCGGAGCGGGGCCGCCTCGTGACGCGCCGCCGGCCCACGGGCACCCTGCCGCGCGCGTACGGCGAACCGGACCGCGACGAGGACACGTTCCGGCTGCGTGTGCCGCCGCCCCGGGGGCCGGGGCGCGCACCGGGCCGCGCACGCTCGACGGCCCGCTCCCGGGTGCGCCGCAGACGCCGCAACCGGCGCCGGGCGGCCTCGCTCACCGTGCTGGCCCTCGTGGTCGTGGCGGGCGCGGCCCTGCTGGTCGGCCGCCCCTGGCAGGACGGGGGCGGCCCGGCGGACACGGCGGCCCCGGGCGCGTCCCGTACGGCCCCGGCGGGCGGACCGGACAACGCGTCGGAGCCGCTGGAGGACCGTCCCGCGTCCACTCCCCCGCCGTCCCCGACGGCCTCCGCCTCTCCCTCGGCCCCGGACAAGAAGGACGGCGACGTCCGGGCCGAGGACATCCCCGCCTCGGGGCCCGGCACGTTCACCGTGGCCCGTGCTGGGGTCGACGCGAAGGGCAGGGGCAGCGCCTACCGGGTCGAGGTGGAGGACGGCAGCGGCGTCGACCCCGACCGGGCCGCCGAGGAGATAGCCGCTGTCCTCGCCCACCCGCGCGGCTGGAGCCACGACGGCGAGCACACGTTCCGTCAGGTCGCCGACGGACCGGCCGGGCTCGTGATCAAGATCGCCACCCCGGCGACCACGGACCGGATCTGCGGCGAGTACGGCCTGAAGACGCGCGGCGAGGTCAACTGCCGGGGCGGCGAGAAGGTGATGGTCAACCTGAAGCGCTGGCAGCTCGGTTCGCCGCAGTTCGACGGGCCCGTGGCGGAGTACCGGGCGCTGATCGTCAACCACGAGGTCGGCCACTGGCTGGGGCGCGGCCACGAGACCTGCCCGGGCAAGGGGCGCCCCGCTCCCGCGATGATGCAGCAGATCGACGGGCTGAAGGGCTGCGTCGCCAACGCCTGGCCGTACGACGCGAAGGGACGCTACCTGGGCGGCCCGAAGGTGCCGTGACCTTCCCGTAGGGAGCGTACGAAGTCGGAGCCGGCAGGGGACCGTCCCTCCCTTCTGGCCTGCGATGATCCCTTGGCCTGTGAGACGCTCCCGCATCTGCCCGCATCCGTGGGCGACTTTGTTCCCATGGGAACACAACCTCGGGGCCCCGAAGAAGGGCGATTGGCCCGGCAGATACCTGCCGGGCCTCCAGCTGCAGCCGGGCATCGGATCAGCGGCGGGCGGTCACCAGGAGCGTCCCGATGTGCCCGGCCTGCGGGGCGTCGAGGACGCGAGCGTCGATGGCGCGGAAGCCCGCCCGTTCGAGGAGCCCGGCCCATCGGCGCGGGGTGTAGCTGTACCGATAGGTGTACATCGCCTTCCCGGTGAACCCGCCCTTGTACATGCCCTGCGGCCCGTACGCCCCGGGGATCGCCGGAGGGTGGGAGAACGCGAACACGCCGCCCGGCCGCAGCCGCGACGCGACGAGCGGGAGCAGCCGCGCCGGGTCGGTGAACCAGACCGCACCGAAGATCGAGTAGACGGCGTCATAGGTCGCCTCGTCGACGGCGAGCGTCTCCAGCACCTCGCTACAGACGAAGTCGGCCCCGGTACCGGCCCACCGCTCGGTCACCTTCTTCACCATGACCGGGGACAGGTCGATGCCCCTCGCCTTGATCCCGAGCCCCGCAAGGAGGGCGAGCGCCCGGCCGGTACCGCAACCGATCTCCAGCACCGACGCCGGATCGCCGAGGAGCTCCGGCCCAGGACCGTGACCGGCGTACTGCGTCCAGCAGAAGGCGGGTTCCATGCCGTCCTTGAACGCGCTGGCGGCGTAGCTGTCCCACAGCTCGGTCTCGGCTGCGATGTCGTGTCGTGCAGGCACGGTGCCTCTCTCGATGGTCGACAGGGAAGGCCCCTGCCGTCCGCGCGAGAGGAGAGCAGGGGGCCGACGTAGGGGGCCGGATCGCGGGTCAGTGGCTGTCGGGGACCTTGCTGTCGCACGGTGAGCAGTCGGCCCCGTCGATCTCCCACAGTTCGGCGTCGACATCCCAGCCCTCGGCCGCCAGGAAGTCCGCGGTACGCAGGCACAGACCGTCGGACCGACGCGCGACGAACGGCGCGTGATGCTTGTACACCCCGGCGTTGTGGACCTTGCACAGCGCCCAATAGACCGGGGTGTCGAGGATGAGTTGATGCACACCGATGTCGACGAGCTTCCCCACACCGAGGTGGACGTCGGGGTTCTCCATGGCACACACGACGTACGCCACGGCCTGCCCGAGGATCCGCTCCGCCATGTTCCGGACCATGGTGTTGTCCCGGAGGAGCAGAGCGATCTCCCGCTCCCGCAGGGGCCGCCGTCCATGACGTTCACCGTGAGGTCTTCGATGTGCGGCGCCAGGGCGTTGAGGATCTGTTCCGGGTCGCTGCTGGTACGGGCGAGAGCGGGCGGCTGAGCTGCGATGGTCATCCTGTCCTCCGTCGATCGTCGAGTTGTGCGGTGGAGACCGCGCCCCAGACGTCCAGGGTGCGGGGGTCTGTTGGGCATGGTGCCTGGCGTCGGACCGCTTCCGCGGCCTTCCGGAGGGCGGCAACGCTCGCCGGAACGTCGTGGCTCCGCCGGACCGTCCGATGAGGCAGCACGGCGAGCCGGGCCGATACCTCACCCCGAGCGCTTCGCAGTCCACCGCCGTCCACACCTCCGGCCAGTTCGAAGATGTCGGGGTATCGGTCCTCCGTGGCGCCGCTCATGAAGTCGTCGTCCCCCAACGCCTGCACCGCATCACCGACCACATCGGGCGAGGACTCCGCATCGACCCGAGGGAAGAGGAGAGCCGCCGCGCGGCCATCCGTGGCCAGCTCGACCCCGAACAGCGCCGTGAACCGGTCCGGGAACACCCGGACCTTCTTCTCCCGCCGCTTCTCGTCTTCCCACAGTGGCGTGAAGCCGCCAGCAGCCAGTGCTCGTCGGCGAGCGTCCGCTCCCGCGCCAGCGAGACACCTTTCCCTCTCAGATCAGACATCGCGTCAACTCCGCGCACGGCGACTCCTAGTCAGTCGTCGCCCCGGGCAGGCGGCCGTAACCGCTGCCGGGGCCTTGACGTCCGAGGGTCCCTTTCCTGGGAGTGCCCCGCCTGCCCATCGCGGGTGTACCCATGATGGGTACACGCCGTGGGTGTCCCCCGTGCACAGTGGGACCAGCAGGCAGGAGAGCCGCATGACCTACCAGCCGCCGACAGCTCTACCGCGCGACCTCATCGACCAAGAAGAGATGCACCGCGCGCTGGCGAATCATGACTTCGGGACGGTGTTCCGCCTCGCGCGCGAGCACGCGGGCATCTCGTATTCCAAGATCGCCACGGAATGCGACATCAAGCCGAATCGCGTGGGGGAACTCGCCAAGGGCCGCGGGCGCATCACGACCTTCGAGAAGATCGTCCAGATCGCCGACGCATTACGGGTCCCGGGGCGCGTTTTCGGCTTGGCTTCCCGCCCCTGGGAGGCTGACTCTCCTGGTCATTCCAGTGAAGAGATCGGACCGCACGTGCGACGTCGAACCATACTCCAGGCAGCCACCACCGCCGGCCTCGCCGCAGCGCTCCCCGCCCCGCACCACCCGGAGCCACCGATCCGGGTCACCCCGGCCTACGTCGAGGAACTGCGCGCACGGGCATCCCGCCTCCGGCGCCTTGACATCTACCTCGGCGGCGGCGACACGTATCGTGTGTACCTCGCGGAGCTCCAGCGCACCAAGTCCTCTTTGCGAGCGGCCGTTTTCACCGACGACGCCCGCCAGAAGGCGACGGCGCTCCTTGCCGAGCAGGCGCAGCAGGCGGGATGGTCCGCATTCGACGGCGGCCGTGTCCGGGAAGCGGTGGACCTGTACGAGGAGAGTCGCGACCTCGCGCGCGAGGCCCGGGACGCGGACCTCTACGGCAACGCGCTCGCGTTCCTCGCCTACAAGATCGGACCCGACGACCGACAGACCGCCGTCGCCGTCGCAGAGGCTTCCTGCGCCACGATCACGGCCCGGACCCCGACCACCGTCCGCGCGCTGCTGCACGAGCGCCACGCCTGGGCCTGCGCTGTCGACGGCCAGATCGGAGGTACGGAGCGTGCACTGGAGGCGGCCCGCGATGCTCTCGACAGCACGCAGAAAGACGAGCCCCAGCCTGACTGGGCAGCCTGGGTCGACCACGTCGAGCTGGACATCATGACCGGCCGCTGCTGGACGGAGCTTCGACGACCGCTTCGCGCCGTCCCCGCCCTCACCCGCGCACTCGAGCAGTACAGCGACGACCACGCGCGCGACAAGTCCCTCTACCTGTCCTGGCTCGCTCAGGCCTACCTCACCGCCGACGAGATCGAGGTGGCCGCGCGGCATGTCGGCCGCGCAACCGCCCTCGCCCGAGGGATCGCATCCCAACGCCCGGCGCAGCGGCTCGTCCCGCTGATCAACCGCCTGCGCCCGCACGCCGGCCTTCCCGCAGTCCGTGAGCTCCTCGAAGGCACCGCCGCCTAGGAGGGGGCAACCGAAGTCCGGATCCATTCGAGGCACCGGTCGGCACCCTCGACGATCGGGACGGCGCACAGCTCCGGGCTGTCCCAGGGATGCCGCTCCAGAAGATGCGCCTCCAGCTCGGTGTAGCGCTCCACCGTCGTTTTGAGGAGGACCTGCCACTCCTCACCGGTCCCGTACTGGCCGAGGTGCCAGAAGACGCTGACTACGGGCCCCACGATCTGGGCGCCCGCCGCCAGACGTTGCTGAACAGCCCCGCCCGCCAGGGCAATCGCCTGCTCCCGGGTCTCCGTCGCGGTCGACACCTGTACGCATTCAGTCATGGGCGCGAGCCTACGAGAGAGGCCCCGCTGCGGGGTCGGTTCGCCTCGGGCCGAGGTGTGCCGGCTCCGGCCTCAGCGGGCGCGGTGCACGAGCCGACCCGCGAGGACCGTCGCCACGCAGGCGCGCGCCCCGGCCGCGTACAGGGCCGCCTCGTCGGGTACGTCGAAGACCGCGAGGTCCGCCCGGCCGCCCACGGTCAGCGGGGCGCCCGCCGTGCGGGCCAGGTCGCCGCCCGCGGCGAAGGGGTCCAGGTCCGGCGGTCCGGGGGGCGTGGGTGGCGGTGGGACCCGGACGAGGCCCGACCGGGCGACGGCCGTGCGCAGCGCGGGGTCCTCCGCGTCGAGGGGGCCCGCCAGGTGCGTCGTGCCGTGCCGCAGCATCCGCTGGAGCCCGCGCCGGACGGACCCGGCCCGCCGGGCCGTGTCCATCGTCGCCGCGAGCCGCTCGAACTCCACTCCCCAGACGGGGAGTTCCCCCAGCTCGTCGGCCTCGCGGGGGTCGGGGTGGTAGCAGCGGGTGAGCAGCTCCCGGGGCCGGTCCTGGCGCAGTCCCGGCGTGATGAGGCCGGGCCAGCGGCGGACCCGGGCCGCCGGGTGCGCGGCGACGACCTCCTCGTAGGGGCCGAGGGCCGCGACCCGGTCGCCGTCCACCGCGACGGCGCCGTTCACGACGGCCGCCGCGCCCCCCGGGAGGACCAGGGGCGCGGCGTGAATCGTCAGCATGGATCGTCAGTTGGCGTTGAGGAGCTTCAGCTCCGGGTGGGCCGTACCGCCCTCGATCGCGGTGGAGGAGATGTGCGAGACGACGCGCTCGTCGACCGGGTCCATCGCCGGGTCGTCGTGCACGACGAGGTGCTCGTACGTCGTGGCGCGCTGCGCGGGGACCCGGTCCGCCTTGCGGATCAGGTCGATGATCTCCAGCCGGTTGGAGCGGTGCTTGGCGCCGGCGGAGGAGACGACGTTCTCCTCCAGCATGATCGAGCCGAGGTCGTCCGCGCCGTAGTGCAGCGACAGCTGGCCGGCCTCCTTGCCGGTGGTCAGCCAGGAGCCCTGGATGTGGGCGACGTTGTCGAGGAAGAGCCTGGCGATGGCGATCATCCGCAGGTACTCGAAGAGCGTGGCCTGCGTCTGGCCCTTCAGCTTGTTGTTCTCCGGCTGGTAGGTGTACGGGATGAAGGCGCGGAAGCCGCCCGTACGGTCCTGGACGTCCCGGATCATCCTCAGGTGCTCGATGCGCTCGGCGTTGGTCTCGCCGGTGCCCATCAGCATGGTGGAGGTGGACTCGACGCCGAGGCCGTGGGCGATCTCCATGATCTCCAGCCACCGCTCGCCGGACTCCTTGAGCGGGGCGATCGCGGTGCGCGGCCGGGCGGGCAGCAGTTCGGCGCCGGCGCCGGCGAAGGAGTCGAGCCCGGCGGCGTGGATCCGGCTGATGGCCTCCTCGGCGGAGACCTTCGAGATCCGGGCCATGTGCTCGATCTCGGAGGCGCCCAGCGAGTGGATGACCAGCTGCGGGTACGCCTTCTTGATCGCGGAGAAGTGCTCCTCGTAGTACTCGACGCCGAAGTCCGGGTGGTGGCCGCCCTGGAACATGATCTGGGTGCCGCCCAGCTCCACGGTCTCCGCGCAGCGGCGCAGGATGTCGTCGAGGTCGCGGGTCCAGCCCTTGGCGGTGTCCTTGGGCGGGGCGTAGAAGGCGCAGAACTTGCAGGCCGTCACGCACACGTTGGTGTAGTTGATGTTCCGCTCGATGATGTACGTCGCGATGTGTTCCGTACCGGCGTAGCGGCGGCGGCGTGCGGCGTCGGCGGCGGCGCCCAGCGCGTGCAGGGGCGCGGACCGGTAGAGGTCGAGCGCCTCCTCCGGGGTGATCCGACCGCCTTCGGCGGCTCGGTCGAGGACGGGCTGAAGGTCGGCCTTCTCGGTCACCGGGCTGTCACCTTTCGGCGGTTTTTCTACGGATCCTCGGACCGATCCAGCGTACGCCAGCCCTGGGCGCCCTCAGCCGCCGGACCTGGTGAGCTTCCCGTAGGGGAGACCCGCGGCGCGTTCCTTCGAGCGGTAGTCCAGGGTGCCGTCGTCGGCGAGGCGGAAGACCAGGTCGGCCTCGGTGGTGGTGCACAGACCCGGTGTGCTGGGGCGGTCCGGGTCGGTGGCCTCGCGGATGTTCAGCTCCTTCGCGGTGCCGGAGGCGAGGGTGCCGACGCTGTTGCAGGTGACGGTGATGCCGAGCTGGGAGATCGTCGTGCTCATCCGGACGACCCGCTCGCCGCGCTTCCCCTCGGTGAAGACGGCGGTGAGGGTGCCGTGCGGCTGGCCGGTCGTCTTCTCGGTGACCGGCCCCTGCCAGGTGCCCACGTACGCCTTCGGCAGCTGTCCGGCCGGGGCCCCGCTCGCGTCGGCGGACTCGGCGGGCGTCGGCTTCCCGGAGTCGGGGGGCGAGGCGGAGCCCGACGGGGTCGCCGCGGCGTCGTTGCCCCGGTTCCGGTCGGCGTCGCCGCTCGGGAAGAAGCCGTCGAGCAGGCCCGTGCCGAAGGTGACGACCGCGAGCGCGCCCGCCACCGCCAGGGCGACCGTGCAGCTGACGCGGCGGCCGCGGCGCTCCCCGGAGGCCGGCCGGTTCTCGGCGCTGACGGTCAGGGAGAGGCGGGGGTCGCCTGCGCGCCGGCCCGGCAGCCCGCTCGCGCCGTGCGCGCCGTCGCCACCCTGGCGGTAGGTCCCGGCGTGCCTGGGGGGCGGGGGCACGGTGGAGGCG
>NZ_JAAXYC010000320.1 GCF_018619185.1 Streptomyces sp. McG3 | reverse complement strand
CCCGCGCGCCCCGCCGCCGGGTGCTGACATGCTGGCGGGGGCCGGACGACGGCCGGACGACGGCCTGGACACGGCCGGGGACAAGGACACCGAGGAGACGACGATGGGCAGCGGGATCACGGACGCCGACGGCCACGCGGTGCCGGTCACGGTCACCGCGGGCGAGCCCGCGCCGGTCGCGGTCGCCGCGGGGGAGCCCGGCCCCCGCGTCTCCATCCGGCTCTCGCCCCCGGCCGGCGAGCTCGTCTGGTCCTGCACCCCCGGGTCGGCCCGCGAACTGGCCGCCGTGCTCCTCCGGGCGGCCGAGGAGGCCGAGAACGCGCCGGGGGAGCCTCCCGTCACGGTCGAGGCGGGCGAGCTGCGCCGCGGTGACGTCCGCGACGGCGACCGGTCCATGACCGTGGAAAGCGCCCGGACCGACGGCTCCACGGTCCACGTCTCCTGGAAGTCCGGGGCGGGCCGCAGCTGGACCCAGGCGTACGCCGCCGATACCGCCATCACCCTCAAGCGGCGACTTTCCGAAGGACGTTGACGCTTCCACCCCGCCGGGCCCCGCCCGTGCCCCCGCCCGGCGCACCGACCGTCCGCGGCGGGTGCGCCGCGTCGGTAGGGTGGCCCGTGATGTTCACCAAACAGGGTCCCTCCGTGCGCGAACTGGCCGTTCAGGCGCTCTCCTCGACCGAGCGCGGATACGACCTCCTCGCCCCGAAGTTCGACCGGACGCCCTACCGCACCCCCGACCGGGTGCTCAACGCCGTCACCCGGGCGGTGAGCGAGCTCGGACCCTTCGACACCGGACTCGACGTCTGCTGCGGCACCGGCGCGGGGGTCGGCGTGCTCCGGCAGCTGTGCCGGGAGCGCGCTGTCGGCGTCGACTTCAGCGCGGGCATGCTCGCCCAGGCCCGTGCCGCCTTCCCGCCCGGGGGAGAGGGACCGGCGGTGCACTGGGTGCGGGCCGACGCCCGCTCCCTGCCCTTCGCACCCGCCTTCGATCTCGCCCTGAGCTTCGGCGCGTTCGGCCACTTCCTGCCCGCCGAACGCTTCGGCCTCTTCGCCGAGGTGCACGGATCGCTCCGGCCGGGCGGACAGTTCGTCTTCCCGATCGGCGCACCGCCCCCGGTGGGATCGCGCGCCTACTGGTCGCTGCTCGGCTTCGACGCGGCGATGCGGGTGCGCAACGCCCTGTGGCGCCCGCGGTTCGTCATGTACTACCGCACGTTCCCGCTCGGCGACGTGCTGGAGGACCTGACGCAGGCCGGATTCGCCGTGCGGCTGCTCCCGCTGACCGAGCTGGGCCCGCGCCCCGACGGCAGCCCCCGCGCCCGGCTGGTGGTGGCGACCCGGGAGGGCCAGGGCTAGCAGAACGCTGTTCAGCGGTCCCCGTCCCGGGCCGCTCCCAGCAGCCCCGGCCAGTCGGGGATCTTCACCGGGCCGCGCCCCAGCGAACGGCCCAGCTCCGCCTCCGCACGCTCGATCGACAGCCAGCCGGACCACTCCACCGGCCGCAGCCCCCACTCCCGCAGCACGGTCAGCGGATCGTCCGCAGCCGCGCGGCTCCTGAGCGCGGCCGCGTCCTCCAGGAGCGAGGCCACTGTCTCCTTGGCGCAGGAGCGGTTCGAACCGATCACCCCGGTCGGCCCCCGCTTGATCCACCCCGCCACGTACTCGCCCGGCGCCGGCGTCCCGTCCCGCAGCACCCGGCCCGCCGCGTGCGGCACCGTGCCGCGCACCGGATCGAACGGCAGTCCCGGCAGCTCCACGCCCCGGTAGCCGACCGCCCGCAGGACCAGTTGCGCCTCGACGTCCTCGTACACGCCGGTGTCCCGGACCCCGCCCCCGCTGTCCGGAGCCGTCCGGGCGAACCGCACCCCGGCGACCCGCCCGTCGCGCTCCAGCAGCTCCACCGGCCGCAGGAAGAACCGCAGCCGGATGCGGCGCCCGGCATCGGCCGCCGGCTCCCCGGCCGCCGACCAGCCGCGCAGGACCTCCAGGTTCCGCCGCACCACGGCGGGCGGCGGCAGCGCTCCGGGCAGGCCGTCCGGAGCGGCGTACGCGGGGTCGAGCGCGAGTTCCGCCGGGTCGACGACGACCCGCGCCCCGGGCAACGCCCCCAGTTCCCGCAGCTCCTTGGTGGTGAACCGGGCCTGGGAGGGGCCCCGGCGGCCCACGATGTGCACGTCACGCACCCGGCTCTCCTCCAGTGCGCTGAGCGCCGCGCGGGGCACGTCGGTGGCCCGCAGTTCGTCGGCGCCGCGGGCCAGGATCCGGGCCACGTCGACCGCCACGTTGCCCACGCCGATCACGACGGCCGAGCGGGCGTCCAGGACGAACGGGTCGGCGCCGACGTCCGGATGGGCGCTGTACCAGGAGACGAAGCGGGTGGCGGAGTAGCTGCCCGGCAGCCCCTCGCCCGGCACCGCGAGCGTCCGGTCGGCCGATGCCCCGACGCAGTAGACGACCGCGTGGTACAGCTCCGCGAGCCGGGCCGGGGAGACCCCTTCCGCCCCGCCGACGCCCACGTTGCCCACGAAGGTGACCCGGTCGTCCTCCAGCACCGCCCGCAGACTGTTCTGCAGCGACTTGATCTTCTCGTGGTCGGGGGCCACCCCGTACCGCACGAGTCCGTACGGGGTGGGCAGCCGGTCCAGGACGTGCACACGCACATCGGGCACGAGCGACTGCTGGAGCAGGGCCTGAGCGGTGTAGACCCCGCTGGGACCGGAACCGACGACGGCGACGGAGAGCACGGCGCACCTCTTCCCGGAGGTTCCCTCCAGGATGGCACCGCCGGGCCGATCCGCACCGTCCGGTGCACGGGGCGCTCGGCCGAGTGGCTCAGTCCATCAGCCCGCGCATCCGGTCGATCTCCACGGTCTGCTGGGCGACCACGTCGCTCGCCATCTCCTCGACGATGACGTCGTTCCCTTCGGTGAGCGCCTCCGTGGCCATGGTGATCGCCCCCTGGTGGTGGGTGACCATCAGCTCCAGGAAGAGCTTGTCGAAGGCCTTGCCGTCGGCGGCGCGCAACGTGTCGAGCTGGGCGTCGGTCGCCATGCCGGGCATCGCGCCGTGGTCGTGGCTCTCCTTGCGCCGGTCGCCGCCGTTCTTCTGCAGCCACCCCTTCATCGCGCCGATCTCCGGCTTCTGGCCTGCCGATATGCGATCCGCGAGCCGTTTGACGGTGTCGGCGGAGGCCCGTTCCGGGACGAGCCCGGTCATCACGATCGCCTGGCTGTGATGTTCGATCATCATCCGCGCGTAGCGGAAGTCGGCGGAGTTGGCGGTGTCCTGCCCGGCCTCCTCGACGGCCTCCTCCGCGGAGAGCGTCCGGGCGGGCTCACCCGGTCTGCCGGGCGCGACGACGCCCGGACCCGCGTCGTCGGCCTTGTCCGGCCTTCCGTCACCGCTGCCCGCGTCACAGGCTCCCAGGGCGAGCACGGCGGCAACCGCCGCCGCCGCGACAGCGGTTGAGCGCAGAGTTGCGGACCGGCGATGGATCAACACGGTGACCTCCTGTGCCACAGGGTTTTGTTGCAGACCGTCCTAACACGCTTCCACGGCGCGAAGATCAAAAACTTTTATTACGTCTGTGTTGCCATCTGTTGATGTGTACATGGGAGGGACGATACTGCCGGGGGTTCATGAACCGTTCGAACCCGAACGGAGAATAGGGAGGACGCAGTGACCTCGTTGCACACCACCCGCGTGCGGCGCAGACGTCTGGGTGCGGTGGCAGCCGCAGCCGGACTCCTCGCCACGCTGCTGACGGCCACCACGGCGGCCGCTACCCCCGACCCGGGCGATGCCCCGGCCGAGCGCGGGTCCGTCACCAAGAGCGAGCAGGCCGAGGCCAGGGCCGCGATCGCCGGTGGTGACATACCCGGCGTGGACGAGATCGTCCACAGCTCCAACATCAAGCACCTGACGAACGTGCCGAAGGGCGCCCTCAAGGGCCTCAACACGGACCTCGCCTTCCAGGGGAAGTACGCGTACGTCGGCAACTACGACGGCTTCGTCATCTACGACATCAGCAAGCCGAAGAAGCCCAGGACGGTCGCGCAGGTCCTCTGCCCCGGTTCGCAGAACGACATCTCGGTCTCCGGGAACCTGCTGTTCCTGTCGACGGACTCCTCGCGCAGCGACGACTCCTGCTCCAGCACCTCCCAGCCCGCCACGGAGAAGTCCTCCTGGGAGGGCATGAAGATCTTCGACATCAGCAACAAGCGGCAGCCGAAGTACATCGCCGCCGTGGAGACCGCCTGCGGTTCCCACACGCACACGCTGGTGCCGGACGGCAAGAAGAACGTGTACGTGTACGTCTCCTCGTACTCGCCCGACGAGACGTTCCCGGACTGCAAGCCGCCGCACGACGGGATCTCCATCATCAAGGTGCCGGTCAAGGCGCCGCAGAAGGCCCGGATCGTGAACTTCCCGGTGCTCTTCCCGGACGGCGGCAACCCCGGTGCGCCGGAGAACCCCGGTGTCTCCAAGACGACCGGCTGCCACGACATCACGGTGCTGCCGTCCAAGGACCTCGCCGCCGGCGCCTGCATGGGTGACGGTCTGCTGTTCTCCATCGAGGACCCGGAGAACCCGAGGATCATCGACCGTGTCCAGGACAACGTGAACTTCGCGTTCTGGCACTCGGCGACCTTCAACCAGGGTGCGAACAAGGTCGTCTTCACCGACGAGCTCGGTGGCGGCGGCGCGGCCACCTGCAACGCGGAGATCGGGCCCGAGCGGGGCGCCGACGGCATCTACGACATCGTCGGCAAGGGCGACAAGCGCAAGCTGGTCTTCCGCAGCTACTTCAAGATCGACCGGCACCAGGCCGACACCGAGGTCTGTGTCGCGCACAACGGCTCGATCATCCCGGTGAAGGGCCGCGACCTGATGGTCCAGGCCTGGTACCAGGGCGGCATCTCCGTATGGGACTTCACCAACTCCTCCAAGCCCAAGGAGATCGCCTTCTTCGAGCGCGGCCCGGTCACGCTCGACCAGGTCACCACGGCCGGCCCCTGGTCGGCGTACTACTACAACGGCCACATCTACTCCAGCGACATCGCCAAGGGCTTCGACGTGCTGAAGCTGAAGGACCGGCGCACCGACCCGGCCGAGCGGGTCGAGCTGGACGAGCTCAACGCGCAGACGCAGCCGGACTACTTCGACCGCTGATCCGTCAGGGTCCCGCGGTCCGGTTGTTCCTGCGTCCGGGGCCGGTGTCTGCCGGCGGGCGACCGCCCGGCAGACACCGGCCCCGGTGCGTGTGCCGCCGGAAATTCATTGACCGATGAGCCGGGTGGGGACATGCTGGATCCCTGCGACGGCGGACTCCGCAACTCCGGTCCCCGGCGCGGTCCGCGGCCGTGTCCCACGTGGCACGGCCGAGGGTGCGCCCGGATCCGGCGACGCGGGGGATCGCCGGATCGGGCGCGATCTCCGCACAGGATTCCGGCGCCGGCGCACCGCGGGTACGGCGGTCAGGCCGCGGTGCGGACGCTTCCGCCGGTGGCGGCGGCCCACTCCACCAGCAGCCGCTGGTACTCCGCCTCGTCCTGTGGCGTCAGGCACCCGCCCGAACGCTGCCACAGGTCGCGGATCTCCGCGTTGACCTCGGCTGCGGAACGAGTGGACAGGGACGACGGCATGGGGGACATGTCCACCAGGCTACGGCCACGAGCCGCTGCCCTTACCCCTTCCGCGGCGGGATATGCCTCACACCCCGGTCCGATCTCCTCTGTTCGCCGCGGGCCTCATTCCGGCACGAGACCCAGCGAACGCAGGCCGTCGGGCCGCTCCGCCACCGGCAGATGGTCCACGAACCGGACCCCGCAGCCCAGAGCGGCCGCGCCACCGTCCGCGCCCCGGTCGTCACCGACCATGACCACGTCCGCCGGATCCCGGCCGATCAGCGAACAGGCGATGCGGAACAGACCGGCGTCGGGCTTCTGGAGCCCGTGCTCGAAGGACAGGGCATAGGCGTCGACCAGGGCGTCCAGCCCGTGCGTGCGGAAGACCGGGCGCGGGTCCCACCCGATGTTGCTGACCACACACACCGCGATCCCCGCCCTCCGCAGCCCCGCCAGCACCTCCGCGGCGTCCGGATAGGGCTGCCAGGCCTCCGGCCGCCTGTGGCGGTCGTACAGCGCGTCGTACAGCCCCGGATCGGGCAGGGCGACGCCCCGGGCCAGCCCGGTGTACGCCTCGCGGTGCAGAGCGGCGCTCAGGTCCCGGCGGGACATCGCCCCGGCCAGCCGGTCGGGGACCCGGACCGGGGGCGGGCCGCCCGGGAGAGCACCTGCCTCCGTGAGCCCGCTCACGTACCGCTCGAAATCCTCCGGGGTGACGTCGACGCCCTCCTCGCGCAGCACGGCGGCGAGCCAGTCCCGGACCGGCTCGATACGGAACAGGGTCCCGGAGAAGTCGAACAGCACGCCTTTGACCACCATGGGCGCGATCCTCACCGGTCCGCCCCCGCGCCGGCAAGAGCGCCCTCCCTGGCCGCCGCGTACCGGGCGTACCCCGCGGCGCTCAACGCCACCACGGCCACCCCCAGCAGCGCACCGCCCACGACATCGGTCAGCCAGTGCACCCCCAGGTACACCCGGGTCGCCGCCACACCGACCGCCGAGACCACCGCCACGGCCAGCACCGCGGCCCGGGCGCCGGGACCCGCGCCGTACAGCCACAGCAGCCAGACGAACAGGCCGCAGGTCACGACGGCCGTCATGGCGTGCCCGGAGGGGAAGGCCGCGTAGTGGGCCGAGTCCACCGGATCGGGCCACTGCGGGCGCTCCCGGCCCACCGCCGCCTTGAGACCCTGCTGGAGGAGAGTGGCGATCAGGCTCGTCGCGGCCAGCCAGAGGGCGAGCGGGCGCGCGCCCCGCCACCACAGGGCGACCACCACCACCGCGATCAGGGCGCGCATGGTCCAGGGATCCCACACCCAGTCCGTCAGCACCCGGCTCACATGCACCAGACCGGGATCGGTCACCGCGTGCCGGTGCAGGGCGTCGGCGACCGACCTGTCCAGGGACATCAGGGGCGTCCAGCGCGCCGCCACCAGGACGAGCAGCACGAGAGCGGCCGCGCCGACGACGGCCCCGGCCCACAGGGCGGGCGGAGTACGGGCAGGGCGATCCGGCGAACGGAAGCGGAACAGGGGGGAGGACATGGGGTGATCCTCGCGGAGGACACCGCCCGAAGGCCAACCCGGGGTGCGACCAAGGGGTCCCGGGCACCGCTGCCCCGGTTCCTGACCCGGCGGACGCGCCCTAACCCAGCGCGCGGAGCCCCGGGACGAAGGCCACGAACACCGGGACGACCGGGACCAGCGCGGCGGCGGCCGTCAGCCGGAGCCTGCGGCCCGCCGTCAGCCGTTCGACCGGGGCCAGCAACCGGTTGACCCGGAGGGGCACTTGGGCCTGCGGGGTGGGGCAGGGGCCGAACACCCCACGGTCCTCGTTGAGTCCGACCAGGGCGAGCGCGGTCGTCAGCCGGCCGAAGCGGCGTGAGGCCACGTCGTCGGCGGCCAGTTCGACCAGCCGGTGCATCTCGTCGCGGAACGCGGCGAACACCGGGATCTGCGGGAAGCCGATCGCCAGCGCCGACGAGCAGTGCAGCAGCCAGTCGTGCCGGGCCTGGGCGTGCCCCTGCTCATGGGCGAGCACGGCATCGAGCTGACGCCCCTTCAGGCGGCCCAGCGCGGCGGTGGTGATGACGAGTTGCGGAGCCGTGCCGGGCAGCCACCAGGCGTCGGGGCGTTCGCCCTCCAGTACCACGAGGCGGTCGGCGCCCGGCTCCTCGCCCGGCATCAGCGGGGAACGCACCAGAAGTTCCGCCCGACGCTGCTTGCGGCGACGCCGTGCCCGCCGGATCTCCCTCAGCAGCATCGCCCCGGTCCACAGCCCGCCCATCGCCAGCAGCACCGCGATGACCGCCGACCACGGCCCGTACGCCGCCAGGGCGTACGCCTCGACGACGGCGTGCGGGGCGGGGGCGAAGACGTGGCCGCGCACCGCCTGCCAGGCGGCGGCCGCGCTCAGCGTCATGGACAGGGCGAACGACAGGAGGACCCCGGCCACCACGCACTGCCAGACCCACAGGGCCACGACCGGTTCGCGCTCCGGCCACCGGGCGCGCGCCATCACGCGAGGAGTCACCAGGGCGGTCAGTGCACCGAGCAGCAGCAGCGCGAGGGAGACCAGCATGGGCTCAGCTTATGAGGGGCGGGTCGGCCCGGGGTACGGCCGTGACCGGCAAGTGACGTAGACCACGGTTTGCCGGGGGTTCTGTCCCACTTCCTGTCTCACAGAGTGAGCAGCATGGCGAACATGCCGATGCCCATCGTCAGCCTGCACGCCGTGGTGAGCTCGGACAGGTCGTCCGATTCGCCTCCGAATCCTCCTGGGGTCCGGGGGGCGTGGAGCGTCCCGCCGGCCGGGACCATGACGGTCCCCGGCAGCAGGCGGCCGGCCGAGCCCAGCACGTAGAACGCGTAGTAGACGAGCAGCGCCCCGGTCAGCAGGGGTATGCCGCCGGCGCCGGATCCCGCCCCGTGCCCGGCATGCC
>NZ_JAAXYC010000319.1 GCF_018619185.1 Streptomyces sp. McG3 | reverse complement strand
CCGCCCACCTGCCCCAGCTCCGCCTCCAGCCACAGGCCCCGCTCGTGCGCCCATACGACGGCGGCGCGGGTGGCCGCCAGGTTCTCCGTGTACGGCAGCCGGGCGGCGTCGAACATCGCCGAACTGAAACCGCAGTCCGCCGCCCGGTGCAGCAGCTCGGTCGACTGCACATGATCGAGGTGCAGGGAGACGGGTACGGCCGACTGGTCGGCCACCTCCGCCGCGGCGCGCGCGAGCGGCCGCGGCCGGCCCCGGTGGTAGGCGACCGCGTTCTCGCTGATCTGCAGGATCACCGGCGATCCAGCCGCCTCAGCGCCCTCGGCGATGGCTTCCGCGTGTTCCAGGGTGATGACGTTGAACGCGGCGACCGCACGGTGCTGTGCGGCGGCCTCGGCGATCAGATCGCCGGTGGTGGCGATGGGCATGGCGACTCCGGGGTGAGGGACCGTCGGGCGGACGGGAGGGTGCGGCCGGGGCCGTCAGACTGTGCTGCTGAGGATGACCGAGCGGGTGAGGTGGCGCGGCCGGTCCGGGTCGAGACCGCGGGCGTTCGCGATGGCCAGGGCCAGACGCTGCACCCGGACCAGCTCCGCCAGCGGGTCGAGGCCGCCGGCCACCCACCGGGCGCCGGTCGCGTGCACCTCGTCCATCAGCCCGGACGGGGCCTCGCCGAGCATCCAGGTCGCGGTGGAGCGGGTGGAGATGCTGATCGGGCCGTGCCGGTACTCCATCGCCGGGTACGCCTCGGTCCAGGCCAGCGCCGCCTCGCGCATCTTCAGCGCGGCCTCGTTGGCGAGTCCCACGCTCCACCCCTGCCCGAGGAAGGTGAACTGGCTGCACGCCACGAGACCGCTGGGCAGCGGCTCGGCGAGCGCGACCTGGGCGTCCTCGACGACCGCGTCGGTGTGCAGGCCCAGATGGGCGCGGAGCAGGGTCAGCGCCGAGGTGGCGAAGCGGGTCTGGACGACGGACTTCTCGTCGGCGAACTCCAGCACGATCGTGTCGTCGGCCATCGCCGCCATCGGGGTGTCGGGGTCGCCGATGACCACCGTGCGGCGGGTCGTGTCACCGATCTTCCCGAGGAGTCCGAGCACCTCGGTCGTGGTGCCGGAGCGGCTCAGCGCCACGACCCGGTCGTACGGGCGGCCGGCCGGGAACTCCGAAGCGGCGAAGGCGTCGGTCTCGCCCTGGCCGCTGCCCTCCCGGAGGGCAGCGTAGGCCTGGGCCATGAAGTACGACGTACCGCAGCCGACCACGGCGATGCGCTCGCCGGCCGCCGGAAGCCGGTGGGCGAGTCCGTCCGCCATGCCGGCGGCCACCTGCCAGCAGTCGGGCTGACTGGCCAGCTCCTGAGCCACGTGCGTCATCTGTGCTCCCTGTTCCCGGCGGTCGATGCTCGAAGCTGCATATTAGGCAAGCATTTCAAGCAATATCAAGCAGACGGGTGCAGGTTCGGTGCATCCCGGGTCGCGTCGGTCCCGGGCGGTGGCTGTGTGGCTGCCGCAGGCCACGGGGTGCGGAAGCGGGCGCGTGGTGGCGGGCCGGGAAGGCCGGGTCCAGCCGGGGCGGGTGCCGACCGGCCCGGCGGTCCAGGGAGTCGACGAGGGCGCTGTTCGGTGGACGTCGAAAAGGCTCACCCGTGAGGCCGGTAAGACAGGCACACCACATGCCACCCGAATTCCCGCTCATCCGTTCGAAAAACAACCGATTTCTCGGACATGTGCCGGGCGACGTGGGGCACGAGGCTGTCAGCGGTTGATGAGGGAAGGGCAGCTCGACCGGACGGCAAGAAAACCGGCGCGGCCCTGCCCGGAGGCAGCCCCCAATACGCCCTTGTATTTCCGACGAACTTAGGAGTTTCTCATGAGTGAAAATCTGTGGGGTTACCAGCCGAATGTCGGTCACACCGCCGGTGCCGACCTGATCGGCTACAAGGTCGAGGCGACCGACGGCAGCATCGGCAAGGTCGACAAGCACTCCGATGACGTGTCGTCCTCGTACCTTGTGGTCGACACCGGTGTATGGATCTTCGGCAAGCATGTTCTGCTTCCGGCCGGCACGGTGAGCCGGATCGACAGCGGCGACAAGAAGGTCTACATCGACCTCACGAAGGACCAGATCAAGGACTCCCCGGAGTTCGACAAGGACAAGCACATAGGCGACGCGGACTTCCACCGCACGACGGGTGAGTACTACGGCCGCCACCGCCGCGTGTGACTCGGCGCTGTGTGTGACGGGCGGGGCCGGAAGCCTGGTGCTTCCGGCCCCGCCCGCCGTCGCCGTGCTCCTCGTGCCGCGCGGCGGGGCTGCCCCGGGCGGGGCGCCGGTGCGGAATCGGGCGCGGGGAGCATGGAAAGAGGAGAGTCGAGCATACGTACAGCAGCAGGCTTGAATTCAGGTGTAGTTGATTCGTGACAGGCGTGGAGAAGGGTGAGAGGTCATGCCGCTGACATTTCGTAAGAGTTTCAGGATCCTTCCGGGCGTTCGGCTCAACATCAATCGCAAGTCCTGGTCCGTCACCACTGGTGGCGGCAGGAACGGTCCCCGCCATACCCGGAGCAGCACCGGCCGGCGGACCACCTCGATGAATCTGCCGGGCCCTTTCGGCTGGCGGAAGACGCGCCGTGGCTGATGGGAGAGGCGCACGTCCGTCCGCGGACCCCCGGTCGAAGAGACCGGGGGTCCGCGCTTCGTGGTTCGGGGACGTGAGGGAACGGTCATGAACTCCATTGGTGTCGCGCGAGCATGCCCGGGTCGACGGTGCGCGTGAGCAGGTGAAGGGGTGCGGCGTGGATGCCGGCCGCCTCGGCCGCTTCCCAGTAGGCCAGTCCGGTGGCCGCGTCGACCGGGCCGTGGACGAGCGGCACTTCGGCACCCGAGGCGTGGAGCAGGGACTCCAGCCGGCAGGACGCGATGGTGTCCGGCACCATCGGCTGCGCGAGGTATCCGGCCACCGCGGCGGCCGGAAGCCCTTCGGCCACCTGCCGTTCCGCGGGGCCGGCGCTCAGCAGTCCGCCGCCCACGACCAGGACGTCCTTCGCCCGCTCCATCCGGCCGATGGCACGAGACGTGTCGAAGCAGTGCGGGAAGGAGTCGTCGACCACCGTCGTACCGGGTGCCAGACGGCCGATGTCCAGGAGTGCGCCGCCCCCGCTGACCGCCGCGACGATCAGGCGGGCGTCGTACACGGCGTCGGGCAGACCGTGATCCGACTCGACCACCTCGACGATCTCGACGAGGCGGCGTTCCAGGAGGCTCTCGGCCAGCTCCTTCAGCCGTGGCCCGCTGCCCGGTACGTCACAGAGCAGCAGCCGCGTGGGCGGCCGCTGGGCCCGGGTGAGCAGCAACTCCAGTGAGGAGGAGCCGATCGAGCCGAGCCCCACGAACGCGACGGTGAGAGAGCCCAGTCGCTGCCCCGTCGCGTCGAGAGCCGCGTGTACGGTCCTGACGACGGACACGACGGTCGCCGCGTGACCGGTGGTGACGGCGGGGCCGGTGGCGGCAGTGGTGACGGCTCCGGTCGTGCCGACGGCCCGCAGGACGTCGAAGCCGTAGCCCGTGAGCGAGGGGATCATGCCCGCGAGGGACACGGCCCGCGCACCGAGCGACGAGGCGAGCTCCACCCCCCGCGTCGTGTGCCCGAGCAGGTCGTCGCCGGGGGCGAGTTCGTCCGCGAACAGCGGCACGCACACGAAGCCCGAACGGCCCAGCGGCGTCTTCAGCGTCTCCAGAAGCCGTGGCAGCCCGCCCGGAAACAGCAGGGTCCGCAGCTGCTCGCGCGGCAGCGCCGCCTCCGGCAGGCCCGACAGCCGGGCGAGGTCGGCCGGGGACGGCAGGTAGCCGACGAGCGCGGCGTCCATCCGCGCGTCCCGGCCGGGGTCCCCCGGGCTGTCGAGGCGGTCGGCATCGGGCACGGTCGGGGCCGCCGCATGCGCCAGACCGTCGCGCACCGAGTCCGTGAACGCGGCCAGCGCCTCCGGGGTGAACGCCGTCGCCGCCGCCCGGACGGTGATCCGCAGCCGCCCGCCGTCCGGACCGGCCGCCAGGAACACATCCGTACCGGCCGGCGGCGGTGTGTACACGCTGTCGCCGCCCTCCCGGGAGACGGTCAGCGTCCTGCCGCTCTCCGGACCCAGGGCGGAGAAGTCCAGAGAGGTGAAGAAGAACTGCGAGGCCATGGGCAGGCCGTTGGACAGCGCCGGCACGGCCCCCTCGTACGTCCGCGCCTCGGCGGCCTCGGCGGCGACCCGCCGCAGATCGTCCTCGAAACCCGCGTCGTCGGACCGCCCCGACGCCGGACCCGCCGGCCGCAGCGGAACAGCCGCGGCGAAGGGGCCGAACACCCGGTGTGCGTCGGGCAGGGAGTGGTCCCGGCCGCTCACCGCCATACCGAGCACCAGATCAGCCCGGCCCGTGGCGGACACGAGGGCCCGGTAGTAGGCGGTGAGCACCGGGGCGTGGAGGGAGGACCCGGTGCGCGCCGCGAGCCCGCGCAGCGCCTCCACCCGGCCGGCGTCGACCGTGAACCCGCAGGTGTGGAAGAGCGGGTCGGCGGCATTGCCCGGAGGCGTGCCGGTGGTGGTCGTACCGGCGGCGAGCAGGGGCGGCCGGTAGGGCGCGCTCAGCCGCTCCCACCGGTCCTCGCCGGTCGGGACGCCCGGCCGAAGTGACGCGGCCGGGGTGGCGGAGCCTCTCCCGACGGTGATAGCGGGGGCCGCTGCCGGGGGTGTCGCCGTGGCGGCTTCCGTGCGCGCCGCGAGCTGGAGGGCGTGGTCGCGGAAGGTGCCGCGCGGCGGTACCGGCGCCGGTTCTTCGCCGCTGGACAAGGCGTCGTACACGGCCGTCAGCTCCCGTACCAGGAGTGCGGCGCTGTAGCCGTCGCCGATGATGTGGTGGGCGTGGGCGACCAGGACGTGCTCGTCGGGAGCGACGGTGAGCACCCGCAGGCGCAACAGGGGCCAGGCCCAGGGTTCGAAACGGCGCGCCCGTTCGGCGGTGACCCGCTCCTCCACCTGACCGGGGTCGGTGAGGACCTCGAAGTCGACCGGCAGGCGCAGTGAGGACGGCAGCTCCTGCTGGACGGCCGGGCGCGCCCCGGCGGGGAAGACGGTGCGGAGCATCGGGTGGCGCCCGACGAGCGTGTCCACCGCGATCTGGAAGCGGGCGGTGTCGAGGCGGCCGTACAGACGCAACCGTGTGAGCCACGCCGATGTCGTGCCCGGTGCGAGGGCTTCGGCCAGCAGGAAGCCCCGCTGGGTGGGTGTCAGCGGGAAGGGTGGCGGAGCGACGGCCGGTTCGGGCGTCCCGGGGTGGTCGACGGCGGTGCTCGCTGCGGCATCGACGGCGGTGCCCGCCGCGGTGTCCACCGCGGCGGCGAGGGCCGCGAGTGTGCGGTTGCGGTAGATGACGGTCGGCCGGGGGAGCGGACCGCCCTGCTTCTCCAGCCTGGCGAACACTTCCAGCACGAGCAGGGAGTCGCCGCCCAGGACGAAGAAGTCGTCCTCGCGGGACACGTCGTCGGCCTGGAGCAGAGCGGTCCAGATGGCGGCCAGCCGGACTTCGGTGGGAGTGCGGGGCGGCGTACGGACGTCGTCCGTACGCGCGTCGGTGCCGGTGTCCGTGGCCGCCCCGGGCGGTTCGGTCGCTTCCCGGAGTGCCGGAAGCCGACGCCGGTCGATCTTGCCCGTGCTGGTGAGCGGCATCCTGCCGACGCGGGTGATCCGGGACGGAAGCATGTAAGCGGGCAGTGACTCCGCGAGATGGAGCCGGAGCGCCACGGCATCCGCTCCGGGAGATCCGGGCCCCGGTGTCACGAAGGCGGTGAGGCGTCCGTCCTCGGCGAGGACGACGGCGTGGGTGACGTCCGGGTGGGTCTGGAGCACCGCCTCGATCTCGCCCGGCTCGACCCGGTTGCCACGGATCTTCACCTGGTCGTCCAGCCGCCCGAGGAACTCCAGGACGCCGTCCTCGGAACACCGCACCCGGTCGCCGCTGCGGTACCAGCGGCGACCGCGCCGGACCGTGAAAGCGGCCTCGGTGAGGGCCGGTTCGCCGAGGTAGCCCGGGGTGAGGCCGACTCCGGAGATCAGGAGCTCACCTGCCTCGCCGGGCCGCAGGGGCTCCCCGTCGGGGCCGACGACCTCCACCTCCGTGCCCGAAACGGGGCAGCCGATGGGAAGCCGCCGCACCTGGTCGCCGGGCCGGGCCCGGATGATGTGGCAGCTCGTGTTGATCGTGGCCTCGGTCGGGCCGTACAGGTTGGCGATGTGCTGACCGTCGCCGAAGAGGTCGAACCAGCGGCGCACATGGGCGGGTGACAGGGCCTCGCCGCCGACATGGATCCACCGGAGCGCGGACAGGTCCGGCGGCGGTGCGCCGTCGCGTACGCGTTCCTCGGCAGCGCCGAGGAGCTGTTCCCAGAGTGTGGGGACGGAGCTCCAGACGGTGATGCGGCTGCGTTCGACGTGGGTCAGCAGCCGGTCGGGATCCCGCAGCAGGTCCCAGGCCACGGTGATTACGGTGGCGCCGACGAGCAGTGGCGCGAGGAGCTGGCGGACGGAGGCGTCGAAGCAGGGTGACGCGGTCTGGGCGAGCCGGTCGTGCTCGTCGTATCCGAAGGTGTCGATCGCCCAGTCGAGGTAGTTCTCCATCGACCGGTGGGTGATGGGAACGGCCTTGGGCCGGCCGGTGGATCCGGAAGTGAAGATCACGTAGGCGATGTCGTCGGCGTCGACCGGGCCGTCGGGTGCGGGGAGTTCGTCCGGTGACGGGAGGAGGTCTGCGACCTGGTCCGGGCCTGCGGCGGGCCCGGGAATCGCCGCACCCCGGTACGGCGGTGCCGAAGCGTCGACGTCCACCAGGGCGACGTCGCCGAGCGCTTCCCCCACCGCCCGGGTCGCGGTGTGGCAGAGCACCGTACGGGCGCCCGACCGCGTGAGCTGGTCCGTCAGCCGCGCGGTCGGGTGGCCGGCGTCCAGCGGAACCCAGCCCGCACCGGCGCGCAGGGCCGCGACGACCGAGACGACGGTGTCGGCGCCGGGTTCGGTGAGGAGCCCGACGAGGCTCCCCGGGGTGACGCCGCGGGCCAGGAGCGAGGTCGCGAGAGTGTGGGAGGCACGGTCGAGTTCGGCGTACGTCAGAGTGGCGGCGCCGGTGTCGACGGCGACCGCGTCCGGGTCGGCCCGGAACCGCTGGACCAGCCGACGCACGAGGGTGGCGGATCCGGATCCGGTGCTGGTGCCGTGGACCGGCAGGGGCTCCGGGGCCGCCGGGAGGCCGGGCCGGGGTTCGACGAGCGCGGCCAACTCGTCGTGGAAGTCCCGGTCC
This sequence comes from Streptomyces sp. McG3, assembly GCF_018619185.1. Taxonomy (GTDB): domain Bacteria; phylum Actinomycetota; class Actinomycetes; order Streptomycetales; family Streptomycetaceae; genus Streptomyces. The sequence continues at coordinate 1,248 of NZ_JAAXYC010000319.1, read as the reverse complement.
AGACGTGCCACCGTCGCCGGGTCGAAGAGCCGGACGGGGAAGTTCCACGAGAAGCGCAGGACCGCCTCGTCCTGCCAGCACAGCAGGCTCAGGCGGGTCGCGGCGGTGGCGGTGCCGGCCGCCGTCGGCCGCACGTTCACCGGACAACGCCCGTCGAGAGCGGCGGGGAAGCGCGAGAAGCTGAAGCCGGCCGGGCTCACCGTCCGGGGGCCGGCCCCGGCCGGGTCCGCCGGCAGCAGCCGTGCCAGGTCCAGGCCGGTGAGGCTCGCGTGCTGCTCGCTCTCCAGCCAGATTCCCGCCAGCCGCTCGGCCAGGGCCCCCACCGACTCGTCCGGGTCCGTCACGCACAGCAAGGGGAGGGTGTCGGCGAGCGGCCCCACGAGCCGGTCCAGGCCCGCCATGCGGTCGTCCCGCCGGGCGCGGGCGACGTTGACCGCGATCTCCCGCTGCCTGCTCCACCTGGCCAGACAGCGCACGTGCACGGCGAGCAGCAGATGGAAGAGGCTCACCCCGTGAGCGGCGGCCCGCTGCTCCAACGCGGCGGCCGGCACTGGGGCGAGGGCGCTCTGGTGCGTGGTCATCGGCGCCGCGGGCAGGGCGGACGCATCACCGTCGTACGGCAGTCGCAGCGGTTCGCCCCGGGAGGCAAGCCGCCCCGACCAGTAGAGCCGGTCGGCGGCGAGAGCTCTCATGCCGTCCGTGGAGGACCGCCCATCGGCGGCGACGGCCGCGTACCGCGCGAAGTCGGTGCCTGGCGCGGGCAGTGTCGGTGCGTGCCCGTCGGCGAGGGCGGTGTAGAGCGACCAGAGTTCTCCGGCGAGGACGTTGAGGCTGTACCCGTCACCGGCCGCATGGTGGATCACCAGCACCAGATGGGAGAGCTCAGGGCTCTCCCGGGCGAGGAGCGCGCGCACGGGAGGCTCGGCGGAGAGGTCGAACGGCCGGTTGCACAGGGCCGTTTCGAGCTCTTCGATTCGTCCGGTCAGCTCGCGGGCCTCGTACCAGGCGGACAGCGCGGCAGGCGGCGCGACGTACTGCGCCGGTGTCGCCGAGCCGAACCCCTTCCCGATCCCGTCATCGGTGCTTCCGGTGCTTCCGGTGCTTCCGGTGCTCTCGATGCGGATCCGCAGCATGGTGTGCCGGTCGGCGAGCGCGGCGAGCGCCCGGCCCAGGAGCCGGGTGTCCAGGGGCCCTCGGACGGTCTGGCGGACGTAACCGTGAGCCGGGACCTGTCTCTTATACCCATCT
>NZ_JAAXYC010000031.1 GCF_018619185.1 Streptomyces sp. McG3 | reverse complement strand
GGGCGTGAGGGGCGGGGCGTGATGTACGAGCCCGACCGCGTCGCCTGCTCCGGGGCGCTCAGGCGCTGACGGATGCGGCAAGCCCGACAAGAAGCTCCTGCGGGCCGCCGCGGCCCCGGCCAGAGCCGACCGCTGCCTGCGCTCGGCAGGACGGGGACTCGCACCGAGGTCGTCGCGGACCTGCCGGAGCGAGGACCTCGGCCATCCCCGGGCCGCCGGCCAGGTCTCGGACGTTCCCGTGGATCAGCGCACCCTCCCCCGCGGCTTCAGCGGCACCGCCGGCAACTCAGGGGCAGGCAGCGGAGCCCCGTCGTAGCCCTTGACCTGCCCGAACCGGGTCCCCTCCATCCAGTCCCGGCGGGCCTGTTCGATCTCCTCCTGCGAACGTCCGATCCAGTTCCAGAACATAACATCGATTTTCCGTTTCATCCCAGCTCAGGGGCTTGATCGATCATCCGGGGTCAGCAAAAGGTCAGCAAGACGCCCGGGAGTCGACAACATGGCCACCATTAACCTCGTCCGCGGCATGGGAAGCTTCTTCAAGGAGTGCGAGCACCCTGAAAGCCGATGGCCGAAGTGCCCGCACGATTACAAGATCCGCTACCGCAACGCGGCCGGACGGCAGGCCGAGGAATCCGGCTTCTCCACCCAGGAGAAGGCGAAGGCCCGCCTCGCCGAGGTCTACCAGGCCCGGAAGAACAGCCCACAGAACCAGCACAAAGCCGAGCGCATCCAGAAGTACGGCCCGATGCGGTTCGAGCAGTACGCCACCGAGTGGAAGGCCAGCCAGCGCGACCTCAGCCCCAGCTCCCGGCGACACCTTGACTCGCTGCTCGTACACCACCTCTACCCCGCTTTCCGGAGCCGCCGGATGGGCACCTTCGACCACAAGGTCGTCGAAGCCTTCATCCAGTCCATGGAGCGCAACGGCGTCGGCCTGGCCACTCAGTCCAACGCCTTCGACAAGCTCAAATCGATCCTGCTGGACGCCCACCGGCTCGGCCTCTACGACGACAACCCGCTCGACGGCGTCAAGCCCCCGCAGTACGACCCCAAGCGCGCCGTCATCCCCTCCCCCACCCAGCTCCACGGCATACGCACCGCCGGCGACGACGTGTTCCGCCTTGTCGCCGGCCTCATGAGCGGCTGCGGTATGCGCAACGGGGAAGCGCTGGCCGTCAACATCAACAACATCGTGGCCGACGACGTGTACCGGATAACCGAGCAGGTCAACCAGACCACGAAGGCCTACGCCCCCCTCAAGCATCGCAAGGTCGGCGACTACCGCGACGTCCCGCTCCCGGCACAGGTTAAGCACTCCATCCAGTGGTACGCGGACACGTACGGCACCATCGACGGCTACCTGCTCCGCAGCCCGCGAGACCTGACCAAGCCGATGCTCAACTACTGGATCGGGAACCAGTGGCAGCGCATGAAGAAGGCCGGCCTCGTCGAGATCCCCGAAGGCATGGTTGTCTACGGCTTCCGCCACTTCTTCGCCTCCAACTGCCTCACCCACAACATCCCCATCACCGACGTCGCGGAATGGATGGGCCACCGCAGCCTCGACATCACCTTCAAGATCTACCGCCACCTCATGCCCGGCTCGATCGGGCGCGCCGCCAAGGTCCTGAACCTCGACCTCGCCGCCTGAACGTGCGAGGCCCCCTCCGCGGCCAAGGAGGGGGCCTCGCACACATCGGATCAAGCGACCTCAACTGCCCGACAGCCGCTGCTGTTTCACCCAGGCTTGAACCTCCGCCACCTTGAACTGAAGCTTGGCGTTCCGCCCACTCCCGAACTTATACGGAACGAGGCCCGCGCGGACGGCTTCGCGATACACCCACGGCACCGACATGTTCAGATACTTCGCGGTTTCCTTGGCACTCAAGAAATTCTGGCTCACTGGGCTTCCTCTCGACGACAGTCAGCAACTGCCGGAGAGAATCACGCGCGAAGAGCCGTTTGGCTAAACCGAAAGTCTACGCTAACGAGCCTTCCACACCCCCAAATAGCCAATGATGAAGGGGGCGGCGGAGCCTGGAGTCGCCAGGGGCGGGACTTGGTCAGGTCGCGGGTAAACCCCAGCCTAAAGCGAACGGCAGAAGGCTGCGGTACGGGTAGTTCCCCTGCATGGGTGGGGTGTTGAGAGCTGAGCTGTTGTGGGTGGAAACATGCACTGGGGTTGCGGATTCGGCAGTCTGATCGACTACCGGACGTCGCCCAGGAGCGGGACGGGGGTGGGCCCGCCAGAGGGCGGCCATTGGTCCTTGCGCTGGCGGACCAGGTCCTGCTGGTGGCCGTGCACAACCCAACCAACCTCGCGATGCGGCAGCTCGCGCCGCTGTTCGGATGCTCACCGACCACCGAGTGCCTGGTCATCCAGCCGCTGGGGCCACTTCGGGCAATCGAGCCCGCGGCACGCTCCGCCAACGCAACGGACCGCCCGTGGATCGTGGGCCGACTCTCCGCACCCGTGCAGGTCATCGTCGACGCCGACACCAGACTGGTGATCGCAACGGCCCGTCCCGCGCCCGGCAACACCGCGATGCCAAACTACGGTGACAATTCGTGCATCACGCACAGGGCGAGGACGGGAAGCCGTCCGGCAGCAAGGGGGACCGATGGCTCCGGAGCCAGGCGGCAAAGCGGATAAGTTGGGCAATCGCTACGAGAGCATGTGGACGATCAGACATGCCCTCTACGTCCTGCGCGGTGAGGGCGAATCGATCACTCTCGAACCGGACGGCATCCTGGGCGAGGGAACCGAGTTCGTCTACCGCTCCAACGGCCGAACCGAGGTACATCAAGTCAAGCGGCAGAACCGGAATGCCAATAGCTGGACTGCGGCTTCGCTCCACGAGAAGGAGATTTGGCGGCATCTCCGCACACACGCCGAGGCCGGTCACGACTTCCACTTCGTGTCCACGGTACCCGCCCGGCCACTCCAGGAGCTCAGCGACCGGGCCCGCAACTCGGATGACTATGCTTCCTTCGTTCGTCACCGGCTGGCGGCCGAAGATCTTGAGACAGCCTTCAAAAAACTCTCCTCCTCGAAGATCTACGGCACCCCCGAGGCGGCATGGCGCATGCTCCGCTCTCTGTGGGTGGAGTGGCCCGACGAGCGGGACATCATCTCGATGAATGCCACCCTCGCGGAACAAGTCCTGGCCGGCGCCCCCGGCCACGTGGCAGCCCTCGCGCTGGGGGATCTTCTCAACGACGCACTGGGCGTTCGTCTCGACGCCGCGGCCATCACCGCCCGGCTCCCGAGGTACAGGCTGCGGCGCGTGCGTCTGCTGGACGGCGGGACCGTGGCCGACGCGGTAGGCGAGGCCACACAGCGCTGGGCAGCGAGCGCCGAACGGGATCTCCTCCAGCAGGTCATCCCCCGCCCGGAGGCTGCCCTGCTGACGGAGCGAGCGGCCGACGGCCCCCAGCTCACCCTGCTCACGGGCGCCGCCGGGGCCGGCAAAAGCGCCGTGCTGTACCAAGCGTTCACCGGTCTGAACGTCGAGGACACTCCGGTGCTGGCGTTCCGGCTCGACCGACTGGGCGCCTTTTCCACCACGACCGAGCTGGGCAAGCGCATCGGCCTGACCACATCGCCTGTCAGCGCGCTCGCCACCTTGGCGGACGGGCGGCCGTCTGTCCTGATCGTGGACCAGCTCGACGCCGTCAGCGTGATGTCTGGGCGCATCCCGAACACCTTCGACGCCGTCGCCGATCTGGTGCGTGAGGCGAGTGCCTATCCCACCATGCGGATCATCCTCGCCTGCCGGGGGTTCGACGCCGAGCACGACCACCGCATCCGACAGCTCACCGATCCGGAGCGCTGCGCCCGCGTCACCGTCGGGGAGCTCGACGACGAACAGATCGACTCGGCCATTCCCGCCATGGGGCTCGATACAGCTGACATCGGCCCTGATCAGCGGCGGCAGCTGCGGTCTCCGCTGCATCTGGTACTACTCGCCCAGGTTGCCGACAAGGAAGGAGCGCTGACCTTCCGGACCACTCAGCAACTCTTCGATTCTTTCTGGAATCACAAGGAGAGGGAATGCCGACGCCGCAATCCAGACGCACGATTCCAGGAAACGGTCTCCACTATCGCCGAGGCCATCAGCCGTCGACAGCAGTTGTCAGTCCCTCACACCATCCTTGACGGAGACGGTCTCTCTGTCAGCAGGGACACGTTGGTTTCGGAGCACGTACTCGTGCATGACGGTCAGCGGATCGCCTTCTTCCACGAGAGCTTTTTCGACTACGCATTCGCACGCGGCTGGGTGCACCGCAACGAGACCCTGGTCGCTTTCCTCACAGGCAGCGAACAGGAGCTCTTCCGACGCAGCCAGGTTCGCCAGATTCTCAGTCATTTGCGGGAGTTGGATCGCGAGCGGTTTGTCGAGGAGTTCGAGGCGCTGCTGTTGTGCCAGGACATCCGCTACCACATCAAGGAAGCGACACTCGCGCTGCTCGGCAGCCTGGAGACGCCGACGGCCGAGGAGTGGGAGGCCGTAGCACGAGTGCTGGAGACTCGGCCCGCTTACCTGGATCGTCTGGTGCACACCCTCACCTGCGTCGGCTGGTTCGCCTGCGCCGACGCCGATGGGGTGATCGAGGACTGGCTCGGTGGGCACGATCCGCAGGCGCGTGCGTGGGCGCTCAGGATCATGACCGGCGCCGTCAAGCAGTACCCCGATCGCGTGGCCGAACTCCTGGCGCCCCACACCGCGCATCCGGAATATCTTCCCTGGTTGCTCGGGATCACTCGTTTCGCCGAGGTTGGAGACAGCAGGCCGCTCTTCGACCTGCTGTTGAGCGCAGTGCGGGCCGGCCGGTGCGCGGCCTACGAGCGCCCTCTCTGGATCTCCGTACGCGACCTCGGCAAGCAGCAACCGGAGTGGGCGGTCGATCTGCTCGTCGCCCATCTCTCTGAGCGACCGGACGCTCTACGGCTCGACGATCACCGACGAGTCACCGCTCTCCTCAGCAAGGATCACTTTGCCCTGCGCTTGGTGGAGCACGCCTCCACCGGTGCTCCCGCATCCTTTTGTACCCGTCTACTGCCCGTTCTTCTGAAGGTCATGGAAGCCACCGCTCATCCTGCGCGAGCCGGCTGGCCTGTCAGTGACGGCCACTTCGCCTTCCGCTGGCCGGACCAGGAGGCCGGGGCGTTGGACTCTGCCCTGCTCAACGGTGCGACCGCGGCACTGCGAGCCAGTGCCCTTGACTCCCCTTCTCAGCTCCGCCCGCTCCTGGAGGAACTGGTGGCCACCCCGTACGAAACGGCACAGTGGCTTCTGTACCAGGCTCTGGATGTTGCGGGAGAGGCCCTCGCCCCATGGTCGGCCGAGCTGTTGCTTGAAGGCCGGCACCGCCTGCTGGCCGGGTATGCGAATCACGCGGTCTGGGGTGCACGCCAGGTCATCCGCTCCGTCAGCCCTTGCCTCCCCAGCGAAACCCTCCGACAGCTTGAGGCAGCCGTGCTCCACCTCCGCCTTCCCCCCAAGGAGGAGCTCTCGCCCTGGGACGAGTTCGCACTGTTGTCCGCGTTGCCCGAGCCGAAGCTCTCGGAGCGAGGGGCTCGGCGCCTGGGGGAGCTCCGCCGCCATGGTGGTGTACGCGAGCCAGAGGAGCCGACGGAATTCACCGTAGGAACCATCGAGTCTCCCATCGCCGAAGAGGCAGCCCGGCGGATGACCGACGCCCAGTGGTTGCGGGCCATGAGAAAGCACCGTGAGGACCACACCGACTGGAAGACTCACACAGGGGGCGTCGGTGAGCTGCGCCAAGTGCTCGAGAGCCAAACGGTTGAGCAACCTGAACGGTTCGCCCGGCTCGCGCTCGACCTGGACCGCGAAATTCACCCCGCGTACGGCGCTTCACTGCTCTTGGGGCTCGGCAAGGCCGAAAAGCTCCGCGACCCGGCACCGGTCTTCGCCGCGGTAAGGCATCTCGGCAGCCTGGGGCTGCCAGAGCACGATCGTTGGCTCGGCCGACCGTTCCAGAAGTACCTGGGGGCCGTACCGCCTGATCTGGTCGAGCTCATCCTCAACAGGGCTCTCCAATCCGACCACCCGGGAAACGAACCAATTGAGCACAGCAACCCTGATCTGTACTTCATCGGCATCAACACAGTCCGAGGAAGTGCCTCCGAAGGCTTGGGCGATTTACTTCTCTACGACTCGGACGGCTCCCGCACCGCGCTTGTGGCTCCCCATCTGCATCGCATAGCGGCCGATCCGTCCCTTGCAGTCCGCTCCTGCTCCGCCCACATCCTCCTCGCCGCCATGCGCCATGCCGGCCCTCAAGCCACCGCAGCGTTCCACGTGCTCATCCGAGCAGATGATGCACTGCTCGCCACTCCGCGAGTGGTGCGCCTCACCGTGGCCGTGGGCTACGAAGATCCTTCCGTGGTCAAGCCGGTGATCCAGCGAATGCTGTCATCCGCCGACGAAGATGTACGGCGCTCGGGCGGATTCCTCGCGGCGCTGGGGGCGATGCAGTGGGACATGCCGGTCCTGTTGCGAGCGGTCCTCGAAGGTGACGACAGCGCACAGCGCGAAGGGGCCGCCGATCTGTGTGCGCAGAGGCTCTCCAGCACCGGCGATCTCGCCCTGGCCCACGAAGCGCTCAGCCAGTTCTTCCACGACCCGAACCAGCAAGTGCGTGAGGCCGCAGCAGCAACAGCTTCAGCCCTGCGGGGCCGACGACTTCGCCCGTTCCGGAAGCAACTCACCGACCTCATGGCTTCGCCGGCCTTCAGCCATGCTCTCCCCCAACTGTTGATCACTCTGGAACAGGCGCCTGATCGAGTCGACGCTCTGATCCTGCAATGCGTCCGTCGCTTCATCGAAGAGCACGGCGCTGATTCCGGGGACATTTCCACCCGTGCAGCAGCAGACGCACACCACATCGGCGAGATACTTGTCCGCGCCTACACTCAAGCTGGCACCGCCTCACGCCGCTCCGACATCCTGAACCTCCTGGATGAATTGCTCCTCAACGGGGCACAGGGGTTGACCGAAGCAGTCAACAGCGTCGGTCGCCCATGAGTCAGACCACACGGATCAACACCAACCCGAAACCTACGCATTACGAGACCGTGAGCGATCATGCTACGTGATGCCTGGCCGTACTACAGAGTGACGTTTTACCTGATCAGAGCATGCGCGGCTGGTTAGTCTGTCCTCGCTGAGGTTACGTCGTCCAAAGGCGTCCGGCCATGGGAGAACGCGTCCATAGCGTCAGCATGGGGCTTCACGCAGCTTGTGGATCCTCTACAGCAACCTGCCTGCGCGCCTCTGCACGCGTCCGCACACCCCCTCCTGCGGGGCCGCGCCAGACCGAAGGGCTACGCAAGGGAATGCCCTGCCGGCCGGGCCTACGGGCGCGGGGCAGCACAGGACTTACGACGGGGCCGCAGATCACCAGAGATCCCCAGGTCGCCCATCGCCTTCTCCAGTAACTTCCTCATCGGGTCGCCCTTGATCGTCGGCCCTATCGCCTGTGCTGCGGTGAACACGGAGACCGCCATGTACACCTGATCGGTCAGGCTGTCCTCGGTAGCTTCGGCTGTGAACCCGACGCGCCCATCGGCCCCAACCGTGATGAAGGCGTTCGCCGTCTGAGCAGAGGTGTGGGCGTATGCGCTGTGCATCCGGTACAGCGGGTAGGCCATCGGAACGTTGTACGCGGCAACCATGTTGGCGAAGGACGTGATCTCACCCACCAGTTTCTGGTGCCAGCGGCGCTCCTCCGAGGTCTCAAAGACTCGAAGGACGACTGGGCGAGGAGACTCGGGGAGCGGATACTTGATCTCCACCAGGTTGTTGGTGAAGGACTGCTGCTGTTTTTCCAGGTAGGTGTGGACCGCCTGAACGGCGGCGGGACCGTTGTCGACGAGCCAGCTCATCGCGAAGGCGTGGGCGAAGAGGTTACGCGCCAACGGCTTGACCTCAACCGTGAAGCCCTGTCGGTACAGGTGAATCATCGCTGCAGCCGTACTGTGGGTGAACAGCCACCAGCCCATGAGGAGCGGGAAGATCTCCCTATGCTCCTCCAGCGTCATCACCTCGTCGCTGAGCACTTCGTTGGCACTGTCGAGAAAGCTGGGCAGCACCGTATCGACACGGCGCGCACACTGCCGGTTGGCGCCGAACTTGTACGTCATGACTCTGACGGTACGGACCGAACAGCCGGACCACCGCCGAATTTCGATTCCGCGGAGGTGGCGCTGGCGTCCTCGGGGCTTTCCGAAGCCAGTTCACGCGAGTCGACCGCAGGCGGAATATCGAGCGCGTTCGTTTGATTGGTTCCCTTGCAGAGATCGCGGGAGGGGGCGCTGGTGGCCGAGCTGATGTTGTTCCGGCAGGGCGTGGACGGGCGGGACGTAAAGCTGACCGGATCGACGGTGGCACTGGAGGTGGAGCTGCAGCGGCGGGTCGAAACCGGTCTGGAGCAGATGCTCGGTATCCGGTTCCTGGCGTCGGAGTACACGACCGGGCCGTGGCACCGGGGGCGGATCGACACGCTGGGGCTGGACGAAAACGGTGCCCCGGTGGTGATCGAGTTCAAGAAGGGCTCCGACAGCGGGGTGCTGTCGCAGGCCGTCTCCTACCTGTCCTGGCTGGACTCGGCGCACCACGAGTTCGAGGCGCTCGTCCGGAGGGTGCTGGGCGCGGAGGCCGCCGAGTCGATCGACTGGCGTCGACCGCGGATGGTCTGCATCGCGGCCGAGTTCTCCCACCACGATCGCGTGGCCGTGCAGCGACTGCCCGAGCGGATCGACCTGGTGCGCTACCGCGTCTTCGACGGCGGCCTGCTGAGCCTGCTGCTCGTCGACTCCTCGCCCGGCTCCCCGAACCCCGCTGCGTCCCGGCGGCACCGGGAGCGGGAGGCCGCAGTCGTCAACGCGCCGACGGTGCCGGTAGATCCAGCGCCGGGAAGCGCCAGCCTCGTCCCGGAGTGCCTGCGGGACCTGTACACGGAGCTGGACGACGCCCTAACGGCATGGGGCGAGGTCGAGGTGGCGGCCCTGCGGCATTACATCGCCTACCGGCGGCTGGTGAACGTGGCGTCGGTGCTGTTCCGTCCGAGGCACGAGGTGATCCTGGTCTACCTCAGACTCGACCCAGGCTCGGTCGTGCTGGAGGAGGGCTTCTCCAGGGACATGCGCGGCATCGGGCACCTGGGGACCGGGGACGTGGAGCTGCGACTCGCGTCGGCGGGTGACCTGGAGAGGGCAACGCCGTTGATCCGGAAGGCGTTCGAGGCGGCCTGACGTAAAGAGAAGGCCGGCTGGAGCATCGGTTCTCGATGCTTCAGCCGCCCTTCGGCGTCTGCGGCCCGTTGGCCCCAGGCTCTCTTCGCTCTCATGATCATGCCTCCGGTCCGGCCAGGGCGACGTCGTCCTGGGTCAGCTCGGCGTGGAGCCGCTGCTCGGCCACGTCGGCGTAGTGCGAGGACAGTTCGACGCCCACGAAGCGGCGGCCTTCGCGCAGGGCCGCGACGCCTGTGGAGCCGCTGCCGGTGAACGGGTCGAGCACCGTTCCGCCTTCGCGGCAGATCTGTACGAGCTGCTGCATGACCTCGACCGGCTTCTGGGTGATGTGCACCCTGCCCTTGCGGGGCTGGGACGCGATGAAGTGGCCGGGCAGGTAGAGGTCCCGGCCCTTGGCGAGACTGCCCTTGACTCCCCAGGTGATGAATTCGGCGGACTGCTTGAACCCGCCCTTGCGGGGCCGGCTGGCGGGCTTGATCCACGGGATAGTTCCGCTCCAGGTCCACCCCGCCATCTGCAGAGCGTCGGACGTCGTCGGTTCCTGGCGCCAGTCCGAGAAGACGACGGCGACCGCGTGCTCGGTCGATGCCCGGTATGCCTCGGTCAGCAGCTCGGTCAGCCAGGAGCGGTACGAGCGCTGATCACGGTTCTCGCCGGGGAAGGTGGCGAGGTCGTGCGCCGAGTTGCTGGTGACGTACTTGGCTCGCGCCGTACGACCGGTGCGCTCGGAGCTGGTTCGGCCGCCGCTGTTGTACGGGGGGTCGGTGATGACGGCGTCGACGCTCTCGTCCGGGAGGGTCTTCATCACGGTGAGGGCGTCGCCTCGGTGCAGCGTGTAGCTCATGTGGAGGGCCTCTTTCAGGGCATGACGGGGCTGTTTCCGCTCCGGACAGTGCGCAACGGCGTTCGTCTCGGGCGGGGTTGTTCCGGAGGTTAGCCGTGATCTCCGGCCGGGCCTAACGAGGTGTGCCGTGCTGCGGCGCCGGGTCCGGGAGTCGTTTGGTGCGGCCGGATTCCCGGTCTACTGTCTCGCCGTGTCACCGGGACGAAGCCTCGTTTCATCCCGGCTGACCTGTGCTTATCCGTGTTATCTCGTCCTATCGAGCACCCCGGGGTGGCACGCTTTCCCCTCGTTCCACGCGCTGTCAGGAGGCCAGGTGTATCGCCTGAGATTACGAGCGCGGCTGGCTGCCGCGCTTGACCGGAGACCGGTGTCCGGGAGCTACCAACTCCCGTGACCCGGGCCCGCCCTGAGAGGCGGACGCACATCGGCGCGGTGCCGACGGCTTTGCACGAGAAGTCGGCACCGCGCCTCCTACGAACACGAGGAGCCGCTGCGATGCAGCATGCCCTGATACGCCCGCACCCCTCCACGCACACATCTCTCGGCGTACCCCGCCCCGCTGTTGACCGGCGGTCGCGATGAAGAAGGCCCTGGGAGCCGTCGCCGGTCTCTGCGCCACCGGATCCCTGCTGGCCCTACCGCTCCTCGGCTACGCCGCCAGCAACGCCTCAGCGGCCACCTGCCCCGTCGGCGGTGAGCAGTCGGTGGACAGTACGGCCGTCGCCAAGCAGGTGAAGGCGATTCTGGACGGGGGCGAGAAGGACTCGGTGTCCGTGCCGGGCCTGGACGCGCCCGCCGAGCAGATCCCCAACGCCAAGACCATCCAGGCCACCGGCGTCGCGATGAACATCCCTCCCCGGGGGCAGGTCGTTGCCCTGGCCACCGCTCTGCAGGAGAGCGGCCTGCGGAACTTGAACTACGGCGACCGTGACTCATTGGGGCTTTTCCAGCAACGCCCGTCCCAGGGCTGGGGCTCGGCGACCGAGGTCCTCGACCCGGTCCACGCGAGCACCAAGTTCTACGAGGGGCTCAAGAAGGTCTCGGGTTGGGAATCCCTGTCCGTGACCCAGGCCGCCCAGGCAGTGCAGCTGAGCGGTTACCCCGAGGCGTACGCGAAGTGGGAGCCCCTGGCGACCGCTCTGCAGCGCGCGATCGAGCCTCTGCTCACGAAAGGCGACGACGCGTCGTCCGCGCCCTCCGGCCCCGGAGGAGTTCCGGCCGCTGCGGGGGCCTGTACGACCGGTGCGGACGGGACCGACTTCGGAACCATCCCGCCCGGGTCGGTACCCGACGAGTACCAGATCCCGGCGGACGCTCCGGCCAAGGTCCAGACGGCGATCCGCTGGGCTCTGGGCCAGCTCGGCACCCCGTACCAGTGGGGTGGGAGCTGCGCTGATTCGCACGGCAAGGATCCGATGGGCCGGTGCGACTGCTCGTCCTTGATGCAGGGCGCCTACAAGGCCGCCGGGGTCTCCCTCACGCGGACGACCTACACGCAGGTCAAGGAAGGCAAGCCGGTAGCGGTCGGCTCCGTACGGGCGGGGGACCTCCTGTTCACCGAGGGGTCCGCCGCCACGCCGGAGCACGTCGGCATGGCGATTGGCCACGGGCTGATCGTGCACGCGCCGAAGACCGGTGACGTCGTGCGCATCACGACCCTCGCCTCCTGGAAGCCGCAGATCCTCGCGGCCCGCCGCGTCGTCTGACCCGGCCTCTCCTCTCCTCTCTTCCTCTCTTCTCGCGCCGCTGCTCCACCTCTCGGGCTTCGGCGTGCACTAAATCGAACTGGAGTTCGCTATGTACTTGGCCGACAAGGTCATCCAACTCGCCTACGACCCCGGCATCAAGCCGAACGAGGGCGGGCTCCCCGGCCTTTCCGTCCTCAAGCAGGTGATGGGCTCCATCAACCTCTTCGGCCTCGTCGCCATCGTCGGCGCGCTCGCCGTCAGCGCGGGCGTCTGGGCCTGGGGCCATCACAGTGGTGGGCACCAGGCGGAGGCGAACGGAAAGAAGGGCGTGCTGGTCAGCTCTGGAGCTGCCCTCCTGTTGGGGGCGGCGAACGGGATCGTTGCTTTCTTCAGCACGCTGGGAACGCAGGTCCGCTGATGCCTGCCCACTCCTCCAACCCCGGCGGCGCATCTCGCGTGCGCCGCCGGGCGCTGCTCGGCACCGCCGTCCTGGTGGTGCTCGTCGCCCTCGCCGGCCTGCTCGCCTTCCTCACGCGCGACGCCAGGGCCCCCTCCACGCCCGCACCACACAGCAGTTCGACGACACCGCGTCCTTCCGGCGCGGTGCCATCGGCATCGCCGCCTCCGCACGCAAATCACCGGCCTCTGCCTCGACCGCCGAAGACGCACGACCCGATCGCCTACGGGAAGGCGGCGGCAGCGGCGCTGTGGTCGTACGACACCCGGGCCTACTCCCAGCAGGCGCTGCTGTCCGCGCTGCGCGGGTGGATGACCGGAGAGAAGAAGTACGTCGACACCGCATCGGTCGCCAAGCTCGTCCCGTCGCCCGTGCTCTGGAAGCAGATGGCGAACAACGGTCAGCGCGCCAAGGGGGTCGTGAACGAGGGGCACTTCCCCGACTCGTTCACCCGGGCTCTCCAGGACGATCCCGGCGCGATCACGCAGACCTACCTGTACGCCGTGACGGTCTCCGGCAAGCAGTCGATCGCGTGGAAAGGCTCCCCGGCCGGAGGCGCGGAGAGCCGCGTCACCACCCTCGCGGTCCAGTGCCGCCCCTCCTCTCCCTGCACGCTGGCCGGTGTTCTGCCGGCCGTCGCGCCCTGATCCCACCCTCAGAAAGGAGGTATCGCCATGGGAGTCTGCGACTTTCCGCTGATGGACAAGGTCTGCGGAGCCGTCGATTTCGCCAGCAACCCCGCCGGGGCCGTCACCGACGGCATCGGGGCGTGGATCGCGAAGTCCGCGGGTGAACTCGCGGCGAGCGCGGCGGATCTCGCCGCCGACGCCGTGAACTCGACCACCGCGATCGACCTCAACGCGCAGTGGTTCAGGACCAACTACGAACTACTACTTCCGATCGGCCTCGCGCTCACCGTCGGCTTCTTCTGCATCGCCTTGGTGTCCGCCGCCTGGAGGCGGGACGAGCGCGCCTTGGCGCAGGCTGCGGTCGGCACGATGACCGGCGTCCTGTTCAGCTTCTGCGCCGTCGCCTTCACATCCGTCGCGATCACGGTCGTCGACGTGCTGTCCGACGGCCTGTTCCAAGCAGCGAACACCTCGGTGGACGACGCCATCCGCCGCATCATCAACGTGCAGCAACTCGGAGCGATGTACGGCCTTGGCTGGGGCGTCCCGTCCCTGGTCGCCTTCGGCTGTGCCATCGGCGCGTTCATGTACTGGTGCGTGATGGTCGCGCGGAAAGTCGGGGTGCTGATCCTGGTCTCCCTGGCGGTCTTCGCCGGGGCTGGCGGCGGCTGGGAGGTGGCGAAGCGCTGGCGTCGCGGCTGGATCGAGGCCACCGCAACGCTCGTCGTATCCAAGCTCCTGATGACCGTGGTCTTCCTCATCGGCGTCTCGGCGATGGGCAAGGCCGACTCCCAGGACGGCATGGCCGCTCTCTCCGACGCACTGGCCGGACTCGTCGTCATGATCTTGGTATTGCTCTGCCCCTACGCGACGTACAAGTTCATTCACTGGGCCAGCGACGGCGGCAGCAACGACGATCTGCACCGCACCGGCGTCGCCGGAGTGGCGGTTGCCGCAGGCGCCGCGAAGACGGCCGGCACCCTCGCGATGCAGGCCGGCACCGGCACCCCCGCCCCTCAGGGGCCCAGCGAGGTTCCCGGCGCGGGGAGCGACGGTGTCACCTCCGGCATCAACCCCACCGGCGGGAATCTGAGCAAGGAGGGCATCGACTCCGGACCGCCGAAGGCACGGACGAACTTCCGGTACGGCGAGAACCCGGACGCGTCCGGTGACAAGGGACGGGCCCTCATCCAGCGGCCCGGCATCCCTCCGCTGATCAACCGGCCCGGCGGCACGGAAAACGCCGAAGGCGAGGACGGCTCCGCAGCCCAGCCCGCTGCGGTCCCGATCCCGGGCGGGAGCATGCCACGCGTCGGCTCGGCCTCCCCGGGCGGCCCCGGGTCTCCGCCCCCGACCGGCGCCGGTCCGTCGCCCACCGGGTCCGAGACGAACTGGGTCTTCCCGACCCATCCGCCGTCCGGATCCTGACCCACCACGAGTACGGGGGCGGGCTGCCACCCAGCAGTCCGCCCCCGCCTCCCCCGATCACCACCGAAGGAGCCCTGCCATGACCTCCAGAAGAGCGCCGCGCCCTCCGCCCTGCCGCACTCGCACCCACTGTCTGGACCCGCCATGTCTGCCCGATCCCAGGCCGAAACAGCCTCGGCCACCGTCAAGTTCCCGCACCGCAGTCGCCGAGGCGTGCTGCTCGGCCTGACCGTCCCCCAGCTCATCGTCGCCGGGCTCACCGGGCTGCTGCTGCTCGCCGTGATCATGACCCGTGGCGTCGTCGGCGCACTCCAGCTCATCCCGCTGTGGAGCGCCATCGCCCTGCTCGTGTTCGTCCGCAAGCGCGGTCGGTCCCTGGCCGACTGGACGCCGATCGTCCTCCGGTACGCGCTGCGCCGGATGCGGGGCCAGTTGATCTGGCTCGCCCGCCCGTCCCGACGTCCCGTACGCGAGGGGCACCTCAATCTGCCGGGCACCTCCGCCAGCCTACGTGTGGTCACCGCGCCCGACCGGCGGTACGGCGCCGTGCACGACCCCCACACCGGTTCGCTGACCGCCGTCGTCAAGGTCTCCTCCCGCGCCTACGCGCTCCTGGACCCGGGCACGCAGAACGCGAACGTCGCCGGTTGGGGCCGGGCGCTCGCCGCGCTGGCCCGTACCGGGCACGTCGCCCGCATCCAGGTCGTCGAGCGTACGGTCCCCGACAGCGGCGACGCCCTTCGCCGGTACTGGGAGGAACACGGCCGGCCCGACACCCCGCTCGCGGGCCCGATCTACACCGAGCTGATCCAGAGCGCAGGCCCCACCGCCGCGCCGCACGAGGCGTACGTCGCCATCAGCCTGGACGCCAAGGCCGCCCAGCGGCTGATCAACCGGGCTGGCGGCGGCCTCACCGGCAGCTTCAGCGTCCTGGCCCAGCTGACGTCGACCTTCGAACAGGCCGCGCGGACCGCCGGACTCAACCCCACCGGCTGGCTCACTGCCCACGAGATAGCAGCCGTCGTGCGCACGGCGTACGACCCCAAGGCCCTGCCCGCGCTGGACCGCTGGTCCGCCTCCGGCCGACCCGAGGCCGAGCCCGCTGCCGCAGGCCCCGTCGTGGTCGTGGAGAAGGGCGACCACATCGTCTCCGACTCCGCGTTCCACTCCACCTACTGGGTGGAGAACTGGCCCCGCACCACCGTCGGAGCCGGGTTCCTGCACCAGCTCCTGTTCACGGCAGGCGTGCGCCGCACGCTCTCGCTCGCCTACGAGCCGGTGAGCGTGGACGCCGCCCTGCGCGATATCCAGCGCAAGAAGGCGAGCGTGGTCGCGGACGCCGCCGAGCGCGCGCGGCGTGGCCAGGTGGAATCCGAGGCGGACGCGATCGAGTACCAGGACATCCAGGCGCGTGAGCGTCAACTCATCGCCGGCCACGCGGATGTGGCCCTGACGGGTCTGCTGACCGTCTCCGCCGACTCCGAAGAGGAGCTGCGCTCCGACTGCGCGGTGGTGGAAACCGCGGCGGTCGGCGCCGGACTCGACCTGCGTCCGCTCACCTGGCAGCAGGCCAGCGCCTTCACCGCTGCTGCGATGCCACTCGCGCTCGCGGCCTGACGCCCGCGCCTCCCCGCGTCCGGAAAGAGCACCCTCATGTCCCGTAACCCTGCCCCGCCCGCGCAGGACTTCGTACCCTTCGCGACCGCCGCGCTCGACTTCCACCGAGCGCTCAACCTCCCCGCCGGCCCGCTCGTCGCGTCCCGGGACGAGCTGGACGCCCTACACGCCCACCTCGTGTCCCTGCACGGGCTGCTCGACGCGCACACATCACGCACCGGGCCCCTCGTACCGGTCGCAGGCGATCACCTCCACAGTGCGCGCACCCGCATCTGGCAGGCCGCCGACCACATCCACAGCGCCTACCACGCTTCCCCCCGGCCCGGCTCCGGCGACCTTCCCGCACGGGAAGCATGCCGCCCCGGACTGCCCAAAGGCGCTCCGGAACTCACCATCTGCCAGCGCCACCAGCGAACCGCCCGCCTCGTACGGCGCCACTCCACCCCCGCCGATCTGCGCGCGCCGTTCACCGGCCAGATCCGCCACTGACCACTCACCCCCCGGAGAAACGTTCATGCCCAGGACCCGCGCCAGCGCCTCCCACCTGTTCGTCCCCCGCAAGGCATCCCGCGCCCAACAGCGCGCGGCCCGTGCCGGTTTCGCCGCCGCCCGCCGCCAGGCACAACTGGCCGGGGCGCCGCCCAAGCACCGCAAGGAGGCCGCCCTCGACCCGGAGCTGCGACCGGTCTACCCGGCGTCGGGGCGACCCGGACCTGCCTCGGCGCGCGGTAGCAAGCTGCGGCTGCCCGCTCACCGGATGACGACCGCCACGGTCAGCGGCGCCTACCCGTTCCTCGCCGAGGGCGGCCTCGGCTCGTCCGGGATCTTCATCGGCAGGGACGTGCACGCGGAGGGCGCCTTCTGTTACGACCCTTTTGCCCTGTACAACAGCGGGCGGATCGAGGGCTTCACCAACCCCAACGCGGTGTTGGCGGGAATCATCGGCATGGGGAAGTCGGCGCTGGCGAAGTCCATCGCGACGCGCGCCATCGCCCACGGATACAAGATCTACGTACCCAGCGACCCGAAGGGCGAATGGTCGAACGTGGCACAGGCTCTCGGCGGCCACACCATCGCCCTGGGACCGGGGCTCCCCGGACGTCTCAATCCTCTGGATGCCCCGGCGCGGCCCGCGTCGGTGACCGAAGAGGACTGGTCCGCCGAAGTACGCAAACGGCGTCTCGCGCTGCTGGCCAGCCTTGCCCGTACCGTGCTGAACCGCGATCTGCTGCCGATGGAGCACACGGCCCTCGACCTCGGCCTGGACCTGGTCGTCGCCGAGGCCAAGGTTCGCGGCACGGTGCCGCTCCTCGGCGGCATCGCCGATGTCATGGGCTCGCCGGACCGCCTCGACCGCGGCTTCGGCAGCCCCGCCGGCGGGATGGGTCACGCAGCTCAGGACCTTGCCCACGCCCTGCGTCGGCTCGTGCATGGAGACCTCAGCGGGATGTTCGACGCCCCCTCGACCGTCGCCTTCGACCCGACGACGCCGATGCTCTCGATCGACCTCTCCCGGCTCGGTAACTCAGGCGACGACACCGGTCTGGTTCTGGCGATGACCTGCGCCAGCGCCTGGATGGAGTCCGCTCTCGCAGACCCTGGCGGCGGCCGACGCTGGGTGATCTACGACGAAGGATGGCGCGTCCTGAAGCACATCGCGCTGCTGGAACGGATGCAGAGCCAGTGGAAGCTCAGTCGAGGGCTCGGCATCGCGAACTTGCTGGTCATCCACCGGCTTTCCGACCTGCTCAGCGCGGGCGACGCCGGATCGCGCGGCCGGGTACTGGCCGAGGGGCTCCTCGCGGACTGCAGCACACGCATCATCTACCGGCAGGAGAGCGATCAACTAGTAGCGGCAGCAGCACTGTTGGGGCTTACTGGAGTAGAAACCCAGGCCGTCTCCTCCCTCACCAAGGGCAGGGGCCTGTGGAAGGTCGCCGGTCGGAGCTTCGTCACCCAACACCTCCTCCACCCTTCCGAACGCGAACTCTTCGACACTGACGCACGCATGTCGGGATAGCTCAACCGCTGCTAGCCGCAGTCGAGTTGCCTGCCTTCACGGATCGCCTGCTTCCCGAGACGGGCTGCACCCCTGCGGTGATTCTCAGTGTCAGCGAACCGCCGGACGACTGGAAAGGCCGGCCCAGCCCAGCTCACCACCGGGCCGCCGTGCCGAAGCCCGCGTTCGGACGCGGTTCCGCCGGGACGCAGAGGAACCCGTCGGCGTCCACCCGCCGCCATCCCCCTTCGCTGCCGCATTCGCGGTGGCGCCGCCACCGGAACCAAGGACTCAACGTGCCCACCTCGTCCAGCTCTCCCTCACCTAACGAAGATCAGTCACAGGCAGGCAACGACCACATGGCGTGGCGGCAACACGTCCCGGCACTGGCCTCCGCTTCTGCCGGTATCAAGCAGGCAGAAGACGCCTGGGACACCGTCTCGGACTACTTCTGCGACCACGACGGTTGGCCGGTGGACGAGAAGGGCTACGCGGACGGCAAGGTCGTACGCGACGCCCAGGCGTGGAAACACGTCGAGGTCTTCCTCGCTCACGGTCCCGAGGTATTGGCCGGGGTCCGAGCTGCTGCTACTGGTGCCGATTACCTCGGGGGGCCGATCAGCGAGGACCTCCGGCGCCTGAGCAGCATCGACGCCGCCTTGAAGCGCGCCGGACAGATCCAGCGCGAGTGGGATGACGTCATGACGATCATGGACGGCTCCCTCCCCGGCACTCGGGCGCTCTACGAGGGCCGGGCCCAGGAGATCCGGAACGCCGAGGGCTGGCACGACGCGCACGAGCTGTCGCTGCACGGCCCGGCGCTGGTGCGGGCCGCTGAATACGTGACCTCTCGGCCGGAACCCGAGCAGCCCTCGCAGACCGAGCGGGCGCGGGTGGCGCTCAAGCGATCGGCCTCCGGCACCAGCACAGCTCCACCAACCCCGCCCCCTGTGCCTCCGGCGTCGCCGACGCCTCCCCATCGGTCCCGCTGACGCCACTACCACCGCATGCCGGCTCGGCCAAACCTGCCGATCTCCGGATCCTCATAACACCGGTACCCATACACGTGCCCCTCACGTTGACCCGTGTCGTCGACTCTGGGGCGCTCAGCCACGGAGACCATCGATGCCCCCCGATCAGCCCCTGGTTACCCTCCAACGGGAGGGCGCGCGTGTCACCGCGCGTACAAGCGGGCCCGCTGCCTCACGGGCGCCGGACAGCGACCCGGAGCAGAAACGCGGGTACGGGCACCTCACCTCCCCCCTTCGGCAACGCGGCCTGGTCTGCACCGTCGAGTACGGCCTCAGCGACTACTTCGTCCATGCCTCGCTTCCAGACGGCAGCGACGTGATCATCTCGCCGCCGCAGGAACCGTCCAGCGAGCACCCACCCGGGTATCCCGAGAGCTGGCTCGTCACCCGCCACCGCAGCGATGAGCCAGCAGCCTACGAAGTGATCTACGACTCGGAGCCGGACGGCCCGCACGCCCGGCACCGCGGCGACGTCACAAGGTTGCTGGCCGCCGTCGACACCCGTCTGGATCAGCTCGGCGTACCTCCACGACCGACGCCGAAACGGTTCGCTCACGACATCGCCGCCGACGCGGTGCTCCACCGCGTGGGCTTCGTCCCCGCTGTCGAGTTCGGCGGTGGGCACTACCACCGGCTGCCCTCTGCCATGACCGACCCGGAGGAGCAGCGGCTGGTGGTGACCCGGGCCTTCGACATGCTGCGGGCCGACGGCTTCGATATCTCGTGCGACCCTGACCTGCTGGAACACGAGATGCCTCCCCCCTTGATCCCGGAGACGAGCCTCGGCGACCGCCTCGGGTTTCTGGCCAAACACATCCAGGCGTCGACGCATACGCGCGACATGGTCGCCAACCTGAGCGAAGTGACCGCCCCGGGCGACGGCGTTCTTCAGCGGGTCGTAGAGATCCTCGACACGACGGCCGAGTGGTGGGAAGGGTTCGGCGAACCAGCCGATCACCGCTACGCACAGCGTCTGCGTACCATCGCTGAGAGCCTTGACTCCTACGCGATCGAGCTGCGCGCGATACGCGGCGATCTGGCCGACCGCCATGCCGTGCGCCCCGGGAAGAACCGGGTCCGCGAGAACCAGGTCGCTGCGTCGACGCCTGCGTCACCACGGGTACGTGCTGCTCTCGCGCCCTCGCCGACGGCTGCGCAGCGTTGTGCTTCCTCGGCACTCCCTGCCACGGCGGCGGCCGTTCGCCCCGTACCTCCGGCCCGCCCCTCGTCCGCCCCCGGTCGCTGATCGCCTCCCTTCTCGGAGTCCTCCGTGCCTCGTACCACCAGAGCCATCCCGGACCTGGCCCCTGCCCTGCACGCCCACACCGGATGGATCAACCATGCCCACCCATTACCAATCACTTCCCGATGTCGCCTTCGGTCACCACCCTGACCACGGCATCGTCGCCGCGAACCCGAAGCAACTCGTCTCCACCGCGTGGATGTTGGTTCGGTTCGACTTCCACCCCGTACCGGACCAGCCGACGCTGTACGCACTGGCTGATCAGCAGCGTGACGGACCGGGGCGTACCTCCCGGGCAGTCACGCTGCTGCGCGAGGCCGGCTACCAGGTCGACGTGGACGCCGCGTACGACCCCTCGCTGGCGTCCCGTGCCAATTCCACCCGTGGCCGGGCCCCGCGCGCAGATCCCGAGGTGGCGTTCGCCGAGCATCCGCAGCTCGGCATCGTTGCGGCCACCAGCGACCACTCCTCGGCGCTCGGCGGCCAGCTCATCCTGGAGGAGCACGGCTGGCGGCTGGACCCGAATCTGGACATCTACACGCTGCCCGTCACCGCCGACCGCACCGAGTCCGTGCAGAAGGTCGCCAGCGCCACGGTGGCGATGCAGCGGTCCGGTCTCCAGGTCGCTGTTCATCCCCGCCTCGCCCACGACGCGGCGCTGCGCCGCGCTCCCGCGCCCACGAGCGCCGAGCGCCTCCTCCCCGGTCAGGGCGCCACGCCCAACAAATCTCGCAACGCCGCCGCGCTCGCAGCGAGCCCAGCGCGCTCGGGCCTCCGGGACAAGGCGCCGACTCCCGCCGTCGCTGCCTCCGGAGCTTCGGGTCGCCCCGTCGCCCCGCGCATCGCGTTCTCCCGAAATCGCTAACTCACCTTCCGTAAGGAGCAGTTCTCATGGCTGTGAAGACCATCTGGCCCATCACCCACTCGTGCGGCCACCACACCGAGCGCGACCTGTCCGGCCGGGCGGCCGATCGCCGCGCGGGCTTCGCCGAATGGCTCGCCGAGCAGGAGTGCACGGACTGCTGGCGGGCCGCCAAGGAGCGGGACGGGCAGGACAAGGCGGCCTGGCTGGAGGCCAAGCGAGCCGAAGAGCAGGCCGAGTCGGAAGCCTGGTCGGAGCAGTACCGGATGCCTCCGCTGGAGGGTACCGAGCGGGCCGTCGCCTGGGGCGTGCGCTGTCGTCACCAGATCCTCGCCGCTGCCTACACCGCCCTGGTCCTCGAAGGGGAAACCGATGAGAGGGAGTGGGAGGCGATCGAGGAGGCCGCGCGCTTCGTCACTCGCGCCGGTTGGTGGATCGACCAGCGCTCCTCCGAGCCCGGAGACCTCGCCGAGCTGCTCCAGGCCGCCACCGAGGACGACCGGCCGACGGAGAACCCTCACTTCTGACGACCCCGCCTCCGCTCCTCGACACGTACCAGCGGCAGCCAGGCGCACTCGAACGTGTCGCCTCACGTGGCCCCGATGCCTCGGGATAGGCGGCGGCATCTACCAGCGAGCTCCGGCCGGTCCAAATCGCGGATTCTGCGGATCCTCTTCGTCTGACGACCCGAACACCCGGCTCGTGTCCACTACTCCTTCGAGGTAGACGCCGTGATCGCACACCTGCAGCGTGCCAGCAACACCGTGGGGCTGCTCTCGTACCTGTACGGTCCGGGCGAACGTGGCGACCACGTCAGCCCTTGGCTGATCGCGGGCGAAGGTCACGGAGCCCCGATCGAACTGCTTGCCGAGCCCGGCTCGCTGCCCTACTTGGCGCACGCCCTCGACGCACCCGTCGAACGGCTCGGTACTCGTGTACCCGCGCAGCCGACGTGGGTCTGCTCGGTTCGCTCCGATCCTCGACAGCCGGACCTCACCGACTCGCAGTGGGCCGCTGTCGCCCGGCGCTTGGTGGACGTCACCGGGATCGCTCCGGAAGGTGATCCGGATGCCTGTCGGTGGATCGCCGTACGTAACCGGCCACGGCAGGTGCACGTCGTGGCCACCATCGCTCGCGAGGACGGAAGCCTCCACAACGGCTATCGCGACGCCTTCCGTCTGCAATCCGAGTGCCATCTTCTCGCCGCCGAGCTGG
This sequence comes from Streptomyces sp. McG3, assembly GCF_018619185.1. GTDB lineage: Bacteria > Actinomycetota > Actinomycetes > Streptomycetales > Streptomycetaceae > Streptomyces. Next base: position 21,681 of record NZ_JAAXYC010000031.1, on the reverse strand, counting down.
GCCACCTGCCCATCGCTCCGCAATCGACGCCCGGCACCCAGGAGACCCGCATGCCTTCCCCCTCCATCACCATCACCGCCGAGCCCAGCGGCAGCGTCTCGGCCAAGGGCGCCAGCGACGACCTGTCCGCCACACTCCTCAAGCACGCCGGCTTCCAGCAGATCGACGACTGGTACGGCCGACGTCACCGCCTCCCCACCACTACCCCGACCGATGACCGGGCGGCCATCGCCACCCACGCTGCCGAGATGCTCCGCGCCGCTCGCTACGGTGTCGACCTCGACCCCGCCCTGGACACCACCAAGGCGTTCACCTCGGCGAATCTGCTCGGGCCCTACGCCGCCGGAGCAGAACTCCGCCGGCTCACCGAACAGATCAGGTCCGCCGAGACCGGCGCCGACCTGAAGCAGGCTCTCGACCACCTCCTCGATCCCGAGCACGGCGCGCTGGAGCGCATCCGGGAGGCGCTGGAGGCGGCAGGCGAGCAGATCACCGATCTCGACGATGAGGCGTTCCAGCTCGCCGACCGGTTCGGCTTCGCCGAGGACTTCGTCCACTCGGCCATGTCGGAACTCGTTGATTCGGACGACGAGTTGCTCGGTGTCGGCCGTGCGCAACAGCCCTCGGACCAGGCGCAGACGCGCTCTCGATGGCTCCCCCAGTTCCGAGGCGCCGCCGTCGCCGCTTCGCCTGCAGCGGCCAAGGCTCAGGTCTCCGCGTCTCCCGACTCTCGATCGACGCAGCCCAGCGCGGCCAGCCTCCCGCCGCGCGCGCCAGGCCCCCGACTGTGACTCAGGTCGTCCTGGCCGCCGCCAGCCGCCGACCCGTCGCGCGCCCGCAGTCGACTCGCCCGTCCACGACCACTACCCAGGAGGGCAACATGCCCGAGCACTACGCCAGCATCGGCGAGGCCGTCGGCGCTGCCATGCAGCACAACATCCGGCTCGCCCGGCGCAGCGAGGCGCCCGGCTCCGACAGCCCACTGCAGGCCCGGCACCTGCCCAGCGCTTCCGCCGATCCGTACTCCGTCCGCGGAATGATCTCTCGTCTTCACGAGGACGCCACGCCCGGTGAAGTGGCCGGGATCATCGAGGAGATCAATGGCGCGCTGGTCGGGGCTCTGCCTGAACTGACCGAACTCGTCGCCGCTGCCGCCGACTGGACCCGTGACCGCCTGGAGTTTCCCGCCGACCCTGAGGTCTAGCACCCCACTTGGGAGACCTGGAAGGTACTGGCCGCCGCCCACGAGATGCTCCGCGACGTCCACGAGGAGTTCGCGGTCGCTGCGGACGGGGTCGCCGCGTGCCCGGCCGAGCGGGCAGACCTCCGGCATCACGAGAAGGTCCGCACCCTGCGGAGCCGGGAACTGCTCGACGACGTCTTCGGTGCCGGCTCGGTCGCCCCGGACCTGGTCGCTCGCACCACCGAGGGGAATCTCGATCCCGAGGTCCGGCGGCAGGCAGTCGCCCTCCAGGTCTCGCCAGTCGCGGCCAAGGCCGGTGTCGAGACCAGTGCCCCGGCGCCCGCCACGCCGCCCCCGCCCACGGCACGGCCTGCCAGTCACCAGCGCTGAAACGTTCCCCTCCGGCCGTCAAGGAGCAGACCCGTGAACGACAAGAGAGCCGAGCGCGCCCCGCCATCGCCCGCTCGCATCCTCAAGGAACCGCCGTGCCCCCACGTACCAGTGCGCCCTCGACCACCACCGGGTCGGACGCGCTCCTCTACCTCCTCTTCGGCGTCCTCGGCGCCGCCATATCCTTCGGCTCCCTCGCCTGGCTGACCGGCAACGTCACCAACTCCCTTGTCGGCACCGGACCGTGGATCCCGTTCCGCGCGACGGACGCCCTGCTGCACCCCGAGATGCTGTGGCCGACCCTGAGCACCACCGCGCTGCTGGTCGGCGCCCGCCTCGTCCCCGGCCTGATCACCCTGGCCCTGGCCACCACCGGCCTCGTGCTATGGATGCGCTGGCGCTCCGGCTCCAGGACCGGCCTCGTCCGGAAGGGCGAGCTGGCGCCGCTGCTGGACAAGGAGAGCACCGCGAAGGCGAAGAGCCTCCGCCCCTCCCTCAGCGACCGGGAGCGTAAAAGAGGTCGCGCCCGCCGACCGCGGCATCCTGCTCGGCACCCTCGACCCCGGTCGGGCCGAGGTCCGGGCTTCCTGGGAGGACGTGATCGTCGCGATCATGGCTCCCCGAAGCGGGAAGACATCCGGACTGGCGATCCCCGCAATTCTCTCGGCTCCCGGCCCGGTCCTGCTCACCAGTAACAAGGCCGCGAACGACGCCTTCACCGCGACGGTGGACGCCCGCGCCGAGGTCGGCACCGTCTGGACCCTCGATCCGCAACAGATCGCGCACCACCCGCGCGATATGTGGTGGGACATCCTGGCCGACGCCCGCGACCTGGCTGGGGCGAAACGCTTGGCCGGGCACTTCGTCTCCGCGAGCGTGGACGAGTCGTCGGGCTCCGACTTCTGGTCCACCGCCGCGAGCAACACCCTCGGCGCGCTGTTCCTGGCCGCCGCCAGCCACCGGCGGCCGATCACCGACGTCCTGGCCTGGCTCGCCACCCCGGCCGACCGCACCCCGGTGGACCTGCTCACCGACGCCGGCCACGACGCGGTCGCCGCCCAGCTCCAGGGCACCGTCTCCGGCGCAACCGAAACCCGCGACGGCATCTTCGAGACCGCGAGGCAGTACGCGAGCTGCCTGCTCGACCTGGATGTCGCCGCCTGGGTCACGCCGAACGAGGACCTCCCCGAGTTCAAGCCCTTCGCCTTCGCCACGTCTCGCGACACGCTGTACCTCCTCAGCAAGGACGGCGGCGGAAGCGCGAGCGCGATCATCGCGGCGGCGGCCGACGCCGTCATGCGCGCGGCGGTCATCGTCGCCGAGCGCTCCGGCGGACGGCTCGACCCGCCTGCTCTGTGCGTCCTCGACGAGGCCGCGAACGTCTGCCGCATCTCCGATCTCCCCGATCTCTACAGTCACTTGGGCAGCCGGGGCGTGATCCCGATGACGATCTTGCAGAGTTATCGGCAGGGCCAGCGGTGCTGGGGCGAGGCCGGGATGGACGCCCTGTACTCCGCCGCCACCGTCAAGATCATCGGTTCGGGCATTGATGACGCCGACTTCGCCGATCGTCTCAGTCGGCAGGTCGGTGACCACGACGTCCAGACCACCTCGGTGTCGACCAGCGAGGGTGGCAAGTCCACCTCGGTGAGCATGCGTACCGAGCGGATCCTGCCGCCCGACGCGATCCGCGCCCTCCCGAAGGGCAAGGTGCTGCTGCTGGCCACCGGGATCCGCGTCGCCATGCTCAACCTCAGGCCCTGGTACAAGGAGCCCTCCGCCAAGGTCGTCGGGCCGGCCTCCGCCCGTGCCACGAAGGCGATCACCGAGCGAGCCCTCGCCAAGACCATCGGCCACGACGACTTCGAGCTGTCGGCATGATCGCCCCGTCCCCGAGGCGCTTCTGCATAGCAGCCGGCGGCCTCTGGATCAGGCACCGATCGACCGGGGCACTGTCCACGAGCGTTCGGGGCGACGGTCGACGTCTTCGACGCCGTCGCGGACGCCACCCCGGAGAACGGCGAGCCGGACCGCTGTTCCCTGCCGATCCCGGCGCCCTCGTCCAGGCAGTCGGGCGCCCCCACCTCCCCGCGTTCTGGAGTCCCATCGTGTCCTCGCGCAGTAACTACTCCTCCGTGCCCTTCTCCGTGCCTCGCTCCGGACGGCTCGCCGGGTCGCCGGCCGTACGGCGTGACGGCAAGTGGTGCCTAGTCGTCGGTTCGGGTTCGGTCATCGCTACCGATCCGGCCTTCACCGGCGAGCTGGACCGCTTCGCCGCGTTGATGGCCGCCGCCGACCAGTCGGTCGCCATTCTGCGCACCGCGCAGGGCGATCCGCTGGCTTCTCGTAGCCGAGGGCGACGATGAACCCGCTGTTGCGGGCGGAGCAGGCAGTCCTCGGCTCGGTACTGCTCGACCCGAACCAGCTCGCGCACCTGGACTGGCTCGCGCCCGATCACTTCGACCGTCCGGTTCACCGGGCCTTGTTCACCGCGCTGCGGAAGCTCCGACACGACGGTCACCCGGCGGCAGCGGCTGATGGTCCGGTGCCTCTGTCGTGGGTGACCGACTCCGTCGTCGAGGCCGACCGTCACGTCCGAGGGCTGACCGCGGTGTACGCCCACACCCTGGTCTCGGCCTGCCCGCGTCCCGAGCATGCTCCGGTGTACGGCCGCATGGTGCTGGAGGGTGCGATCCACCGGACCGTTGCCGAGCACGCGATCCGTCTCCACCAGGCGGCTCGGGCCGACGTCCTGCGGGGAGAGGCCGAGGGTGCGCTGCGGTCGGCGGATGTCCTGGCCGGGGTGCTCACCGATCTCGCGCGGCGCTGGGGTACCGAACCGCGTCCGGTCGCGCCGCCTGCCCCGCCGACCACCGTTCCGACCACGCCGACGGTTCAGGCCGACCAGGTTGCCGAGGACGAGCGTTTCCTGCTCGCCGTCCTCGCCGAGCAGCCGAAGGGCATGGAGGAGGTGGTGGGCTGGTTGCGGCCGGGGGACTTCGCCGACCCGGGTCACGGGCAGCTCTACCGGTGTCTCGGTGCCCTGCACCACCGGGGCGAGCCCATCGACCGGATCACCCTGCTCTGGGAAGCCCAGCGGCGGGGCCTTCTGGCGGACGGCACGCTGTCGGGCGAGCAGCTCACCGCGATCTGCGACGGCGTAGGCCCCGGCAGCGCGGAATGGCTGGGTGAACGGGTCATGCGGTCCTCCGTGACCCGCACCGCAGCCGCTTCCGCCCGCGCCGTCCGAGCCTTGGCCCAGGTCGAGGCCCTGGGCCCCGGGCCACTGATCAACCACGCGCTCTACGCGCTCGGTCCGCTCGACGAGGTGCGCACCCGCTGGCAGTTGGCGACCGGCGACCCGTCTCCGGCGCCGAAGGCCCCAGTTCCTTCGGACAACGTGCCTCGCCCCGCCCAGGTGCAGGCCGCCCTCGCCCGCAGCTCACCAAGCCTTCCCTCGCCGCCCTCGGCGCTATCCCGAGGTGCGCCCAGGTCAGCCGCCGTACGACCACGGTCCCTCGGCCCCAGCTGAAGCCTCCCCCGTACGTCACTCCTCTCCACTGGACCTCATCGTGAACACCACACCTGTATCCGACGCCCGAGCCTTGCGCTCCGCAGCCGAGAACTTCGACGCTCTACGCGGCAAGCTCCCGATCCCCGGAGATCCTCTCCGCGGACCGGACAGCGTGACGGTCGCCAAGCAGATCTCGGAACTCGGCAAGAGGATCACCGCCCTGGGCGACGAGATCCTCTTCCGCACCGCGTCTCCGGACCTGGACGATCACACGGCCAGGGTCGTCATGGGCTTCGCCGTCGCTGTGGAGCCCGCCGGGGAGGTGGCTTCCGCGCTCGGCTCGGTGGCGCACCAGCTCTCCTTCCTTGAGCGAACCGAGCACCTGCGCGACCAGCCCGACGCGATGGATGCGCGCGAAGCGGCAACGCTGGTGATAGGTGACGCGCTCGGTCTGGCGGACGCGTCCCTCCGGGACGCCTCCTACTCCCTTTACGCTGCGGCGGCAGCGGCGTCGCCTCCGTCCCGGCAGCTCCGGGCCGCCCGCAGCCGGTCCACGACCGCGGCCCCGCTTCCCGCCGCAGCTCCCTCCACCGTTCCACCGGCGGCTGCTGCCTCGAGCCGGACCGCACGGGGGCGGTGACATGCGGACCGCCATCGTGCACCCTCCGCTCATCGGGTCGCTCTGCTCGGGGTACGGAGGGCTGGACCTGGGCGTGCAGTCCGCCCTCGGCGGGACGCTGGCCTGGCACGCCGAGGTTGATCCGAACGCCTCGCGCATCCTGGCCCGCCACTGGCCGGGCGTCCCGAACCTGGGCGACATCACAGCCGTCGACTGGTCCCTCGTTCCCCGGGTGTGTGTCCTGACGGCCGGCTTCCCCTGTCAAAGACGTCTCGGTCGCCGGCCGTCGGGCCGGTCTCAACGCCCAGACCCGCTCCGGGCTCTGGCTGCACGTCGCCCGTGCGGTCGAGGCCCTCCGTCCCTGCCTGGTTGTGATCGAGAATGTGCGCGGCCTCCTCACCTCCCCCGCCGGTTCCCCTGGCGACGTGGAATTCTGCCCGTGGTGTCTGGGAGACACCGCAGGTCAGCCTCCTCTGCGGGCACTCGGTGCCGTACTCGGATCCCTGGCCGACCTCGGGTACGACGCGAAGTGGCTCGTGCTTCGTGCCTCCGACGTCGGGGCCCCGCACCGCCGCGAGCGGACCTTCCTCGCCGCCTGGCCCACCGGAGACCCTGCTGAAGACGCCGACCAGCAACATCGGGAAGAACGGCGGCTCGCAGCATCCGTCGAAGCGGAAGAGCGGGGGGCACGGTCCGAACCTGGCCGACGAGGTCGAGTGGCTGCTGTTGCCGACCCCGAAGGCGTCGGACGGAATCAAGGGCTCGCCGAACCAGCGGCACGGCAACGGGGACATGACCCTGCCCAGTGCGGCGGCGTCGCTGCTGCCCACGCCGAGGGCCAGCGACACGGGGACTCCGGGCCGCCGCCCGGGGAAGGGGTGGCGTCCTCCCTTGTCGGCGGTGGTCCTGCCGCTCTGGACGGAGGAGTCGACGGAGTCCGCGGAGCGGACCGGCGATGGGGGCCGTACGCAGCAGCGATCACCCGATGGGAGATGCTCACCCGTCCCGTCCCCGAGCCCACCGATGCGGCCGGTCGGCTCCGTGCCGACTTCGTGGAATGGCTGCAGGGCCTCGACGACGGCTGGGTCACCGCCACGCCGGGACTCGGACGACCGGCGCAGCTCACCGCGCTCGGCAACGGCGTCGTCCCTCAACAAGCGAATCGGGCAATGCAGTTGATGGCACCGCCCTTCCCTCGCTGTCCTCGCTGCGCGGGCGGATAGCCCCCTACTACCGGACTTTTCCGGCCGCGCCAAACCGCGGATTCTCCGGATCCTCTCGGGCACGTCGCCGTCTCACAGATGGAGCACGCCCCGATGTCCGACACCAGCCCGACCACCCCCGGCCCCGAGCCGTTCCGCATCCCCGACGGGGATCTCGACGACCTTGCCAGCACCCTCGCCAAGACCATGGCCGAGGTCAGGCAGCACGGCGCCCTCCTCGACCGCCTCGGCTCCGACCCCGTACCCGTTGCCAGCCAGCACACGGATGACGTTCCGGAAGCCGAGGCGGCCGACGCCGCGCAGGGGGAGGGCCCCGCCTCGGTGTTCATCCTCGCCCTGGGCGGGGAAGCGTACGCCGCCGAACTCACCGCACTCAGCGACTGGGTGAACTACCTCCTCCTCCCCGTCTACGGCCGAGAGATCAGCTCCTCCCGTCCGTGGTGCGCGCGGTGGGACGAACACCCGGAGGCCGTCGCCCGGCTGCACGCGCTCTGGCTCGCGTGGCAGCAGCTCACTGATACCGAGGCCGGCCTGTCAGGTCCTTCGACCTGGCACCGCGACCACCTGGACCAGGCGCTGGTCCACCTCCGGGCCCCCGACGGCCCCTTCGCCGCGTGTACGACGAGCCCGACCCGGCCGAACCACCGAGTGCTGGTCACCCCGGCGCCCGAACAGTCGGAAGCGACGGAATGAGCACGGAACTCGACTTTCACCTCGACGATCTTGCACCCGCCGACGCTGACTCCGAGTACGCGGAGCAGCAGTTCTGGTCAGGCGACCTGAGGGTCCTGACCGAGCACCACACTGCTCCTCACGGCTCGCACTCTTACGTCGTCGCTCACGACGGGTCGGTCACGTGGGGTGTCCCCGGCGAGCCGCAGGTAGCCGCGATCAAGGTGGCGCGGGATCTCAGCCTCAACACGTTCACCATGGAGACGGCCTACCACGCCACGGTCCCCTTCGCCCAGAACTGGTTGATCGAGCACGGCTGCCCACCCGAGCAGATAACCGAAGTAGGCGCTGGATTCTCCACTCCCGCCGACGATCTCACCGTTCGTATCGAGGCACAGATCCGGGAGTCAGGCGCGCGGTACGAGGTCATCGAGAGCCAAACCTCGGACTACGACCCGTGCGAAGCATGGACGTTGACCCGTGACGGTGAGGCCGCTCAGGCACCCGTTCGCCTCTTCCTCGAAGAGGGGGACTCCAACGCCCACACGTACACGCTGCGCGAGGGTGCCTTCCCCGATGAGGAGACCGCTCTCCGCTGGCTGGACGACCGCAGCACCCCGCTGCCGCAGCCACCGGAACACCTCGGTGAAGCTGCCGTTCTCCGGACCCGTGCCGCCCTCGCCCGCTCGGCAGGCGGCTCCGAGATACCGAGGACCGCCTCTGGTGCCCACCAGTCCGCGGCAGCCGTACCGGTACAGCGTTCGGTACAGGGGAGGCTGCTGTGAGCGCCCGCTTCGCCTTCGCGGCGCATCCCGACGCCATTGAGGATCTGCGGAACCTTCCCGATCGCATCCGTGATCTGGCGCTGCTGGAGCTGCAGAACCTGGTCCACGGAAGCGACGACTGCCTACCCCTGAAGGGGCGTCTCGCCGGATACCACAAGGTGTACGTGGATCCGTCCGTCGCCTACCGGATGGTCATCCAGTTCCGCCCGGCCCCGCCCAGCTCGAACCACAAACGCGAGGTCTACCTCGTTGCCGCCGGAAGCCGGAAGGACTACGCGGTCTACCGCTCCGCTCACCTCCGTACCGGCCCTGAGCGAGGTACCGAGGCGGACTCCCGTACGGCGGCCCGGGTGCAGGCCGCCCGCGCCCGCTCGCCCCTTGCGAACCAGTCGACGGCTGCTCCGTCGACCTCTCCAACAGCAGTCCAGTCTCCGGCCTCTGCCTCTCGAAAGGCTCCCCAGCGATGACCTCCGATCACGCCCCGCTCACGCGTGCCGAACTGGCGAGCCTGCTCACCGATGCTGCGCACCGCGTCTCCGGGATCCTCACCGCCGACTATCCGACGGCCGCCAGCCGCTCCTACCTGCACCCCGTGCTCGGTGCTCTGTCCGCCGGGCCCCAGGTGATCTGCGAGCTGAACGACCGGCTCGAAGGGTTCGTGGCCGACGACCCGCTCCCCACTACGCCGGCAGGTCTCTTCACCCTGGCCTCGTACGCCTCCGCCCTGGGATGGCTCACCGAGTCCCTGGCCGAGCTGACCGCTTCGGTCGACCGGATCTGCACACGCGTCGGCATCCCCACGGAACCACCGGACCCCGCCTTCTCCGCACCGGCCAGCGTGGAGCAGGGCCATGACTTCAGCTTCAGCGCGCTGGAGTTGGAGGCGATCCGTACTGCGGCCAACGCCGCCGGTCTCGCGCCGGACGACTACGTCGAGGTGCTCTCCGAGTCCTTGCTCGCAGCCTCCCGGATCACCGACGCCTGCATGGAAATCTCCGGCGGCCTTCTCGAAGACGCTACGTACGTCCTCGACGAGGTGACCGACCACGTCCGGCTCGGCGACGGTCCCGACAGCCTTCCTACGCTGGTCCGCTCTCTGCTCGCCCGGATGGAGACGGCCAAGTGAACCCCTACGACCCGAACACCGAGCCCGGTACGCACTTCGTCGCCGACACACTCGGTATCTCGAACGTCAACATGCTCAACGCCACTTATCGCCCTGCCGATCCGCTGTACCGAGCCTCGACTCGGGTGATCGCGTCCGCGTACGAGCTGAACGAGCGACACGACCGGGTGACGGTTGCGGCCAAGGATGCTCTCCGGCTTTTCGAACCCATCGGGCGCGGCGAACTCGGCAGGGCCCGCGTCTCGTACGCGCTCCTGCGGACATCGATTCCGAAGCTCGGAGAACTCCTCACCAAGCAGGGTCGGGCCTACGACCAGCTCATCGACGCCGTCTCCGCGTACCAGCGCCTTCAGCCCGAGCACTCGACGACGAATTCCCACGAGGCCAACCGGGAACAGCGCTCCGGCAGGGACGACGACTGGGCCATCGAGGGCGATCGTCAGCTCAAGGCTCTCGAAGTGGTCGAACTTGGCGGTCTGCGCCTTTGCCGTACCGCGATCGGCGAGGAGCCCTACCTATCTGACGGGACGGGCCGACGCCCGCAGCCGCTTCCTTCAACCGTCCGCCGAATGGTCGCCGACGGGCTACTGCACCAGGACACCAGCGAGAACCCGCACCGGCCAGGACAACTCCTTTCGCTCACGTCCCACGGCGAAGCCGCCCTTCGCGCGGCACGTACGGCGACATCGCGCGTGTCCGCAGCCCTCGGCCGTAGCCACGCCCCGGCGAGCCCCGGGCCCCTCGCCAACTCCGCCGCTCGGCCTGCCACCCCGACGGTGCGCAACCCCGCCCGCTGACCCCTTCCAGAAAGGACGCGCCCATGTCCACCCGGATGAAGCGCCCCGCCTTCCCCATCGGCGCGGTCGATGCTCAACGCGTCGAGGACGCGCTCTCCCTCTTGTGGCCGAAGTGGACCGCCTGGTCGGCGATGACCCTGGCCCAAGAGAACCATCCCATGCGCATCCGCGACGTCGCCGCCCAGCTTCCCTTCGTCAGCGAGCAGCTCATCGGCAAGCGTCTGGCCACGATGCGCGCTGACGGGCTGGTCACTCGGGACGACGACCGTCGCGGTGCTCCGTACCGGCTGAGCACGCTCGGCAAGTCACTGGCTCCCGTATTCCACACCCTTTCGGACTGGTCCCATGCCTACCTCCCGCTCGGCCAGATGGCCGGTGCCGAACGCGTCGAAGACGCACTACGCCGTCTACATCATCGGCACTCGACCGCCGTGATTCAGCTCCTCGACGCGGGCGGCCCGATGCGATACGCCCACATCGCCGAGGAGGCTGGCCTGAGCAACAGCCTGAGCGGGCAGCAGCTCTCCCGGCTTCAGGCTGCGGGCTTGATCACCCGAACAGGCCCGCGCCACGGCGACCCTTACACGCTGACCGATGCCGGTCAGGCGCTGGGAGCCGTCTACGCGACCGTCGAGCACTGGAGCGAACCCGTCACCATGTTCAAGACCTCGCCGAGCCCAGTCCGCGTCGCAGCGGCCACGCGGACCCATACGAATGTCCCGCTGACGGGGGACGGTGCCCGGACCGCAGCGGCCCTACGTCGAAGTGCCGCCGCACCGAACGACCTCTTCAGCCACGCGCCACAGCCGCAACTGCGGGTGTCGGCGGCTGTCACCGCCCGATCGGCCCCAGGCCGGGGGCGGTAATCCGGGTGCTGGTGCTGAGAGCCAGTGCCGTCTCACCGCTGCCACCGCGTCCGCGTGCGCCCCAGCACTTCACCCTGCTGGCTACGCGGGTGCGTTCCCCTCCTACGTGCCCGGAGTCTCGACCATGAGCGTCCAGCAGCCCAACGACAACTATCTGTACCAGAAGGTACTGGTCAGCCCGATGTACCTGGCCGGTTCCAACGGGGCCGGAGACGCCGGCTTCGCCCCTGTCGCTCACTGGCCGCACCACTACCTCGATGACGGTCCCTGCCAGCTCCTCGTCACGTCGCCCGACCAGAGGATCCGTATCGGCTGGTTCGGCGACGACTTCGAGCTGTGGAAGATCGCCGCATCCGAGGAAGCCGTCTCCTCACCCCGCTGGACAGCGACCTTCAACCATGTCACCCCGGCCGAGATCGTCGCCGGGCTGACCACCGCTCTCGCTCACGACTACGCCGAAGCCGATGCGTACGAGGGCAACGGGCGCTATCTGGCGAGCCCGTCATACCGCTGGGCCGACGCCGTCCAGCCGCTGACCGATGCCGACTGGACCCGCCACGGCGGGGCCGAACTCGGCACCGCCGAGATCATCGCCCCGGACGGACAAGCAGGCGTCCTCATCGACAACCGTCTCTCCCGTCATGATGACGAAGCCGTCACCCTCTGGTCGGGTCCACCCGGTTGGGGCACCCGTGCGGAGGCCATCTTCTCGGCCCGTACGCCCACCCACTTGATCGCCGCGACGGCAGCCGTCATGGCCGATCGAGCCCCGGTGGTACGCGAGCGCCACCAGATCCACCGTGAGGTGGCACACCTGGTCTCACTCACCCCCGTCACCCCGAGCACGCCCCAGGTTCCCCGGGCTCCCACTCCCCTCGACGTACGCCGCACTGCTGTCACGCAGGCCGTCCAACGCGCCGCGCGATTCCCCCGGACGGCCGCCGACCTCCGGGTCATGGCCGCCCGAAGCCGCACGTCGGCTTCGGCCCTGAACCCGTCCGGGAGTCCCGCGCCTGCTCTCGCGGCCAGGCCGTCGGCCAGCGCGTCGACCCCGCGCCGCAGCCGCTGACCCCTGCTCCTCTTCCGGAGCACCGCCTCCACCCCCCTTCGACTACCTGGAGTTCCGCCATGCCCGACGCCACCGCACTCGACCAGGCCACAGCCATGATCGAGGAAGCCTGGGGCCGTCCGATCGAAGCTCTGGAGTCGATCGCGGTCCGCCGCCCGACCGACGGCCCTCTCCTACGCTCGGTCATGCACATCCGCTCGGCCCTCCTGGTCACCGCCGACAGCTCCGTGGCCGTGCACCAGGAGCGCCTGCACGCCCTCACCCGGCCGGGCCGCGCACCGGCCTTCTACGACCTGCGACGCATCACCAGCTCCGCAGCCGACCTTCGCGTCGCCCAACCCGAAAGCCTTACGGCCCTTCAGGCGATCAGCCCTGTGGTCCAGGCGCGTGAAGCCGCCGCGACGGCGGACCGGGCCCCAGCAACCCGGTTGGCGCAGGCCGCTGTTGCCCGCTCCGGGCGCGATCAACACGTCCTCGGCCAGATACCGGACCAGCCCGCTCCTCCGGCCGTCGTCGGGCCGCCGGCGCCTGGCCCGGGGCCAGGTCGCTGATCGATCAATCGTGGTCCTCGTCGCGGTGGGCGGGATCTCTCTGGTCCACCGTGCGCATCCAGATGCCGGAGCCCACCGCGCGGGCCAGCTCCTCCACCGTCAACTCGACGCGATGTCCGTCAGCGCTGCGGTCCAGGACCACCTCGCCGTCGTCCCACCGCGCCTCCGTCTGGACGCCGACAGCCCACTGGCCGTCGGCGACCATCGCGATGTCGCCCACCGTCCACGGTCGCCCGGCGGCGCAGACCTTGTGCTCCAGCCCGGTCCCGACCTCGTGCCTGCTCGGCTTCGCCATCCCTGCTCCCCCTTCGACCCCGTGCGGCCCTTTGCCGCAACCCCAGTACGACAACTCCCTTCGCCGTTCCATTCCCGGCGCACGGCCCTGATGGCGTCGGCCAGTTCGCCCACGGCAGACGCCGCTTCCTGGGAATCGACTACGTACTCCGCCACATCCCATGTCAACGTACGGGTGTTGGGAAAACCGCAGGTCAACGAAGGGATCGTTCAACCGTGACCACCTCCACCACCCTCCTGCCCGCCGTCGTCCGGCCGGCCCAGGAAGACCGCTGCTGGCTCTCCTCCGACCACTGCGCCGGTCCTGTTCTCGGCCTCCTCAACAGCCTCGGCTGGGCCGTCGTCGACACCCCGGAGGCCAACGTCCACGCAACCAGCCCGGACGGTCACGTCTACGTCGGCTGGCTCCCCGAAGACCCCGCCGCCTGGAAGCGCGACATCGTCTGGCGCGTCTTGGTGCTGCCCGCCGACGGCGCTCCGTGGGTTCAGGAGTTCGGCATCCACACCCCCTCCGAAGCCGTCGCCGGATTCCTCGCCGCCCTCGTCGCCCACTCCTCGCACTGACCGCCGAACGACCAGAGCGAGCCGACAACGACCCGCCCACCCCGGCAGACCCGCCGATCCTCTTCTTCCTGACCGAAAGGCGTTGAAATGACGTTCTACTCCGATGACCTCGTGAGAATCGCGAACCACATCGTCGGCTCCGGCACCGCCGTCTTCGCGGCGTACGACGCCATCGCGGGCTCCGGCATGGCCTCGCGCGGTATCCCTCAGGTCTGCTGCGGGGTGTTGCTGGTGTACACCGCCGGGATCTTCCAGGACTACCTCCGCCGACGCGACACCCGTGTCGTCGCCTGCCTGTCCGCGAACCCCAACGCACCCCTCTCCAAGATCAGTTCCGCTACTGGGCTGAACCACGATCGCGTCGCCAGCTCGCTTCAGCGCCTGATCACCGACGGCCTGGTCATAGCGGAGACCGGACCCTCCGCTCCGGCCCGGCTCTACCGGCTGGCCCACTGACTCCTCCGTCACCGGGCCGCCCGTCGCGCCGTGGCACGCCAGCGGCGGCGCGACGCCTTCGCATGACGGCGTGCTCCCCACACCTGTCGCTCCGGATGCCCGTCTACACCTCCCACGAGGAGCCGCCTCACCATGACCTTCCGCGCCCCGCTCACCAACCATCACGCCGACGGCACTCCCTGCCCGGCGGACCACAAGCACACCAGCTCCGGCAAGCCGCTCCACACCGACTGCCCCGGCCGCGCGTACACCCGCGCCGTCTGCTCCTGCGGCTGGAAGAAGGAGGAATCCGGCAAGGGCTACGTCAACGAGTGCCGCAAGCGGCACCTCGCCAGCCACGCCGAGGGGCAGAACGCCCCCTCGGCATCCTGACCCCTCATCCCGTACCGCTCTCGGAGGTCCTCTTGCCCCACTACCTGACCGTCGGACACCTGCTCCGCCAGCTCCAAGACCTGGACCCCGGCCTGCCGATCCGCCTCGCCATCAACCCCGACTTCCCTTTCGCCCACTACCTGGGAGCCGAGATCGTCGTCCGGGACGGCAAAGCGTTCATCGCCGACGACGGACAGGAGGACTACCTCCCGCCCTCCGTCAGCGATGCCCTGGCCTGGGCCTGACCGTCACACGAACCACCTCGGAGGCTCATATCCCGCCGCGATCCCGCTCACCGCAGCCCCTTCCGCTGCACCGCTTTGCCGTACGCCCGATGCCAGACGACGTGCGCGGTGCGCTCGTCCAACGCGTCTCCGGCCTGCCCGACGGGCCTGACCTCTGACAAGTGATCTTGACCGATTGCCAGGAGAGTCTGATCGCCTGTTCAGCGCAACACCGGACACAACGCCGCCACAGGATGAGCCTCGCGTTACCCGGTCCTCTTCATCTCGTTGAGCCGAGGAAAGCCAACACCTGACCCCGGAGGCCGCCGTGCTCGCCCGAATCACCGTGAAGAAGACCCACCGGGTGCCGGTACTGGCGGGAGCGGGTGCTGCGCTGTTGCTCGCCGGGTTTGTCGCAGGCATCGCCACGACAGCGCAGGCGGACTCTCCGGTCTGCGGCCAGACCTCAGCCAACATCGTCGGCGCCTACTACGGCGAGCGGGCCCTCGTCGAATTGAAGGCAGACGGTACCGGCGAGTTCGCGGCGAACGTCGAGGACGAAGCCACGCCGCTCACGTGGCGCATCGACGACTCGGCGGTAGTGGTCCGGTATGACAACTCCGACTACGTCCTGATCCCCGGGTGCGCGGGCAAGAAGGTCAGGCCCGAGACGCTGATCGGTGGCTCGGGCCAGTACATGTGGGTACTGCACCGCAACGCCTGAGTCAGGTGGCTCGACCGGGCGGTTTCGACTGCTCGCGGTTCAGGAGGCTTCGTCTTCCACTGCGAAGGGGTTCTCGTAGAGGTCGAGTTCGGCTTGCTTCGTGCGGCGTGCTCTCTCCCGGCAGCGTGGCGAGCATGTGTCGTGCTCGCGCCGCTTGGTCGTGGATCTGACGAATCGCGTTCCGCAGGCAATGCAGGAGAGAGTTTCGCGCTGGCCAGGAATGATGCCGCGGCTTGAGGGAGCGCTGTTCACGAGGTCGCTTCTTCGTCGGCAGCGGACGGAACACCACCAGGGCGGCGGCCCGGGGGTGCTGTTCCGGGGCGCCCTGCCGCAGTACTCACAGACCAACTGGACCGGTGAGGGCGGCGGCGTCCTCTCCAGGACTTCCTGGAGTTCGAGGCGGTCCTGTCCGGCCGCGGCGGCGAGTCGTGACCAGCTGAGAGTGCCGCGTTCGGTGGGCGGCTTGCTGAGGCAGGCGCTCAGGTAGGCCGGCTTGAGGTAGTTCGCCTCGGCGAGACGGCTAATGAAGGACTCGGGCCCCTCGCAAGGACGGGGAAAGACCTGGATGGGAAGCTCCACGACTGGCCGTTCCAGGCCGTTCACCGGGTTGTTCTCCTGGGCTGGGGAGCCTGGGTGCTGGCGGTGACGTCCAGGGGAATGGCGTCGAGTTCCGCTTGGGTGATCTTCTCGGTGCCGGTGAGGATGGCGTCGATCGCGGCTCCGCGGATCTGGTGGGAGAGGGCGCCGATCATGCCGCCGGTGCGGTCGTGGAGATAGCGGTCCAGGCCGACGAGGGTGCCCGGCTTGTGGCGGTGCAGCAGCAGGGTGTCCTCCATCGTCTTGACCAGGCCCTTCCACTCGTCGTTGTAGGGGAAGGGGTGGGTCGGGATGAGGGTGAAGCGGCCGGCGATCTGTGCGCCGCGGGTGCCCGAGAGGATCGAGCTGTGCTCGATGTCGATCCCGGCGTAGATGAACGTCGCGGGGATGCGCTCGGAGAAGTACTTGAGGGTGTCGGAGACCTCGGCTCCCTGGCGGGTGGTCAGGGAGATGTTGTGGACCTCGTCGACGATCACGAGGCCGGTGCGGGCGGTGGTGCAGACGCCGACGACGGCCTCGATGATGTCGGTGGTGTTGAGCCGGCGGTGGACCGGCAGGCCCAAAAAGCGCGCGAACTCGGCGGCGATCATCCGGGCCGTCGCCGCCGGGGGAACAGTGATGTAGAGGACGGGGATCCGGCCGTGGGCGTCGGGGTGGACGTGACGGTCGTTGAGCTCGTGGGCCAGGCCGAGCTGGGTGAGCGCGATGGTCTTCCCGGTGCCGGCCGGGCCGGAGACGATAAGGCCCCGGCGGGCGCTGATCGCGTGCCGGTTGAGCATGACCAGGCGGCGGCCCGTGGTGACGGTGTGGCGGACCGTGGAGGTGGCCACGACCATCAGGCGGGCGTGATGGTCGATGCGCAGGTCGTCCAGCTTCAGGCGGGTTTCCCTGGGAAGCTTCGCGTACGACTTCGGCGACGGTGCCGGTATGTGGGGTGGCTTCGGGCCGCCGGCCACGAACCGGCGCCAGCCGTCCTTCGTAGTCAGGTGCTGCCCGGCGTCGTCGGTGTCCGGCAGCGTCATCGTCGTCTCCAGGGATCTTCGAGCGGGTCGAACAGGCCGAGCGGGATCACGTCGGCGAGCTTCTCCTCGGCCTTCGCCGGCTCGGGTGCGGGGGCAGGCTCGTCAGCGGTCTGAGCGGACAGCGGGGTCGACGGCCCCGCCGCCCTGGTCCGGGCGGCGACCCTGCGGTCGCGCCTGGTCGCCTTGGGCTTCGGTTCGCCCGCCGGTCCGGCGTGAGCCCGGGTGAGCAAGGAGGCGACGGCGTCGGCGATCTCCGCCTCGGTGGAGCCGGGCATCTGGTGACTGACGTGGTCCCAGGCCAGATCGCCGAATGGCACCGGTGCCCGGTGCAGCTGCTTCCAGGTCGCCTGGATCCACGGCCGCCCTTCGCCGCGGTGGTCGCGTACCCAGATCTGGGAGACGTCGTAGGGGTCACGGTGGACCTCCCACAGCCCGCGCTTGGCGCGGATCCCGGAGTCCTGGCGCCTGATCGGGGTCAGGCCGGGGCTGTCGTAGATCCGGTTCTTGACCCGGATCCCGTAGTCGTTGACCGCCCGCCAGTCCGAGGGCAGCAACTCGACGTAGTCCTCGCCGGTGAGCGCGACGGGAACGTAGCCGCAGGCCTCGACCAGCGCCGCGTACCTCTGGTTCGGGGTGAACAGCCGGCCCGGGTGGGCAGGGTCGCGCAAGCCGTCGTGCGGCCGGTTCTGCCAGTGGGCGATGATCCACTCGTCCAGGAGCTCCTGCAGTTCCAGCAGCGACCAGATCCGCTCGCGCTCCGGGTGGCGGCCGCGGTGGTCCGCGCTGCGGCCGGTGTAGCCGGGCAGGAACTGGACGAACAGCGTCGCCACCGAGCCCAGCATCGACTCGATGTGGCCCTTCTCGAAGCCGGAGCCCTTGTGCGCGGGCTGGAAGTCGATCTCCAGGAACCGGCAGGACGACTTGAAGTTCCGGGAGATGAACGCCTTCCCGTGGTCGCAGACGATCATCTCCGGGACGATCACCGGGCGGGCCGCGGCGTGCTCCAGGCGCTCGTCCAGGCTCAGCAGCCGGCGGTGCGGCAGCACCGAACGGGACATCCTCAGCACGTCCGCCCAGCCGGGACGCATCAGCTCCGGGGTGACCGTCCGGGCCAGCAGCACGCTCGCGTCGACCGCCTTCGTGGTGGGCCGCAGCACCGCCGCGGTCAGTGTCCGCGTGGCCACGTCGATCATGGCCGTGAGCTCGACCCGGCCCGGGACGCCGTCGTCCAGCAGGACCATCACGTCCAGCGGGGTCGAGTCGATCTGCATGACCTCGCCCGGGGCGAACGCCGGGAGCTCGCCGAACGGGGCCTTCGCCCCATGGGCCTTGGAGCGGCGGGTGCTCGCCGCGCTGAAGGTGTGGGTGCCGTCGGTCAGCTTCGCCAGCAGCCGGTAGAGGGTGCGCTCCGAGGGCACCTCAAGATCCTGGGTCCCAGGGGTCTCGCGCAGGATCTCTCCGGTCCGCCAGAGGAGGAACGATCCCGTCCTGGTGGAGGCGTCGACGGCTTCGCTGATGGCCGTGCGCATCGCCGCCACTACCCGCTCGTCCACCGAGCCGAACGCGGGCCGCTTCGCGGCCTGGCGGTGGTCGACCAGGCCCAGCACGCCCTCGACCTGGTAGCGGCGCCGCAGGTTGGCGACCGCGCTGGCCGACACCTTGTCGCCGGCCGCCGTCAGCTCAGCGGCCTTGGCCCGCTGGCGGGCCGTCAGCGAGCGGTCCGGACCATATTCCAGCCGCGGCGTGGTGTCCGGACCGGCCTCCGGAGGCCGCCCGTGCAGCACCTCGAGGATGTGCCCCTCCCACCACAGCGCCTTCTCGACCGCCTTGGCCGGGAACGTCTCCAGCCGTGACGAGGCCGGAAGCGGCATCCGGACCGGGATATCGATGACGGCGAAGTCCGCCTCGCCCGTCAGGTCCTCCACCGCCATGACGCGCTGGCCGGCCTCCGTGTCCGTCAGCGTCACCGTCCTCGCCGTGACGCCTACGACGGCGCGGACCTGCCCGGCGAAGCGCACCCAGGCGCCGACCTGGATTCCGACCGGCCGCTGCAGCCCGCTCATCGTTCTCCCCTCGTCGTCACGACGAGGCTGTCGGATGACAGCAGCCCGCCCTCAAGATCGGCACGCAGCACGCCGGACCACAGCAGGTGGAACAGGACCGGCAGCACCAGCAGCGGGTCGCCGACCCCCACCGCCCCGGGCCTCAGCGGGACCGGCTCCTCGAACACCCGCAGCAGCCGCTCGGCGACGTCCGCTCGCGCGCAGCGGCGCCGGCGGTAGCGCGACAGCCACCGCACGTTCGCCATCAGCACCGGATCCGGCTCGCCGACACGGACGAACTCCCAGCCCACCGCCTGACAGGCCCGCTCGGTCTCCTCGAACGACTCGGCGGCCGCCCGGTCGATCCGGTCGCCGGCCCGCACGTCCACGACCCGGCCCCGGCCGTTTCCCAGCCGCACGAAGAAGTCGGGCGCGTGCCGACGCCGCCGCTTCCCGTCGTGCCAGTGCAGCCAGAACGGCTGCGACGCGATCCCGACCACGTCGGGATCGCGGTCCAGCAGGATCAGCCGATCCCGCTCCAGCCACGACTCGTAGCCCACGTGGGCGCCCATCGTGGCCGAGTAGTACAGACCGGCGAAACTCTCCCCGCCCTTGGCCCAGCGGAACTCCCGGACCGGATCGGCCCTCTCGAACCGACGGTTCCAGCCCTGGCCCAACGGCAGCCGACGGCACTGCCCGGACTCGACGAAGCCCAGCTCAAAGGCCGACAAGACGGCATCGCCGTACGCCAGCGCGGCAACAGCCACGGTCTCCCCCACACAGACGAGACCTCACTGGTCAAGATCAAGTGGCAGAAACCTACTGGTCATCAAGATCACTTGGCAAACGAACAAGGTCGTCTGTCAGAGGTCAGGGCCGCTCGACATCTCCTGGCTCGCCGCCGATACCCCGAGACTCCCTCAGGGCCGCGTGCGCCTGCACTGGGAGCCCGCCTCCCACACAGGTTGGGACGTCACCGCCCACCTGGGCCTGGCCACCACCGAGGTGCACCTCGCTTCCTGGCCCGCCGCCCCGGACGACTGGCCGCACCTGGTCCGCCCCACCCTCCACGAGGTGCTCGGCCTCTGCGCCGCCCTCTCGGTCGCGACCGCCGCCCTCGACCTCTCGCACCGCCTCGCCCACATCTGACCGAACCGCAGAAGGCCGCCCCACGCCGATCAGGCAGGGGCGGCCTTGCCGTACGCCCAGCCACCTGATGCGTACTCTCGTCCTGACCGACATGGAGGATCCGATGTCCGACGAAAAGCGGCTCTGGGGATATCGAGGAGGCGCTGCCCACCGGGGCATCAGCGTCCGCACCGCCCGGAACCGGAACAGCCTGGGCAGCCTGTCTCCCTCTGGCTCAACACCGCCTCCCGCGCGAGGAACCTCATGACCAGGCTGTTCATAGGCTCGGCACTGCTCAGCGCTGCCGGGGCGGTCACCGCCATCGTCGCCGCTGTCCAGGACAACTACGCCGTCTGCAGCGTCGCTCTGTTCGCCGTAGCGTCCGGTGGCATCGGTGCCTACGTCGTCAGCCGGTACCAGGATGCCGCGAACGACCGCGCCGTCCTCCACCGACTACGAGCGTCTCCCCACCAGCCCGTCGACGTTCTCGCGAGCGAACTGGGGCTTCGCCCTGCTGCAGTTCGGCTCAGCATCTACCGCTTGACCAATTCCGGCGAGCTTCGCTCGAACGCCGGTTCCTCTGAATAGGGCAGGTTGGGCCTCTAGGCTCAGGGCATGACCGCCTCACCCATGCCATCGCCACCCTTCCCCTCACCGGACAGCGCCGTGCTCCGACTCGTCGTCGGCAACGCCATCGCGTCGGTCAGAAGCGGTGAAGCCTCGGTGGAGGAGGCGATCCTGCACGCCGCTGTCCATGGATGGTACGAGGGCCACACTCAGGGCGAGGACGAGTGCCCTGGCTGCAGCTTCCGGGGCCAGCTACCGAGAGACGGAATCGACAACTGACCAGTTATGACGAGAAGGGGCGACACCAATCGGTGTCGCCCCTTCTCGTTCTGCGCTCGCGCTCGCCTAGTCGAGGTACGTGCTGGCGAAAACCCCGTCGAACCCCAAGGCGGCCAGGCCCTGCTCGACGCTGGGGTAGATCGTTCCGTCCGGGATCGCGATCAGGGCGTCGAAGTCGGCGCGGCTGATCTCGGGTTCGAGCCACTGGTTGCTGCAGCGGCAGCAGACCCAGACGTTGCGCCCGTGGTTGATGAGCAGCCAGTCGCGCCGGGCGCGGCAGGCAGTGCACGTCACCGGGATCCCGCGAAGGGCGAGTTCGCGAGGGTGGCTGAGGCAGCGCGTCGCGCCGGGGCCGCTGGGCGGCTGCGTCTCGTATGCGAGTTGCAGCAGGGGATCGGTGCCGGCGGGGAGGACCGGCTGCGCGGGTGTCGACTCCGCGGGGCGGTCGGTGGTTCTGAGCACGAGCGTCATCTCCCGGTCGAGGTCCTTCTGTTTCCATCCATAACAGCCGGTGGAACCGGTTGTCCAGGGACTTCTCGGAGTCCGGCGGGCCGGTGACCCGCGCGCCGGATCTCCGTCAGCGGCGTGGTGGGTGGTTTCGTGGGGCGGGGCCGGCG
>NZ_JAAXYC010000318.1 GCF_018619185.1 Streptomyces sp. McG3 | reverse complement strand
GGCCGGGGCGGTGGATATGGCGGACGGGGCGTCGGTGGACGTCATGGTGGCCTTCCGGGGACGGGGGTGCGGGACCCGCGCCCGGAAGGGTCGCTTCAGGCGAGCAGGTCGTCTACTTGTGCTTCCCCGTCACGGTACCTGCGGGCGATCTCCGCGCTGCAAACGTCGGCGGTGCGCTGGAGCTCGTGACGACGGCGGGAGACCTGCTGTTCGTAGCGGACGAGCCGCCCCATCGCCGTGTGCAGTTCCTCGTCCGTCCGGGCGTCCAGGTCGGACAGCTCGACCTCGGCGAGGGTCTCGGCGGCGAGCTGCCGGAACTCGTCGCCGCGCGGCGTCGTCAGCGTGACGTGCCGCGCGGAGGTGCGGTGCCGGGACGGGGTGTCGGCCAGGATCTCCGAGAGCCGGCTGACCACCGCCGCGTCCTCCACCGGGGCCTCCGGGTCCCGGCGGCGGGCCAGCTCGGCGCGCAGGATGTCGATCCGGCCCTGCACCAGCCGGCGTACGTAACTGAGATCGGCCTCGTCGCGCTGGGCGTCCCGGCGCAGCGTCCGCAGCTCCGGCAGCCGCAGCCCGCCGGAGCCCGCGTCGCCGCCGGCCTGCTCGGGCACGGTGGCGGCCGCCGCGGGCGTCGCGGGTGGCGGTACGGGACCCTGCCCCGGCAGACTGCGCTGTACGGGTGACCGCAGGGTGCCGGCGCGGTGACGTCCGCCCGGTACGGCACCGGGAGATTGTCCGGCTCCATAGGTACTCATGCTGTTCCGTCCCCTCGACCGGTGCGTCGGCACACCGACATCGTGCATCGTGCCACTCCGCACCGTGCCGATGCAGGTGCTCTGTACCCGTTCAGCCCAAGATAGGTTGGTCTGTATGCGTGCAGTGGTACAGAGAGTGGACGGCGCGAGCGTCTCCGTCGCCGGTGCGACGGACGATCCCTCGGCCCCCGGAGTCGTCGGGGAGATCGTCGGCGAGGGCCTGTGTGTGCTGGTCGGGGTCACCCATGACGACACCCCGGAGAAGGCGGCGCAGCTGGCCCGCAAGCTCTGGTCGGTGCGCGTCCTGGAGGGCGAGAAGTCCTGTTCGGATGTGAACGCCCCCCTCCTGGTGATTTCTCAGTTCACTCTCTACGGGGACGCCCGCAAGGGCCGCCGTCCCACCTGGAACGCCGCCGCGCCCGGCGAGGTGGCCGAGCCCCTGGTGGACGAGGTGGTGGCGCGGCTGCGGGCGCTGGGAGCGCACGTGGAGACGGGCCGGTTCGGAGCGGACATGCGGGTCTCGCTCACGAATCACGGCCCGTTCACGGTGATCATCGAGGTGTAGCCGTACGCGGAGTGGTTACGGCTCGACGACCGTCTCCTGGGCGGCCGCCGTGTCCCCGGCGAGCAGTTCCGCGTCGACGGCCACGTTCCGCTTGACCAGGGCGAGGGCGATCGGGCCCAGCTCGTGGTGGCGGGCCGAGGTGGTGATGAAGCCGAGCTGACGGCCCTCCTGACCGTCGGCGGCCAGCCGCACCGGCGTCCCGTGTCCGGGGAGGTGCACCTCGCTGCCGTCCAGGTGCAGGAAGACGAGCCGGCGCGGCGGCTTCCCCAGGTTGTGGACGCGGGCGACGGTCTCCTGGCCCCGGTAGCAGCCCTTCTGGAGGTGGACGGCGCCACCGATCCAGCCCAGCTCGTGCGGGATGGTGCGGTGGTCGGTCTCGAAGCCGACGCGCGGCCGGTGCCCCTCCACGCGCAGGGCCTCGTACGCCAGGATCCCGGCGGCGGGGCCGTGGGCCGCGGCGTACGCCTCCAGGTCGGCGCGGGGCAGGAACAGGTCCCGGCCCTGCGGGGTCTCCCGTACGGCCGCCCCGTCCGGGACCTCGGCGATGGAGCCGGCCGGGAGGTGGACGACGGCGATGTCGCCGGTGCGGTCGGCGACCTCGACCCGGTAGAAGAACTTCATCGACTCCAGGTAGGCGATCAGCTCGCCCTGGGTGTCCGGCTCGACGTGCATCCACACCGTCGTGCCGTCGTCGACCAGGTACATCGCGTGCTCGATGTGCCCGTTGGCGGACAGGATGAGCGCCTCGGTGGCCTGGTGCGGGGCGAGGTCGCTGACGTGCTGGGTGATCAGCAGGTGCAGCCAGCTCAGCCGGTCGTCGCCGGTGACGGTGACGACGCCCCGGTGGGAGAGGTCGACGAAGCCGTTGCCGTCGGCCAGCGCGCGTTGCTCGCGGAACAGGTCGCCGTAGTGCGCGGCGACGCCTTCGTCGCGGCCTTCGGCGGGAACGGCACCGGGCAGGGACAGCAAGGGGCTCTTCATGCGCCCAGCCTACGACTTGACGGGGGCGCCCTTCGCTGGCGTGTTCGCACCCGCGTCGGCGGTCCGGCCGGCGGTCCCGTCGGAGGCCCTGTCCACGACCCCGGCCGCGGCCCCGTCGCTCGCCCCGTCCGCAGGCGTTCTCGCGGCCGCGCACGTCGCGCAGCGGCCGAAGATCGCGAAGTGCTTCATGTCCGTCTCGAAGCCGAAATCGGCGCGCAGCTTCTCGGTGAACTCGGCGACGGTGGAGAGATCCGCCTCGATGACGTCCGCGCAGTCCCGGCAGACCAGGTGGATGTGGTGGTGCCGGTCGGCCAGGTGGTACGTCGGGGCGCCGTGCCCCAGATGGGCGTGGCTGACGAGCCCGAGCTCCTCCAGGAGCTCCAGGGTCCGGTAGACCGTGGAGATGTTCACACCGGACGCCGTCCTGCGCACCTCGCACAGGATGTCGTCCGGAGTCGCGTGCTCCAGGGCGTCGACCGCCTCCAGGACGAGCTGACGCTGGGGCGTCAGCCGGTAACCGCGCTGCCGAAGATCGGTCTTCCAGTCGGTGCTCACCACACGCCCAGTGTAGGGCGGGGTGAGCACCGGGCAGCAGCCCCGGTCCCGGGCGGGCTCCCTACTTGAAGAACGCGATGCCGTCGTCGGGCATGTCCTCGAGGTTCCGCGCCATCTCGGCGACCTCCTCGGGGGTGACGACCTTCTTCAGGTGCGCCGACATGTACGGGCGCAGCTCGACCTCGGGGGTGGCCTTCTCGCCGACCCACATGAGGTCGCTCTTGACGTACCCGTAGAGCCGCTTGCCGCCGCTGTACGGGCCGGAGGCCGCCGTGCGGGCCACCGCGTCGGTGACCAGGTCGATCTGCGGCTTCTGGTGGGCCAGCTCGCCGTACCAGATCTCGATGACGCCCTGGTCGCGGGCCATGACGACCTCGACCTTGCGGTCCTTGTCGATGCGCCAGTAGCCGGTCTCGGTCTCCAGCGGCCGGACCTGCTTGCCCTCGTCGTCCAGGACCCAGGTGTGGGAGACGTACTCCAGGAAGTCGCGGCCGTCGTGGCTGAAGGTGACTTCCTGGCCGAAGTTGCACTTCTCGGCGCCGGGGAAGTCGGACACGCCCGCGCCCGCCCAGTTGCCGAGGAGGAAGGCCAGCGGGACGAGGTCCGGGTGGAGGTCGGACGAAATCTCGATCATGAGCGGCTCAGACGATCTGTGAGGGTGCGAGGGGTGGGCGGGAACCGTGGGACGGCGAAGGTCAGCGCTGGCCCTGGTACAGCTTCTTCACGGTGATACCGGCGAAGGCGGTGACGCCCACGCAGACCAGGATCAGCAGGGCGGTGAAGAATGCCTCAAGCACAGGGAGCTCCTCGTGACGAGCGGGTGGCGGCGGTGACGGGGCCGGGCCCCCAGCCTAATGGGTGGGGGCCCGGCCTTCTCGTTCAGGTGCCGGTCGCGGGCCGCGCCCGCGGGTCTCAGGCGAGCAGCTGGTTCTGCAGGATCAGCGTCTGCTGGAAGGGGATGCGGCCGGTCTCCCGCTTCCCGGCGCGCTCGTGCACGACGAGGGCGATGGTGTCCCCCGCCAGGGTGTACGCCTGCCGGACGTGCTCGGCCCCGAAGGGCGCCTGCTCGGCGAAGACGAACGACGAGGTGTTCACGAAGTCGTTCTGCGAACTCCAGGAGCCGTCGATCTCGGTGGTGTCCGTGCGGTCCAGCGGCGTACCGGCCGAGGAGCCCACGTTCAGGTCGTCGATCATGCCGCTCGCGAACGCCGTCGAGTTGAACCGCACCAGGTAGATCCGGGACACCGTGCCGTCCGGCATGGTCCAGCCGCGGGCCGCGATGTGGCGCGGCACGGCGTCCTTCAGGAGCTGGGCCACCGACGGCCGGTCCTGCTGCCGGTAGGCGTCGAGGAACGTCTCCGTGGAGATCCAGCCGCCCGGCAGTTCCTTGTCCGCAACCGCTCCGGCGGGGGCCGGCAGCAGCAGCTCTCGCAGGTCGGCGTGGTGGATCTCGGCCGGGTTGCCGGCCCCGAACGGCCGGGGCGAACCGGCCGGGAGCGCGGGCAGGGACAGTTCCGGGTAGTCCCAGCGGCCGTCGTCCTCGGTGGCGAGCCCGGGGACGTCGGTCCGCTCCAGGGAGGCGATCCCGAAGGCCGTACCCGTGCCGAGCACCCCGAACGCCAGCGCGGCGGCCGTCCACCGGGCCACGGCGCGCAGGACCCGCCGGGGCGGCTTCGGCGACGCGCCGGGCGCGTCGGACGCCTCATGCGGAAGGACGGGCGGCGCGAACACGTTGACCGACGGCGGTGCTTCGGGCATCGCGGGCGTCCCGGTGGCCCCGGGGGTTACCGTCTGCTCGCTCATATGTACTCCCCCGGGGACGCGATGTGGTCGAGCTGGTCCTTCACCAGGTCCGCGACGTCGGACGGGCTGAACGGCTTGCTGCCGTTCGCGTCGACGGTGACCGAGACCTCTCCCTCGTACGCGATGCAGGTGATGCCGTCGAGGGTGTTCTTGTCGCCCTTGGGCAGCCGGTAGCAGGTGGCCTTCTTGTGGCCGTCGATCGACGGCCCCTTACGGAAGACGTCGAAGGAGTCCAGCAACTCCTTGCGGTTCACGTACGACGTGCGGACCGCCCGCTTGTCCTGCATCTTCATGATCTGGACGTTCACGACGAGGTCGTGGGAGTCCGCGGTGTACGAGCGCTGGGCGATGCCCCGGATACGGAGCTTCTCGACGTACTTGTTCAGTTCTCGGCGGTCCTTCCCGGCCAGACCGCGCCCCATCTCCTTCATCGCCGCGGCGGCCTTGGCCCCGCTCGTCTCGCTGTCGTTGCCGAGTTCGCCGATGTCCGGGCCGAGCCGGTAGCCCTTGGGCACCGGGAGCAGGAGCTTGGTCAGCTCGGTGTCGTGGCGGCCCCGGGCCGGACCGCCCGCCGAGTCCTCGCCGGACGGCGCGTGCTCCACGTCCAGGACGGTCGTGGTGACCGTCCGGTCCGCGGTGTCCACGGTGTTCTTCGTGTAGGCGGTCGCGCCGCCGACCGCCCCGAGCACCAGGACGACGGGCAGCGCGGTCAGCACCACCTGGCGCACCCGTCGGGCGGGGGCGGGCACGGGCACGGGCGCGAGGTCCTCGGCCGACCCGGTCGGGCCGGTGAGGGGGTTCGTGTCGTCGTTGTTCACAGCCGCTCCAGCTGTCGCTCGGCCAGCGTCCGGATGTCCTTCTTGCCGATCGGGACGGTGTCGAAGATGTTGATGTCGAGGACGATGTCACCGCGTACGGCCAGAGCCCTGGCCCGGTAGGACGGGAGGTACCCCGCCTTCCGCTCGACCGGGTAGAGGAAGTAGCGGCCCTCGCGGCTGCCCTTGACCGGGTCCCCCGGGTTGCCCGCGCCGTCCTTGTCCCACGGCATGTACATCAGCTGGTCGCCGAAGTGCTCCGCCGCGCCGTTCCGGTCACCGGACCGGAACTGGAGCAGCTGGACACCGGTCTCCCGGTGCTCCCCCTGCCGCCACGCGACCGAGGCGACCCGACGCAGATCGAGCTCGGAAAGCGACTCGAACATGAAGTGCGGGTCCTCGTAGTACGTCTCGGCATACTGATCGAGCGGCTGCCAGCCGTCGTCGAGGCCCAACTCGTCGGTGAGCGTCTTCTTCGCCCCCTTGGGCCGGTCGACGAGCAGCTTGCGCAGGTCGCCGTCCGTCCTGACCCGCCGGTCCTGGGCGGCGGTCAGCGGGGCCGGGTCGGCGGACCCGGGCTTCGCCGGGTAGCCGAGGCCGGGCTGCGACAGGGCGGCCAGGGGCGTCGGCGCCCGCTCCGCCTGGACGCCGTAGCCCGCGGCGGCCCCGCCCGCGATCCCGAGCAGCGCGGCCGCCGCGATGATCAGCGTCGTGCGTCCCCGTGGCCGGCGGCGTACGGGCGCGTCGGCGACGGACGGCTCCTCCGCCGGCGCGGGCGGCACGGGTGCGGGCCCCTCCGGTGCGGCAGGAATGGTGTCGTTCGGTTCCAAAAGGGGTCCCCCCAAGAGACCTGAAGCGCGGGTTCCCTTACCTGCGCGCACAAGTGACCCCCAGGTCAGCGAGGAGGTTGCGTCCCGGACGATTACAGTTCGGCATATGCCGAAGAAGCTTGTGATCAAGGTGACCGCCGGGCCCGAGGCCGCCGAGCGCTGCTCCCAGGCGTTCACCGTGGCGGCCGTGGGCGTCGCCAGCGGTGTGGAGGTGTCGCTCTGGCTGACCGGCGAGTCCTCGTGGTTCGCCCTGCCGGGCCGGGCCGCCGAGTTCGAACTGCCGCACGCGGCCCCGCTGCCGGACCTGCTGGACTCGATCCTGGCGGGGGGCCGGATCACCCTGTGCACGCAGTGCGCGGCCCGCCGCGACATCGGTGAGAAGGACGTGCTGGAGGGCGTGCGGATCGCGGGCGCGCAGGTCTTCGTGCAGGAGGCCATGGCGGACGGCGCCCAGGCGCTCGTCTACTGACCGGGCGGGGGCTCCCCCGGCTCAGTGGCGCTTCCTGCCGTCCAGTTCGTCCCACCACTCGTCGGACTCCGGGTCGCCGGAGGGGTCGTCCCACCAACGGTCCTCCGGGCCCCGCCGGTTGGCGACCATCGCGGCGACGGGCGGAATCACCATGGCGACCACGCACATGCCGACGGCGACCGGCATGGACCACAGGCGCACCACGGCCCAGGCGGACACGAAGAGCGCGACGCATCCGCCCATCATGAGGAAGTAGTTCCGCCTGCGTCGGGCGTACATGCTTCCAGCGTAGGACTCCCCGGGCCGCCCGCCCACCCGGTGGGCGCCCGGACGGCACGAAGGGCCGCACCCCGCGTCAGGTGGCGTCCAACCCCCTGGGGTGCGGCCCTTCGGCCGTTCTGCGTGCCGTACGGAACGGCGTGCCGCGGATCGTCGCGGATCAGACGGCGATGGCGACCTCGGAGAGCCCGCCGGTCTGCGCGACGACCGTGCGGTCGGCGCTGCCGCCGGGAACCAGGGCGCGGAGCGTCCAGGTGCCTTCGGCGGCGTAGAACCGGAACTGTCCGGTCGCCGAGGTCGGGACCTCGGCGGTGAACTCGCCGGTCGAGTCCAGCAGCCGCACGTAGCCGGTGACGGGCTCGCCGTCGCGGGTCACGCTGCCCTGGATGGTGGTCTCACCGGGCTTGATCGTCGAAGCGTCGGGGCCACCGGCCTGTGCTCCACACATGGTTCTGTCCTTCTGGTCGGGTCGTGCGGGTCAGTCGGTCGGACTACTTGGCGGGGCCGAGCTCGATCGGCACGCCGACGAGGGAGCCGTACTCGGTCCAGGAACCGTCGTAGTTCTTGACGTTCTCCTGGCCGAGGAGCTCGTGGAGCACGAACCAGGTGAGCGCGGAGCGCTCACCGATGCGGCAGTAGGCGATGGTGTCCTTCGCCAGGTCGACCTGCTCGTTCTCGTAGAGCGCCTTGAGCTCGTCGTCCGACTTGAAGGTGCCGTCGTCGTTGGCGTTCTTCGACCACGGGATGTTGCGGGCGCTCGGCACGTGGCCGGGGCGCTGCGACTGCTCCTGCGGGAGGTGGGCCGGGGCGAGCAGCTTGCCGCTGAACTCGTCGGGCGAGCGCACGTCGACCAGGTTCTGGCTGCCGATGGCCTTGACGACGTCGTCGCGGTAGGCGCGGATCGACTCGTCCTGCGGCTTGGCCGTGTACTGGGTGGCCGGGCGCGTCGGGACGGCGTCGGTCAGGTCGCGGGAGTCGAGCTCCCACTTCTTGCGGCCGCCGTCGAGGAGCTTCACGTTCTCGTGGCCGTACAGCTTGAAGTACCAGTAGGCGTAGGAGGCGAACCAGTTGTTGTTGCCGCCGTAGAGGACGACCAGCGTGTCGTTGCCGATGCCCTTCTCGCTGAGCAGCTTCTCGAAGCCGGCCTGGTCGACGAAGTCCCGGCGGACCGGGTCCTGGAGGTCCTTGGTCCAGTCGATCCGGATCGCGTTCTTGATGTGGTTCTTCTCGTACGCCGAGGTGTCCTCGTCCACCTCGACGATGGCGACCTGCGGGTCGTCGATGTGGGCCTCGACCCAGTCGGCGTCTACCAGGACGTCGCTGCGGCTCATGTTGTTCTCCTCCGGGGCAGTCTGCGGCGGGGTGGTGCGAGATGCGGAGTTGCTGGGTGCGGGTGTACGCGCGGAGGCACGGAACGCGGCGCGTACGGGGCACCGGGCCGACCCTGACAACGGTCGAAGGGCCGGGGGGAAACGGGACGGTGCGAACGCCCCGCTCAGAAGGTGCGACAGAGCATGGCGGCGACGCGGCACAGGTCTACTGCCCGCCGCTTCGTGAGATCCGCCTGTCGCTTCATGGGTCCGATCGTAGGGAGGTACGGACGGAGATGTCACCGTCGTGTCGCATGATGAGACACGATCATCCGTGATGTGAGACAGGAAAGGGGCGGGCGGGCCCGGGAT
>NZ_JAAXYC010000317.1 GCF_018619185.1 Streptomyces sp. McG3 | reverse complement strand
ATAAGAGACAGCCTCTGCCCCTCTGCCCCTCTGCCGACGACACAGAAGGATTCGCCATGCCCGCACGCAAGCGTCATACCCGCGCCATCGCCGTGACCCTGGGCTGCACCTCTCTGGCCCTCGCCCTCAGCACCCCGGCCCTGGCCACCGGCCGGCCGAGCCACGCCGGCCCCGGCGTCGAGCGCGCCGTACTGCCCGCCGGAGACGGCTGGGCCGCCGCCGAGGGCTCGACCACGGGGGGCGCGAACGCCACCCCCGACCACGTCTACACGGTGACCGACCGGGCCGAGCTCATCGCCGCCTTCGCGGAGGCGGGCGACGCGCCGAAGATCATCAGAATCTCCGGGACCGTACACGGCAACTCCGACGTCAACGGCACGCCGATCGGCTGCGAGCGGTATCAGACCGGCGGCTACACACTGGAGAAGTACCTCGCCGCCTACGATCCCGAGGTGTGGGGCCGGGACGCGGTCCCCTCGGGTCCGCTGGAGGAGGCCCGCGTCGCCTCCGCGAAGCTGCAGGCGGCCGCCGTCACCATCAAGGTCCCCTCCAACACCACCCTGGTCGGGGTGGGGAAGAACCCGAAGGTCATCGGGGCCTCGCTCCAGGTGCGGGACGTCTCCAACGTCATCATCCGCAACATCGGCTTCGAGGACACCTACGACTGCTTTCCCCAGTGGGACCCCACGGACGGGGCCGAAGGCGCCTGGAACTCCGAGTACGACAACCTCGTCGTGTACGGATCCCGCCATGTCTGGGTCGACCACAACACCTTCAGCGACGGCGACCGCCCGGACGCCGACCAGCCCCACTACTTCGGCCAGGTCTACCAGCAGCACGACGGCCTCTTCGACATCGTGCGCGGCGCCGACCTGGTCACCGTCTCATGGAACGTACTCAAGGACCACGACAAGACCATGCTCATCGGCAACAGTGACGGCGCCGGCGCCACCGACCGGGGCAAGCTCCGCGTCACGCTCCACCACAACCTCTTCAAGGACGTCAAGGAGCGGGCCCCGCGCGTGCGGTTCGGCCAGGTCGACGCGTACAACAACCACTTCGTGGCGACGAAGGGCAGCGCCTACGGATACACCTTCGGTATCGGCGCGGAGTCCCGACTGGTCGCCGAACACAACGCGTTCACCCTCACGCGGGAGGTGGACCGGGCGACGATCCTGAAGAAGTGGTCGGAGTCGTCCCTCACGGCGAGGAACAACTACGTCGCCGGGCGGAAGACCGATCTGGTCGCCGTCCACAACGCGGGGGTGCCGGGTGAGCACCTCACCGAGGGCGCCGGCTGGACGCCCCGCCTGCGGACGGCGGTCCACCACCCGCTCGCCGTGCCGGTGCTCGTGGCGCTCGAAGCGGGAGCGGGCAGGGCGAGCGCGAGCGGTCGCTGAGACCTCGTCCCCGACCGCGCGCGTCCGGAGACGACCGCCCCGGACCGCGTCCGCGGGCCGTAACCGCCCCCGGCCTCGTCGCAGCGGGTGCGAAACGTCCCCGCGCCCCATCACCCCTCGACCCGACCTACCCCGAACCGGCCGGAGCGGCACCGCATGCTTTCCACCACCCCGGAGAGCGCCGCTCCGGCCTTTCGCCGTTCACCCCCGAGGAGCCCCGTCATGTCCAGCCGACCGTCCCTGCCCTGCGGGCCTTTCCTGCCCAGCAGACGTACCGCCCTCTCCCTGCTCGCCGGAACGGGTGCCGCCCTCGCCCTCGGCGCGACCGCCGCCCACGCCGGGACCGCGGCACCCGGCCCCTTCGGCCGCTACGGCTCACCCGCCCGGCGCCTGGACCCGCGCACGCTGTACGTCGACACGCACGGCCGCGGCGACCACACCGACGTACAGTCCGCCGTCGACGCGGCGACCGGCACCGGGCGCACGCTCGTGATCGCCCCCGGTGTGTACCGCGCGACGGTGCTCATCGACGCCGGCCACGAAGGACTCACCCTGATCGGCGCGAACGGCGACGCCCGGGACACCGTGCTCGTGTACGACAACGCGGCGGGCACCCCCAAGCCCGACGGCTCCGGAACCCTGGGCACCAGCGGCTCGGCCTCCGTCACCGTGCGGGCGGCCGGATTCACCGCCCGCGACCTGACCTTCGCCAACGACTGGCTGCGCTCCGACAACCCCGAGTACACCGGCACGCAGGCCGTCGCCATCAAGGTCCAGGGGGACCGGTCGGCGTTCTACGGCTGCCGGTTCCTCGGCCACCAGGACACCCTGTACGCCGACTCCCCCGCCGTCGGCGCGTTCGCCCGTCAGTACTACCGCGACTGCTACGCGGAGGGGGATGTCGACTTCGTCTTCGGCCGCGCCACCGCCGTCTTCGACCGCTGCCGCTTCCGCGGGCTCACCCGCACCGACCTGGCCTCGGCCCCGTACGGCTACGTCTTCGCGCCGAGCACCGCCGGAGCCGGTCCGTACGGCTTCCTGGTCCTGCGCTCCCGGATCACGAGCGCAGCCCCCGACGCCTACTACAAGCTCGCCCGCCCCTGGGTGCCTTCCTCGGACCTCACCGCGCACCCCATGCTGACCGTCCGCGACAGCCGTCTCGGCGCGGGGATCGACGCGAGAACGCCGTACGCCACCATGTCCGCGGGCTTCCCGTGGCAGGACCAGCGCTTCGCCGAGTACCGCAACACCGGCCCCGGCGCCCGCGTGACCGTCCCCGCGAACCGGCCGCAGCTCGGCGTGGCCGAGGCCCGTGCCCATACGCCGGCCCGCTGGCTGGACGCCCGGAACCCGCACCTCCCGGGTACCTGGGAGGTGCGGGTCGCGGACGATGAGCGCGGACCGCGTGGTCAGCCCGCGTAGGTCTCGAACTCGGCGATCCGCGGGGTGCCCGTCGAGCCGGTGATCTCGAAGGTGATCTTGCGCAGGGAGGTGCGGGGGAAGCTGATGGCCCCTGCTCCTTCTCCGGAGGTCAGGACGGCGCCGGTGTCGCCGTCGAGGAGTCGCCAGCCCTTGATCGCGCCGGTGGAGCCCGCCGCCTCGCGGATGACGACCGAGGAGACGGAGGTGGCGGAGGCCCACTTGACCGAGACGGAGCCGGTGGGGCCGGCGGGCGACCAGTAGGTGCTCGCGTCGCCGTCGCGCAGATCGCCGTAGCTTGTTCCGGCGGCCTTGCTGGATCCGTCGGAGCCCGCTCCGATGCTGAGGTTGGTCCCGGTGGGCGGAGTGGGGTCGGTCGGTCCGGGAGTCGGGTCCGTCGGTCCCGGCGTCGGGTCGGTCGGCGTCGGCGTGGGCGTGGGCGTCTGCGGTGTGCAGTTGCCGTCCGAGACCTTCAGGCCCTTGCCGGCGCCCGCCGTGCGGCTCACGACGTCCGGCACGCAACCGGCCGTGTCGGCACGGTAGGTGTAGGGGATGTCGACCGTGGTGGTGGACTTCATGTCGGGCCCGGCCGGGTTGGTGGTGCCGCCGGGGCTGGACCAGGTGACGTTGTCGAGGGTGTTGCCGCTGACCTGCCAGTAGCCGGCCTCGTCGGTGTAGAAGGTGCCGAGGACGTCCTTGGAGTCCTCGAAGTAGTTGTTCTCCACCTTGGCGCGGGCCCCGGCCCGGGAGTTGATGCCGGACTCGTTGAGCTTCACGTAGTGGTTGTTGTAGATGTGGGCGATGCCGCCGCGCAGCAGGGGCGCCCGGGAGTCGATGTTCTCGTACAGGTTGTGGTGGTAGGTGACGAAGCCGTTGGAGCGGTCGCTCTCGCTGGACCCCACCAGGCCGCCGCGGCCGGAGTTGCGCAGGACGCTGTACGAGAGGGTCACGTACTGCGTGTTGGCCTTCATGTCGAAGAGGCCGTCGTACCCCTCCGACTCCCCGCCCGACGCCTCCAGGGTCGTGTGATCGACCCAGACGTTGCGGACGCCGGACTCCATGCCGATGGCGTCGCCGCCGTTGGAGGTGGGCGAGCCGGACTTCTTGACGTTCCGGACGGTCACGTTCTGGATGATGATGTTGCCGGCCTCGCGCAGGTGGATGCCCAGTTGGTCGAAGACGGCCCCGCTGCCGACGCCGACGATCGTGACGTTGCTGATCTGCTTGAGTTCGATCACGCCGGCGGCGGTGCTGCAGCTGTCGCCCGACACCTTGGTGGTGTTGCCGTGGTTGATGGTGCCTTCGACCTCGATCACGATCGGGGTACCGCTGTCGGCCCGCCCGCACAGTGCCTCGTGGATCTGGGTCCCGGTGGTGGCGCGGACGGTCTGCCCGCCCGCACCGCCGGTGGTCCCGCCGTTCTGGGTGGCGTAGCCGGTGGCGCTCCCGGTTGCCGCCGCCGCTTCGGGCGCCGACAGCACCGCTCCGGTCGCGGCCGCGAGGGCCAGGGCTGCCACGGTGGCCTGCAGCCGCCGTGCGACTGGTCGTCCCATGTTCGTCTCCCAGGTGTCTTCGGTTGGTCGGTGATGGATGGCAGAACACGCAAGCATGACGTGCCCATGACATGTGGGAGCGCTCCCGCACGAGCCGCGCAGAAGCGGCCCGATCCACCAGGGGGACATGCGGCAGCGCCCCCGCGTCCCGGGCTCCCCACCGGAAGCGACAGGACAGCAAGCGCTTTCTACAGTGAAAGTAGAGGGGTCCGACGAGCATGGCAAGGTGCATGCGGCAACAGCTTTCTGGAGACCGCTCTCACGTCGAAGCGCCCTGCATCACGGGCCTGTTCGGACCGCTCCCGGCCTCAACACCCGCCTCAGCGCACGCCGATGGCGCCGCGAAGGGTCCAGCGGATCAGGTCATCGACGCCATGGCGTGCGACGAGCCCGTCTCCGGTCGCGTGGAGGCCGGTGTAGACGATGCTCCACACCATGCGCTGGATCCACTCGGCCGGGACGGTGGAATCGAGCTCGCCGACCTGTTGCCCCCGTCGGATTTCCGCGACGAGGATCCCGTCGACCGCGCCCGCCACCGCGGCGTCCGCGCGGGAGGGGTCCTCCCCAGCCGAGGCGAACAGGAACAGCACCCGGTCACCGACGTGGACCATGGCACTGACGATCCGGTCGATCACCTCCAGCACCGAGCCGGAGCCGGGAGCGGCCTCCACGATCGCCGCGTGGAGCGCCGCCCAGGAATCGCTGGTGAGCGCCGACCGCAGGTGTTCACGGTCGGGGAAGTAGCGGTGGACGGTCGCCCGGCCGACACCGGCCGCCTCGGCGATGCGCCCCAGGCTCGCGGCGGGATCCCGCGCCCATTCACCGGCCGCCGCGTCGAGGACGGCACGGCGCGTGCGCTGCTTCTGCGGTGACAACTCCATTGCCAGATCATAAAGCACAGTGCCATTATGAGACTATGAAGTCTCATTCTGATAGCTCATTGCCTCTTACCGTGGTGACCGGTGCGACCGGCGTGCTCGGGCGGCGCGTCGTCGACGGGCTGCTGAGCAGCGGCCGGCCGGTACGTGCCGTGTCCCGGCGGCCCCGCCACAGCGTTCTGCCTCCTGCCGTGGAGGTGGTGGCCGGCGACGTCCACGAGCCGTCGACGCTCGGCACCGCCTTCGAGGCGGCCAGGGCTCTGGTGCTCATCGCGGTACCCGA
The DNA here is from genome assembly GCF_018619185.1 of Streptomyces sp. McG3. Lineage (GTDB taxonomy): Bacteria > Actinomycetota > Actinomycetes > Streptomycetales > Streptomycetaceae > Streptomyces. The sequence continues at coordinate 3,199 of NZ_JAAXYC010000317.1, read as the reverse complement.
CACCGCCGTCGAGGTGGTCGCGTGCGCGCGGGCGGCAGGGATCGAGCACATCGTGGTCGTGTCGTCCGCCGCCGTGACCGCGGGCCACGACACCACCTACAACCTGCCCGTCGAGCGCGCGGTGCGGGAGTCCGGGCTCGACTGGTCGATCGTCCGGCCCGGCGAGTTCGCCACCAACGCCCTGCTCATCTGGGGGCCTTCCATCCGCTCCGGCCGGCGGGTGGTCGAGCCCTTCCCCGCCCAGACCGGCAACCCGATCCACGAGCAGGACATCGCCGACGTCATCGTCGCCGACCTGCTCGATCCCGACCGCCGGGGACGGATCGACACGATCGTCGGCCCCGACACGCTCACCAAGCGCGAGCAGGTCGCCCGGATCGCCGAGGCCGTCGGAGAGGAGATCGCCCTCGACGAGGTGACGCCCGAACAGGCGCTCACCTTCTACCGCGGGCAGGGCGGTTTCGCCGCCGACAACGCCGACTGGCTGTACGGCTTCACCAGTTACGACGGGGTGGAGGGCGTCGCCGACGAGCCCCGGGAAGCGCACCGCGACTCCGACGACGCCTACCTCACCCTCGCCGAGGTCCTCGGCCGACCGGGCCGCTCCTACGCGGAGTGGGCCCGCGACCACGCCTCCGAGTTCACCGGAACGGTCGTCTGAGCCGGTCTTCCGCGTGTACGCGCCGGGCACGGGCCTGCGGATCCACTGCTGCCGTAAACGCCCGGGCCGGTGGTGCCGCTCCGGCGGTGAGCCCTCGCGTACGCGCGCGGCACCACGCGTCAGTCGTCGGGGAGCCAGCCCCGCTCGCGCAGCGCCGCGACGAAGCGGCCGTGAGCGTCGTCCAGGGCGGGGCGTTCCTCCGGCACCGGCTCGACGAGTGCGCCGGCGCGCACCATGGCCGCCGCGCTGGCCGCGAGGTCCTCGTGGAGCGTTCCGGTCGCGGCGAGGAGTGCGGCGCCGAAGGCGGTCTCCGCACGCTCGACGACGCGGACCTGGCGGTCCAGGACGGTGGCCCGGATCGCCGTCCACACGGCGCTGCGGCTGCCCCCGCCGGCCGCGTGCAGGGGTCCGAGCACCGGAACGCCGAGCCGCTCGACCCGTTCCAGGGCCAGGCGTTCGACGAAGGCGACCCCTTCGAGTGCGGCCCGGTGGGCGTCCGCCTCGTCGCGGGGGCGGCCCCCATCGAACCCGCGCGCCGCGCCGGAGACGAAGGGGAACCGTTCGCCGTCGCGGCGCAGCGGGTAGCGCACGTACGAGGCGGGGCCCCTGGCCGCCGCGGCGGCGTCCAGCGCGGGCAGGCGGGCCGGGTCGACGTCGGCCAGGCACTCCCCTCCGGTGTTGGACGCACCGCCGGGCAGCCACCAGCCGTCGGGGTGCCGATGGCTGTAGACCGCTCCGGTCGGGTCGCGGACCAGGTCCGCGGAGACCCCTTTGAGGACGTACGTGGTCCCGAGCACGCCCACGAAGCGCCCCGGCTCGACCGCCCCCGTGGCGATCTGGCCCGCGCAGCCGTCCGTCATCCCGAGGCGTACGGAGCACCCTTCGGGCAGGCCCGTGGCCTCGGCCGCCTCCGGGCCGACGACTCCGGCCTCCGTGGCGGGGGCTGCTACGGAGGGGAGCAGCGCGAGCGGGAAGGCGAAGGCGTCGAAGACCTCGTGCGCCCACTCCTCGGCACGGGCGTCGTAACCGGACTTGAGTGCGTGGCTCCAGTCCGTGGCGACGGGGTGGCCCGTCAGTTCGCGCCCGACGACGTCGGGTGTGTGCAGGACGTGGCGCAGGCCCGGGCCGTACGTCCGCAGGCACCAGACGGCCCGGCCCAGCGCCGCGGTGGGGCCCACGGACAGGCCGAGCGCGTCCCAGCGGGCGCTGCCCACCCGCTGCGCCTCGGCGTTGACATCGGCGGCCCGCCGGTCGTCGTACATCAGGGCCGGGCCGAGCGGGGTGCCGTCGGCCCCGGTGGGCACGATGGTGCCGGACGTGGCGGACACGGCCACCGCGATCACCTCGCGGCCGCCCCGGGGCAGCGCGCCGGTGGTGCGGCGCAGCGCCGAGCGTACGGCGGGCCACCACGACCGGGCGTCCTGCTCGCTCGTCCCCGCGGCGGTCCGTACGGGGGCCGGCAGTTCGCCCCGCGCCTCGGCGCGTACACGCCCCTGTCCGTCCACGCACACCACGCGGACGGACGCGGTCGCCACGTCGATGCCGATCACGGCCGGGGCGTGGGGAGTGGGGCGGCGGGATGCACTGCTCATGGCGGAAAGCGTCCTTCCCCGGCGGAACGGGCCTCAGGTGTCCACCTGTCGGGTGGGCGGCCCTTCGTGGTGGTTACGTGCGTGTGCGTTTGACAGGCGTTCCATCATGGCGGGAGGAACGGCTTCATGGTGCGACGGCCGCCACCGTCACCCGGGTCCGCTCGCGGAGTTTGCCGAGCAGTTCGGCGTCAGCCCCGTCGTCCACGACGAGATGGTCCAGGTCGCCGACGGGCCCCACCCGGTGCAGCGCCGTCCGGGCGAGCTTGGTGTGGTCCATGAGCATCACCTTCGTGGCCGCCGATGTGAGCATCGCCCGTTTCACCAGCACCACGTCCTGCTCCTGGTGGTAGGCCGTCCTGGCGTCGAGGGCCGAGGTGGAGACCGCGACCAGGTCGACGGAGAGCGCCTCCACCGCCTCGACGCAGGGCATCCCGAGGAAGGAGTCATGGGTGCGCGAGTACTCGCCGCCCAGGGCGATCAGGCGGATGCCCTCGCACCCGGTGAAGACGTCGAGCACCCGGCGGGCGTTGGTGACGACGGTGAGGGGGGCGAGGTCGACCAGCAGGCCGGCCATGACCAGGACCGTGGTGGAATCGTCGAGCATCACCGACATTCCGGGCTCCACCAACGCGGCGGCGGCGCGCGCGACGGCGTTCTTCTCCGCCGTGTTGACGCCGAGCCGGTAGTCGAGGCTCGACTCGAACACGGTGGACGGCAGGGCGGACGCGCCGCCGCGGAAGCGTCGCAGCACTCCTTGCCGCGCGAGGTCGTCGAGGTCGCGGTGGACGGTCATCAGGCTCACGCCCGTGAGCTGCGCGAGGGCGGCGCCCGTGGCGGTGCCCTGCTCCACGACATGGTCGGCGATGAGCCGTCGCCGTTCTTCGGCGGATCTCTTGGTCATGGGGGTCAGTCTCCCGCAGGGCCCGGGCCGGGCCCTGCGGGAGAC
>NZ_JAAXYC010000316.1 GCF_018619185.1 Streptomyces sp. McG3 | reverse complement strand
CCCGCCTACGGCGCGACGGCGGGGACCGGCCCGGCCGCCGCCCCGCCGGAGAAGTGCCCCGCCTCCGGGGCCGTGGTGACCATGGGGGAGGTGCTGACCGCGATGATGAGCCGTGCGGTCGCCCTGACCCTGACCAACTGCGGCTCGAAGCCCTACCGGGTCGACGGCTACCCCTCGGTCCAGGCGCTCGGTGAGGACGGCGAACGCCTCCCCGTGAAGGTCAACCCGGCCGGTTCGCAGTTCGGCCGCGACCGGGGCCCCGAGGCGCTCACCCTGAAGCCGGGCGGCACCGCGCGGTCGATGCTCGCCTGGGTCTCCACCCAGGAGGGCGGCGAGCTCGTCATGGCCGACGCCCTGGAGCTGGCCGCCGCCCCCGACGCGGGGGCGCGGGTCCACCCCCTGGAGGGGCACGACATCCGGTACATGGACGAGCTGAACATCACGGCCTGGCGGGCCGAGCTGCCCGAGTGACCGGCCGGTGCGGGGTCGGCCCGGCGGTCAGCCGTCGCCCACCGGCACGGTGTGGGTGACCCAGCCCGTGCCGGGAGGCCCCTCCGGCAGCACGTGCAGCAGAAAGGCCGCCGGCTCGTCGGGATAGCCGGGCACGCCCTCGCGCAGCGCCAGCCCGCTCTGCCGGTACGTACTCGGCGCGACGGCCACCGTGCTGCCCGCGAAGCCCACCGTGACCGGGCGGTGCACATGGCCCGCCAGCACCCGCACGACCCGGGGGTGTGCGGCGACCACCTCCGCCAGCGCGGGGCCGTCCGCCAGGCGCATCGCGTCCAGGAACGGAATGCCGACCGGAACCGGCGGATGGTGCAGACAGACGAGGGCCGGTACGCCGGGGCGCCGGGAGAGTTCCCGGTCCAGCAGGGACAACTGCTCGGGACCCAGCCGGCCGCCCGGCGCACCGGCGACCCACGAGTCCAGGACCACCACGGTGAACGCCGGGTGCTCCACCGCGTACGACGTCAGCGTCCCCCCGCCCAGGAAGCGCGTCCCGCCGAACGCGTCCACGAGAGCCTCCGGCACGTCGTGGTTGCCCGTCACCAGAAGCAGCGGCAGCGGGAACGCGCCGACCTCCTCGCGCAGGGCCGCGTACTCATCCGGCTCCCCGCGCTCGGTGAGATCACCGGTGATCACGACGCAGTCCGGGGGCGGGTCCAGGGCGAGCACCCGGCGCAGGGCGGCCCGCAACCCGGTGGCGGGGGCCGCCGCCCCCGGACCGGTCGTGAGGTGCGGGTCGCTCAGATGCGCCACGGAGAGGGTCATGCCCCCACCCTTCCCCGGCCCCTCCGGCCGCACCCGGGACCGCTCACGCCCTGAGCGAACGGGCGCGGCGCCGTCCGGGGACACGGCCTTGACCTCGACCGGACTTGAGGTGCCACGGTGGTGGACGCGACGCACCGACCGGCGCGCGTGACGAGGGGAACACCGCCATGACCACGCACTTCACCGACCGTCCCGACCCGGCCCGCACCGACGCCCGGATCGCCAAGGCCAGCACCTGGAACGTCGGCACACCGCAGCGGCAGCGAGAGGCCGTCGACGCCATCCGGAAGGCCTGGGAGAGCCGGGAGTGGCCGCATCCCGGGCTGCTCTCCTACAGCGTCTACGCAGGGGAGGACGGCGCGACCCTGCTCCACTACTCCCAGTGGGCCGGCGAACAGGCCTACCAGGACTTCGTGCGACAGGGGCGCGACATCCGCAACGCCGAGATCGACGCCGCCGTCCCCGGTGCCGAACGCCTCGCACTGCACACCTACGAGCTGTACCGCTCCGGCCTCCGGGCCGAGGGCGACACCCGGGAGACCGGCTGCCTCGTCATCGTGGACGTCGAGTTCGACGGGCCCGACCCCGCCCGGCAACGCGACTGGGTGGACAGCGTGTTCCGGGCGCTCGGCGAGGAGGCGGAGCTGCCCGCCGGCGGCATCGCCGCACACTTCCACGTCAGCACCGACGGCACCCGGGTCCTCAACTACGCCGAGTGGGAGAGCGCCGAGCACCACATCGCGGCCCTCGCCGCACCCGGAGAGGGCGTCGGCTCCCCGTCCCCGCTCTGGGAACGCGTCCAGAAGTACCCGGGCATGACCGGCGGCGGCGTGCACCGCTACACCCCCGCGCTCAGCATGGAACCGGGCGCGGGCGGGTGAGGGGGCGCGGCGGGCGTCATGTGGCGAAGCGGCGGGCGGTACGCGGCGCTTTGCGTCTAGGCTTGGGCGGCTGAACCGCGTACGCACTCCGTATGCCCCGAGCACGCACCGAGGAGAACCCCCGATGTCCGCAGAGCGCCCCTCCCTGCCGCCGGTGCGGCTGAACACCGAGGCCGAACTGGCACGGGACGCGCTCGCCGCTCCGCTGTTCGTCCGCGCCGTCGGGCTCGCCCGCTGGGCGGGCCCGGACACCCGGGTCGGGGCCGGCGGAGAACTGGTCGAGGACCAGCTTCCCGCGGCCGCCGAGCACCTCGCCCTCCCGGCGGACGAGGACGGCGCCGCGTACGCCAGCGAGGCCTGGCGGCTCGCCGTGGACACCGGCCTCCTCGACGTCACCGACCCCGAGGAGGGCGAGGGCGACGAGGGCACGGACGGCGAGGGCGAGGGCACCGTCACCACGGGCGAGAACCTGGCCCTGCTCACCGGCGGCTCCCCGCAGGACGTCCTGTCCATCTGGCTCGACGGCCTCGACGCCGTGCACGCCGACGCCACCGCGCCCGTCCTGGACGACTTCGCGGACCTCGTCGGCGAGGACGGCTCGATCGACTTCGACGCCCTGGACTGGGACCCGGAGGCCGAGGCGGAGTTCCTCGACGGCGTCCTCGGCAACCTCTACCTGCTCACCCTCGCGGACCATGGCGCGGGCGAAGGACCGGTCCCGCTGCCCGCCCTCGCCGCGTCGATGATCGTCCCCGACGACATGGGCGAGCCGACCGACGACATCCTGGAGCAGGTGTCCGAGGCGATGATGCGCCTCGACGACCAGTTCCGGCTCCTCGAACCCATCGGAATCGTCGAATACCGCCCGGTCGACGAGGCGTTGCTGGTCGAGGAGGGCGAAGCCGCGGACGCCTCCGCCGCCGGGGCCGACGACGAGGACGTCACCCGGTACGGCATGGTCAAGCTCACCCCTCTCGGCCTGTACGGGATCCGGGCCCGGATGCTGGAGGCCGGAGTGGACGCCCCCGCCGTCGGCGACCTCGCGGGCAAGGGCGCCGACGCCCTCCTCGACGGCATCGCCCACTACCCGGAGTCCGCCGCCCGCGCCGAGGTCACGCTCTGGCTGGCGGGATACGGCGCGGAGGGCGCGGTGGCCGCGGCGGCCGAGCTGCTGGCCGCCGCGCGCGGCACGGACGAGGGCGCGCCACTGCGCCGCCTCCACTGCCAGCAGGCCCTCGCCCTGGCCGGCCCCGAGGCGGAGCCCGCCGTACGCGCGGTGCTCGGCGACCCGGAGCTGGGCGGCCTGGCCCGCGTCTGGCTCGCGGAGCGCGGCGCCGCCGACGTGCCCGCCCCGCCGGAGGACATGATCTTCTGGCTGGCCATCGACACGATCGCCGCCCAACTGGACGCGGACGGCGAGCTGGACGAGCTCCAGGGCCTGGTCGAGGGGCTCTCCGCGCAGCACAGCGGCTTCTTCGACGAGGTCTGGCGCGTCGACCACCCGGCCACCGCCGATGTGCTGGAGGCCATGGGGCGGCTGCACAGCGACAAGAAGGCGGCCAAGGAAGCCCGCAAGGCGGCGTTCAAGGCCCGCTCGCGCGCCGGCGGTTGAGGGGCAATCGCACGCGGTGCAGCGCTCAACCGAAGAACTCTGCTCTTACCAAGCAGCCGTCAGTAGTTCGCGGCATCAGGAGCCCCGCACCGGCGCGGCCGTGTGGTTGTACGCCCGTACCGCCTTCGTGCCGATGCGGGCGTACCAGCCGGACGGGTCCGCGGCGAGGTCCCGGACGTCGGTGACCTCCCAACCGCGCTGCACCGCACCACGGTTCACGTCCAGGGCCCGGCACAGCTCACCCGTGGCCGCGTACACCGTGCCCCCGGCCACCACCGGGGGCACCTGGCCGACCCCGCCGAGCGTGGCCGCCCAGCGCTCCTCGCCGCTGCGGAGGTCGAGGCACTGGAGGACCCCCGCCCGCGCCCAGTGGAGCAGCGCTCCGCCGGACGTCACCGGGGCCCGGACGCCGCCCGTGCCCGCGGGCCAGCTGGTGTCCAGCCCCACCGTCCCCGCCGACCAGAGCGACCGGCCGGTGGTGGGCCCGTAGGCGTGGACCCGGCCCCCGGTGGTCAGCAGCACCGTGGAGCCGACGGCGGCCAGCGCGCTGGAACCGGAACTCGGCCCGTCCTTCAGTGTGCCGGTGGCCAGGCGGCCGCCGTCGCGCGCCCGGAGGAAGTGCAGGGCGCCGCCGAGGCCGAGCAGGACGAAACAGCCCGCCCCCGGGACCGCCGCCAGAGCGGCCACCGGACCCTCGAACCCCTCGTACGCCCACCGGAGTTCACCGCTGACCGCGTCGACGCACCGGATGTTCTCACCGCCCTCGTCGGCCAGCAGCACCGACCGGTCCAGCACGGCGGGCGGCCGGACCTCCGCCGTGGCCCCGGTCCAGCGCCGCGCACCGGTGCGCAGGTCCACGGCGTTCAGCGTCGGTGCGTCGCCGTCCGCCGCGAAACCGGAGACCAGCACCCCCGAGGCGACGGCGAACCACAGCGGGGCCGGGCGCTCCGCGGGCGTGCCGAGTGGTTCGCCCGTCGCCAGATCGACGGCGGCCAGGCCCACATCGGCCGCCGCCAGCACCGAACCGGACACCCCCCACCGCGTCGGGGAGTTCTCCTCGGCGTCGGCCAGCCACCGGCGCCCGGCGTCACGGACCCGCCGCGCGGTGACGTATCCGCCGCTGCTGCCCGCCTCCCCGATATCGGGTACGGCGACGCCGTGCACCAGCAGGGAACTCCCGGCCGACCGCAGCGCGTCCACGGTGGTGCTGTCGAACGCGGGGGCCAGGGTCCAGCGCAGGGCGCCCTGCCGGGCGCTCCCCGGCCGGATCCTCAAGGGATCCTCGACCCGCTCCTTCCGCCCGCCGCCCCCGCTCCGGATGATCGCGTAGGTGAAGAGCGAGGCGAGCCCGCCTCCCCCGGCCAGCAGCAGACCGCGCCGGGTGAGCTCTCCGCGCCGGGCCGCCGGGCTCCTCACCACGGGCGGCGGTGGCAGGGCGGACAGCGGGCGGGTGCGGGCCGCCCCCGGTGCCGGGGCGGTCCGGGTGGCCCCCCGCGGACCGGGTGCCGGGGCGGGCTCCTCGACGGGCTGCTCGGCCGCTCCGCCCAGGACCAGCGTGCGCAGCGGCTCCGCGCGCCACCACAGCGCCGGATGCGGATCCGTGGTGGCCCGCAGGACCTGGTCCACGGTCGGACGCAGGCCGGGATCCTTCTCCAGGCAGGCCGTCACCACCTCCCGTACCCCGTCGGGTACGCCGGTGAGATCCGGGTCCTCGTGGACGGCCCGGTAGAGCAGCACCGCCGGGGTCGCCGAGCCGAACGGGCTGCCTCCGGTGGCGGCGAACACCAGCACCGCCCCGAGCGCGAACACATCGGCCGCCCCGGTCACAGCCGCCCCGGTCACTACCCCCCGTGACTCCGCGCCCCGTGACTCCGCCTCCGGGGACTCCGCGCCTCCGGTGACCATGGCCCCGGTGATCTGCTCCGGGGCGATGAACCCCGGGGTACCGACGACGTCGCCGGCCCCGGTCAGCCCGTGGTCGCTGATCGCGCGGGCGATCCCGAAGTCGATGACCCGGGGCCCGTCAGCGGTGATCAGCACGTTCGACGGCTTGAGGTCGCGGTGGACGAGCCCCGCCCGGTGGACGGCCTCCAGCGCCTCGGCGAGGGCCGCGCCCAGGGACCGTACGGCGGAGGGCGCCAGCGGTCCGGTCGCCGCCACCGCGTGCCGCAGCGTGACGCCCGGCAGATACGCGGTGGCGAGCCAGGGCCGGGACGACTCCGGGTCGGCGTCGAGCACCGCCGCCGTGTGCGCCCCGGTCACCGCGCGGGCGGCGGCCGCCTCGCGGCGGAACCGCTCACGGAAGTGCGGGTCGGCCGCCAGGTGTTCGTGCACCGTCTTCACCGCGACGGTCAGCCCGCCGGGCGTCCGGCCCAGATAGACGGTGCCCATGCCGCCCGCCCCGAGCCGGCCCAGCAGCCGTACGGAGCCGAGCCGTTCGGGATCGCCCGGAAGCAGGGGGCCGGTCATCCGGACTCCGGTCCGGTGAACGTCAGGACGGTCCCGCCGGCACAGACGTGGAGGAGACCCCCGCCGGCGGCGGCGAGGAAGGGCCCGTCCGCCTCGACGGGGACCGACCACAGCCGGCGCTCGCGGACGGCGTCGAGGGCGTGCACCCCCCAGAACGCGCCTTCCCCGGACGCCTCCTCGCGGCCCGGCTCCGGCCCGGTGGCGTACAGAGCGCCGTCCGCCACCAGCGGCGGCCCGTCGTCGGTGCCCCCGCCGTCGTCGGAGGCGAGCCGCCCGACGTCCGGGCGCCTCCAGCGGACCCGCCCGCTCCGGGCGTCGAGCGCGGTGACCCCGCCCGCCGTCGCGGCGTGCACCACGCCACCGGTCGCCGCGGGCGTGATCGTGGCCGACCCTTCGAGCGTCCGCTGCCAGGAGGTGCGCCGGGCCGCCAGATCGACCGCGACGACCCGGCTGCCGCGCGCGTAGTACCGGGTGCCGGAGGCGCCGGGGTGGGCGTGCGGATACGGGGCGCCGCCCGGTATCTCCGGCTCCGGCCGCGGTGCCGCCCCGGAGGTCCGCAGCACGAACAACGGTTCCTCGGCGGGAGCCCCGGAACGGGTCGGGAGGCGGAGCCCGACGGCCAGCCGGCCGCCCGCCGCGTCGATACCGGTCACCGCGGCCCGCGTCCCCTCGTGGAACCAGAGGGCCTCTCCCGTACGGGAGTCGAACCCGTAGGCGCGCCAGGGACGATCACCCAGGGAGCGCTTCGACCACAGGGAGGCGTCGGAGGCGTAGGAGACCAGGGCAATCGTCCCGCCGTCGACGGCGAGGAACGCCGACTGGCCGTCGGGGGCGGCGGACGTCCGGGCACCGGGCGGCCGGTCCGGGAGGACCGACCAGCGCCGGTTGCCCGTCCGGGCGTCGAGGGCGAGGAGTTCCGGTACGAAGAGCAGCCCGGAGAGCAGCAGGTGCACCTGGTCCCCGAGCGGCCGGACAGCCGTGACGTCCCGCGCCGGGTACCGCCAGCGCACCGCACCGGTGGCCGCGTCGAGCGCGGTCACCGCGGCCGCGTCCGTGACGAGGAGCGTGCCGCCGTGGCGCAGCACCCGGCTGGAGGGGCCGAGGCCGACGACGGTCCTGGTCCACAGCAGACGTCCCCGGGCCCAGCGGGTCCTCGGCGCCGGCGAGGCTCCCCGGTCGCCGGTCGGGTCGTCCTTCTCGGTGCGCCGGAGCAGAGCCGCGCCGCCGAGAAGACCCCCTCCCGTCAGGAGCGCGGCCCCGCCGAACGCGAGCAGCCGCCGCCTGGCCGGACCCCGGCCCGGCTCACCGTCGTACGGGACGGCGTCCCGCGGCGCGACCACGGGAGGGGTCCGGTACGGGACGGCGTCCGCCGGGGTGCGCGTGGTTCCGGTGGGGGCGGGTACGGCGTCGGCCGGAGCGGTACCGGCGTCCGCCGCGTCGGCCGGAGTGCCGGCCTCGGGCGCGTCGCCCGCCCCGGCCGGGGTGCCCGCGCCGTCCCGGCTGCCGCCCGCGGCGTCCGCCACCAGCGCAGCGACCCTGTTCTCGTGGTCGCGGACCAGGCCGGCCACCGGGTCCCGCTCCCACCACGCGTCGGCCGGGGACCGCTCCGCGCACCAGTCCAGCACCTCGGCCACCGTGGGACGCCCGGCCGGGTCGCCCGTCAGACAGGAGGCGAGGAACGCGCGCCACTCGCCGGTCGGGGCCCCGTCCAGATCGGCCCCGCCCCGCATCGTCCGGTACAGCACCTGGTGCGCGGGGCCCGAGCCGAAGGGCGGTCGGCCCGTCGCCATCCGGGCGAGCAGCGCCGCGAGGGCGAACACATCGGCGGCGGGGGACGGCTCATCGTCGGCCGTCAGCAGTTCCGGGGCGATGAACCCGGGCGATCCGATGACCTCCCCGGTGCCCGTGAGGGTCTCGTCGGCCGCCCGCCGGGCGATGCCGAAGTCCAGGACCTTCGGGCCGCCCCGGGTGAGCACCACGTTCGACGGCTTCAGATCACGGTGGACCAGCCCGGCCCGGTGGATGCTCGCCAGCGCCTCCGCGAGCGCCGCCCCCAGCCCGGCCAGCGGCCCCGCGCCCAGCGGCCCGAGCGCCCCGGCGGTCTCGGTGAGCGTCGGCCCCGCACAGAACTCGGTCGCCAGCCACGGCCGTACGGCGTCGGGGCCGGCGTCCAGCACCGCGGCGGTGGACGGACCGGAGACCGCCCGCGCGGCGAGCGTCTCGCGCCGGAACCTCTCCCGGAACCGCGGGTCGGCGGCGAGGTCTTCATGGACGGTCTTCACCGCCGCGAGCCGCCCCGACGCCGTCCGGGCCAGATGGACTCGACCCATGCCGCCCTCGCCGAGCAGCGCCACGATCCGGTACCCCGCGACCCGCTCCATGCCGTGCGTCCCCCTCGTGTTGTCGGGCCGGGGCGATCACCGCGGGCCCCTCCTGTGCGACGCCCGTGCCCACCGGTTCGGTTGCGTCCCCGGGGGCCCGTCGCCCACTCTCCGGGCAGGGGCAGGGGCAGGGG
>NZ_JAAXYC010000315.1 GCF_018619185.1 Streptomyces sp. McG3 | reverse complement strand
CTTGCGGCCCGAGGCGCCCCCGGAACGCGAAGGGCCCCGCCCCAGGAACGCAAAGACCCCGCCCCGGGAACGCGGGACGGGGCCTCCGGCCGGGACAGGGCCTCCGGCCGGGCCGGGGCTCAGGGCAGGCGGTAGCCCATGCCCCGGATCGTCTCCAGCCGCTCCGCGCCCAGCTTCCGGCGCAGCGCGCGCACATAGACGTCCACGATGTTGGAGCCGGGGTCGAAGTCGTACCCCCACACATGGGAGAGGATCTGCTCGCGCGACAGCACCTGGCCGGGGTGGCGCAGGAACATCTCCAGGAGTACGAACTCGCGCGCCGTCAGATCCACCGTCCGGTCGTCCGCGCGGGCCCGGCGCGTCCGCAGGTCCAGGGCGAGGCTGCCGCTGCGCAACATGGTGACCTCGGGCGCGCGGGCGGCGGTGCGCTGCCGCAGCCGTACCCGGGCGAGGAGCTCCTCGAACCGGAACGGCTTCGTCATCCAGTCGTCGGCCCCGCCTTCGAGCCCGGCCACCGTGTCCCGCACGGAGTCGCGGGCGGTGAGCACGATGACCGGCAGTGTGACGCGGGCCTCGCGCAGCTCCCGCAGCACGGTGAAGCCGTCCCGGCCGGGCAGGCCGATGTCGAGCACCATCAGGTCGAACGCGCCGGACAGGGCATGGCCCAGCGCCAGGTCCCCGTCCTCGGCGACGACCGTGGTGAAGCCGTTGGCGCGGAGACCCTTCTGGACGAACGAGGCGATGCGCTCCTCGTCCTCGGCGATCAGGATGCGGTTCATGAGGCGGTCTCCAGCGTGAGTACGAAGGTGGCTCCGCCGCCTTCGGTCCGGCGTAGTTCGACGCGGCCGTGGTGGCCCTCCGCGATGGCCTTGACGATGGCGAGGCCGAGCCCCGCGCCGCTCGTGCGGGTCCCGCGCCGGGACGTCCCCCGGCGGAACCGTTCGAAGATCACCTCGGCGTCCTCCGGCGGAATCCCGGGCCCGTGGTCGGCGACGTACAGCTCGACGCGGTCCCCCTCGGCCCGCGAGCCGATCCGGATGCGCTGGCCGGGCACGGTGTGCTGGACGGCGTTCTGCGCGAGCTGCACCATCGCCTGGGTCATCCGCTGTTCGTCCAGGCGCACTTCGAGGTCCGCGACGCCGTCGAGCTGCCACTCCCGGTCGCCGAGGGTCCGCACCTTCACGTACACGTCGGCGGTCAGCTCCGCGAGCTGGACGGGTTCGGGGCGCACGAAGTCGGGGCGCTCGGCCCCCGCGAGGAGGAGCAGGTCCTCGACGATGCGGCTCATCCGGTCCAGCTCGTCCGTGACCAGCCGCACCGTCTCCTCCCGGTCCGCCGGGTCGTCGCCCATCAGCTCCAGGTGGCCCCGGACGATGGTGATGGGGGTGCGCAGCTCGTGCCCGGCGTCGTCGACGAAGACCCGCTGCGCGGCGAACGCCCGCTCCAGCCGGTCGAGCATCGCGTTGAACGTCTCGGCGAGGGCCGCGATGTCGTCCCGGCCCTCCACGGGGATGCGCCGGGTGAGGTCCTGCTCGGTCAGTTCCGCCGCCGTCGTCCGGACGATCCGGACGGGCGCGAGGATGCGTCCGGCGACGGCCCAGCCGATCCCGGTCGTCATCAGCAGCGCCACACCGGACAGGGCGAGCAGCGTCCAGAACGTCTTGTCGGCGACGGCCCGTTCGCGCTCCGGGTGGAAGGCGACGACGAACGCGCCGGGCTGCCCGCCCGTGGACGGTCCGATCTCGACCTTGGCCCAGCGCAGTTCGCCCTGCGGGCGGTCCAGGGTCCCGAAGGAGTCCTTGGAGGTGTGGATCCGGGCGAGCGAGGCGTCGTCCTGCCACAGGGCGATGCCCTGGGGCAGTTCGCGGCGCTGCCGGATGACGCCGGGCTTGTCGCCGGGTCGGCCGGTCATGCCCAGCAGCTCCTCGTCGGGGTCCGCGTACTGCCGTTGCAGATAGATGCGGAGCAGCTTGTCCGCCGTGTCGAACCGGCCGCCGGTGTCCGGGTCGACGCCCTGCGGCACGAAGTTCGCGAACTCGCCGGTCTCCTGGGTGAGCAGCTGGCTGATGCGGTGGTCCACGTCCCGCTGGAGGATCGAACGCACGGTGACGGCGACCGCGCCCAGCGCGACCGCCATCACGACCAGCAACCACAGCAGGATCCGTACCCGGGCGGAGATCCTCGGAAAGCTAACCGTCATCACCGAAGTCGTCGTCATCGTCGTCGTCGGCCGCCGAGGGGCCGGGGACGACGGAGCTGTCCGGCGTACGGGACGGAGTGGAGGAGCCGCTCGGCGTCGGGGTGTCGGTCGGCGACGTGACACCGCTCGGCGACGGTGTGCCGCGCGGACTCTCCTCCAGTTGGACGGTGGGAGGCACCTTCGGCGCTTCCGAGGTGTCGGTCATGGCATAGCTGGTGGCCGCTATGCCGAGGGGCACGGCGACGACGGCTGCCAGGGCCGCCAGACGAGGTGAGAAAGCCATGTATTCACCCTGACTGTCCCGGACGGTACGAACATGAAGCGAAGATGAACAATCCTTCATCTTCGATGCGCTTCCCGTCCATCTGTGGGAGTGCCCGGCCCGGGACGCCCCACCGCTCCCGCTCGCTCCGAGCCGTTCCCTCTTGCTTCGAGTGCACTCCAAGGATCTAGCGTGGAGGGCATGACGGTGATCGACGGAACCTCCCGGAGCACTCCCGCGACAATCGCACATCCGCCGCCCCCACCGGCGGTGGACGTCTGCGCGGCCGCCCCGAAGCCGCACCCGCGCCCCGCGGGCAAGGACGGCTACACGATCAGCGAGGTCGTCGCCTTCACCGGACTCACCGCGCACACGCTGCGCTGGTACGAGCGCATCGGGCTGATGCCCCACGTCGACCGCTCGCACACCGGCCAGCGCCGCTTCAGCAACCGCGACCTCGACTGGCTGGCCTTCGTCGGCAAGCTGCGGCTGACCGGGATGCCCGTCGCCGACATGGTGCGGTACGCGGAACTGCTGCGCGAGGGCGCGTCCACCTTCGAGGCACGGCAGGAACTGCTGGAGGCGACCCGCCGTGATGTGATCACGCGGATCGCGGAGCTCCACGACACCCTCGCCGTCCTCGACCACAAGATCGAGTTCTACGCGGGCGCCCGCAGGGCCCCGGAGAGGAACAGTGCCTGATGACCGCTGACAGGATCGCCACCGTCGAGCTGGGCGCCGGAGGGCCGCAGGCCGGCGTCCAGGGCCTCGGCTGCATGGGCATGAGCGAGTTCTACGGCGACACCGACGAGGCCGCCGCCCGGGACACCCTGGACGCGGCCCTGGAAGCCGGCGTCACGCTCCTCGACACCGCCGACGCCTACGGGCGCGGGGCCAACGAGGAGTTCCTCGCGCCGTTCGTCGGGGCCCACCGGGACGAGATCACCCTCGCGACCAAGTTCGCGCTGGTCCGTACCGAGGACCCGGACTACCGGGCCATCCGCAATGACCCCGCGTACATCCGCACCGCCGTCGAAGCGAGCCTGCGCCGGCTGGACACGGACGTCATCGACCTCTACTACATGCACCGCCACGACCCGGCGGTCCCGTTCGCCGAATCGATCGGGGCGATGGCGGAGCTGATCCACCAGGGCAAGATCAAGCAGATCGGACTGAGCGAGGTGACCGGTCCCGAGCTGCGCGAGGCGCACGCGGTGCACCCGATCGCCGCCCTCCAGTCGGAGTGGTCGCTCTTCAGCCGGGACGTGGAGAAGAGCGCCGTCGGCGCGGCGGCCGAGCTGGGCGTCACTCTCGTGCCGTACTCGCCGCTGGGCCGGGGCTTCCTCACCGGCTCCTTCACCGATGCGGGCAAGGACCTCGCCGCCGACGACTTCCGGGCCCGCCAGCCCCGGTTCAACGGCGACAACGCCCGCGCGAACGCCGCCCTGCTGGAGCCCGTCCACACGATCGCCGCCGCGCACGGGGTCAGCGGCGCGCAGGTGGCCCTCGCCTGGGTCCAGCAGCGCGCCCAGGTGCACGGGCTGAACGTGGTCCCGATCCCCGGCACCCGTAAGCGGAGCCGCCTCCTGGAGAACGCGGCGGCGACGAGGCTGACCCTGACGGCGGATGAGCTGGCCGTGCTGGAGCCGATCGCCGGCCGGGTGGCGGGGGACCGGTACCCGGACATGAGCAGTACGTCGGCGGCGCGGGAGTAGCCCGCAACCGTACGCGGAGACTGCTTGGTTCACGACGTTCATGACGACCGGGCCGCGCCCCGCGCGACGCCTCACGCCAGCCCCAGCGCGAACACCGCGAACCCCGCCGCGAGCAGCCCCGCCAGCGCACGGCGGGCGTTCGCGGCGCGGGTGCCCGCCTGCCACGGCGCCTCGAAGCGGCGCGCGTACCGGGCGATCAGCACCAGCAGCCCCGCGAACACCGGCAGCCAGGCGATGCGGGCGAGGATCCAGCCCAACGTGTCCGGCGCGGTCGTCAGCCCCGCCACGGCCGACCCCGCCCCGGCGAGCGAGGCCGGTACGGCGGCGGCCAGCATCGCGGTCTGGTGCCAGCACAGGATCGTCATCGCCGACAGGTTGACCACCACGACCGGCGCCCAGAGCAGCGGCTTGCGCAACAGCCGCCCGAGCCGGTCGCGCAGCAGGATCGCCGCCCCGCTCTGCGCCGCCGCCAGCGCCACCACCAGCAACGACGGCGGATGCGAATTCGTCCGCGCCTCGCCCGGCACCCCGACCATCGACGCCGGGTAGTGGAAGGCGAGCAGCAGCGCGGCGAACAGCACCCCGCCGCCGATCAGCAGCAGCCGGGCCCCGCGCCTTCCGATCCGCCCCTCGCCCCAGGACACGCCCAGCTGATACGCGAAGAGCCAGCCGGGCAGGATGTTGAGCATGCTCAGCCAGGACGGCACGGAATCCGCGAAGGGGCCGTAGCGCAGGAAGTCCACCACCGCGACCGACGCCAGCAGAGGCAGCGCCGCCCACCCGCCGAGCTTCCGCGCCAGCGTGACGCAGACCGGGGTGAGCGCCGTGACCACCGTGTACACCCCGACGAACCAGAGCGGCTGGATCACCAGCGTCGACCCCGTACGCAGGGTGTCGCCGGGCACGCCCAGCGCGGACAGCACCGCCAGCAGCACCGCCCACACGGCGGTCACCCCGAGTACCGGCCGGCCGAGGCGGGCCAGCCGGCCGCCCAGCCAGGCGGCCGTCGTCGAGGTCCGGCGGCGGAAGGAGAGCACCGAGGCATACCCCCCGACGAGGAAGAAGATCCCCAGCATCTGGAGCACCCAGCTCGCGGGCGCGAGGCCGGCGAACGTCGAGAGCGGGCTCGCGTTGTGCAGGCCGTCGGCGTCCAGCCGGAACCCGCCGAGCATCCAGTGACCGAGCGGCACGGCGAGCAGCGCCAACGCCCGCAGGCCGTCGATCGCCCGGTCGCGGTGGGCGGGGGTGGACGCGTCGATACGGGCCGCGAGCCGCCGGCCGTTCTCCAGCAGGGCGCTCATCGGGCCACTCCTTCCAGGACCGGGGCGGCCTCCAGGGCCGGGGCGGCTTCTGCCGGGTCCGGTTCCGCCGTGTCCGGGGCCGCTTCCGCCGCGTCGCCGCGCGCGATGGCGGCGAAGGTCCGCAGCGAATCCGTCCCGGGCGCGAAGTAACCGGCATGACCCCGGGCCTCGTCCGCCGGTACGCGAAGGGCGCCGAACGCCGGATCGGTCGGGTCCGCCCCGTGACCGAGGCCCGCGAAGCGCACGTTCGGCACGTCGTCGATCCAGTCGGTCGGGTCCTTCGCCGCCCACACCCGGGCGCTCGTCCGCAGCCCGCCCACGTCGTCGGCGCGCATACCGGGGGAACCGAGGACCACCAGGTCGGTGGCGGGGAGGCGGTGCGCGGCCAGACCGCAGACCACCGAGCCGTAGCTGTGGCAGAACACCGCCGGCGCGGGCAGCCCGTCCGCCGCCAGGCCCTCCGTGAACCGGGTCAGCCGCCCGGCCCCCGCCTCCGCGAGGCCGCCGGTGGCCGCGTCGATGCCGACGCCCACCGGGGTGGTGTACCCGACCCAGGCGATGACGGCGGTCCCAGGACCGGCCGCCGTGTGCAGGGTCCTGGCCATGCCGGCCGGGGCCCCGTGGCTCGCGACCCTCCGGTCGAAGGTCCCGGCGTCGTTGTCGGACCCCGGCACCACCACCGAGACCCGGTGCGCCGTGCGCAGGTCCCCGAAGACCTCGGCGACCTGGCCGCGTCCGCGCGGGTCGAACGCGAGGACCTGGCGGCCGGGGGCGGCGAGCGAGCGGTAGCGGGGGTCGTCCTCGGCGGCCAGTGCGAGGGAGTTGGCGCGGTAGCGCAGTTCGAGGGGCGCCCCGTCGAGATTCCCGACGACGGACGGATGGCGCACGACCAGGAGTTGCCGCTCACCGGCGCTCAACCCCGCGAAGAACGCGGCGACTTCACCGGGCGTGGCGCGCTCCGGATCCGGCAGCCCCGCCCCCAGCGTCCGGTCCGTCCGCCACTGCGCACTGCCCGGCGGCGGCCCGGTCAGCGCCTGCTGCGCATCTCCCGAAACCCAGCCCGCGGTCCCCGCCACCACACTGGTCGCCAGTGCGAACGCGACCACGGTCCTCGCGTATCGACGCATCGTGCCCTCCCTCTCCGGATCCGCACCGACCGGTGCGACCGGGAGGAAGGTAGGAAGAGGACGGGTGAGAGGGCGTCACACCGGAGGGCCAACCACGGGGTGATACCCGGGTAGGGGGTGGGCCAGGTCCTGGGGTGTCTACGCCCCCGCGTCCCCCGGTGTCACCAGCCCCGACTCGTACGCGAAGATCACCGCCTGCGCCCGGTCCCGCAGGTCCAGCTTGGCCAGCACCCGCCCGATGTGCGTCTTGACGGTCTGCTCGGCCAGCACCAGCCGCCCCGCGATCTCCTGGTTCGACAGCCCCCGGGCGATCAGCTCCAGCACCTCGCTCTCGCGCGGGGTGAGCCCGTTGAGCCGGAGTGCCTGGCCGCCGCGCGTCGCCCCCGAGGGGCGCTGCGCCGCGAAGTCCGCGATCAGCCGCCGGGTCACCGAGGGCGCGAGCAGCGCGTCCCCGGCCGCCACCACCCGTACCGCCGCGATCAGATCGGCGGGCGGGGCGTCCTTCAGCAGGAACCCGGACGCGCCGGCCCGCAGCGCCTCGTACACGTAGTCGTCCACGTCGAACGTGGTGAGCATCAGGACCTTCGGCCGGTGCACCACCCCCACCGGCGGGTTCAACAGCTCGCGTGCGGCGGTCAGTCCGTCCATCTCCGGCATCCTGACGTCCATCAGGACGACGTCGGGGTGCTGGTTGCGGCTGACGTCGACGCCCTGGCGGCCGTCCGCCGCCTCGCCCACCACATCGATGTCGCTCTGCGCCGCCAGCAGCGCCGCGAAGCCGGCCCGCACCATGGCCTGGTCGTCGACGATGATCACGCGGATGGTCACAAGTCCTCCGAAGGGGGTGGGGCGGACGGCGACACGACCGGAGGCAGCGGCATCCGGGCGGCCACCCGGAACCCGCCGTCGGGCAGCGGCCCGGTGTCCAGCGTGCCGCCGGTCAACCGTACGCGCTCCCGCATCCCCACCAGCCCGTGCCCGGTCCCGGCGCTCTCCAGCGGCGAAGCGGGCTTCGGGGCGGGCCCGTTGACCACGAGGACGTTCAGATGCCCCTCGGACACCCGGACGGAGACCTGTGTGTGCGCCCCGGGAGCGTGCCGCACCACATTGGCCAGCGCCTCCTGCACGATCCGGTACGCCGACAGATCCACCGTCGACGGCACGTCGCCCAGCTCCGCGGCCAG
Organism: Streptomyces sp. McG3; assembly: GCF_018619185.1. Classification (GTDB taxonomy): domain Bacteria; phylum Actinomycetota; class Actinomycetes; order Streptomycetales; family Streptomycetaceae; genus Streptomyces. Next base: position 963 of record NZ_JAAXYC010000315.1, on the reverse strand, counting down.
CGACAGCTCCGCCGGCAGCCCGGCCCGTACCGTCGCCTCCACCAGCTGCTGCAGCCGGTCCAGGCCCGGCTGCGGCGCCCGGTCGCCCTCGGTGCCGTCGCTGCGCAGCACCGACAGCAGCCGTCGCATCTCGCCGAGGGACTCCCGCGCGGCCGCCGCGATCGAGGCGAACTCCTCCTGCGCCGGCTCCGAGAGCCCGGAGATCCGGTACGGCGCGGAGTCGGCCTGCACGGTGATCACCGACATGTGGTGCGCGACCACGTCGTGCAGCTCACGGGCGATCCGTGTCCGCTCCTCCAGCAGCGTGCGCTGCGCCCGCTCCGCCTCGCTGATCGTCTCCTGCTCGGCCAGCCGCCGCGTCGCCTCGCTCCGCTCCCGTACGGCACCGCCGATCACGAGGACCACCGCGCCGAGGATCGGCAGCAGCAGGGCGCTGCCGGTGGAGCGGTCCGCCGGCGCGATCAGATGCAGCACCAGACCGGCCGCGCCCGTCGCCAGCCAGACGCCGACCAGGGTCCGCCGTGTCTCGCGCAGACCGAGGGCCAGCAGCAGGAAGAGGTACGCGACCAGCACCGGGGCGGTCCACGGCCAGACGTCGTGCCGCTCGTCGGGGTGCGCCAGCAGCACCAGGGCGCCCACGATGTCGGCGGGGAAGATGATCCACCACGCCTGGAGAGGCCGGTGGGCCAGCATCAGCAGGGGGGCGGCCTGGGCCACCCCGAGCGCCCCGGCCAGTGCGCCCGGCACGCCGTACTGCGAGGTCAGGACGTTGATGGTGACCGGGATGAAGGTCGCGGTCAGGGCGAGCACCACGACGTACGGCAGCAGCCGCTGCCACCGCTTCGGGGCCTTTGCCAGCAGCGGGGTGGACGGATGGGACGCGTGGGACAGCCCGTGGGCGAGCTCGCGCAGATTGCGGCGGGCAGCGCTCAGCAGGCCGTCGGCGGGCGGCGGGGGCCCGGC
>NZ_JAAXYC010000314.1 GCF_018619185.1 Streptomyces sp. McG3 | reverse complement strand
GGGCAGTGGTGGTGGGGTGGGTGTTGCCCTGGGCGGCGACCGTGGACGGGGCCGGTTCCTGGGAGACGTTGAACTCGGCCAGCAGGTCCTTGCCGAAGCCGAAGAAGTACGTCGCGACGAACCCGGCGACATAGCCGACGAGCAGGCCGCCCGCGTAGATCGCGATCGTCGAGCCCAGGCCGTGGTTGCCGTCGAGGAGGGGGAACAGGGCCCAGCCGGACGGTCCGATGGCCGTCGAGCCGACCGTGTCGCCGAGCTGGTTGAACAGGCCGACGAAGCCGGCGCCGAACGCGCCGCCGACGCACGCCGTGACGAACGGGCGGCCGAGGGGGAGCGAGACGCCGTAGATGAGGGGTTCGCCCACGCCCAGCAGGCCCGCCGGGAGCGCGGACTTGATGGTGCGGCGGATCGACTCGTTGCGGGGGAGGCGGAAGTAGACCGCCACGGCGGCGCCCACCTGGCCCGCACCGGCCATCGCGAGGATCGGGAGCAGGACCGTGTAGCCCTGCTGCTCGATGAGCGTGGTGTGGATCGGGATCAGCGCCTGGTGCAGGCCCAGCATCACCAGGGGCAGGAACAGGCCGCCGAGCACGAAGCCCGCGCCCGCGCCGCCGTTGGACAGCAGCCAGTCGGCGAACGTGCCGATCGCGGAGGACACCTCGCCCGCCACGTACATCAGGCCGAAGATCGTCACCAGGCCGGAGATCAGCACCGTCAGGGTCGGGGTGACCAGGACGTCCAGCGCCTCCGGCACCCACCGGCGGCACCACTTCTCCACGTACACGGCGAGGACCGCCGCGCCCAGCGCGCCGAGCACACCGCCCTGGCCGGGGGAGAGCGTCTGGCCGAACGCGTCGATGTTCGCGACGCCCGGGAAGACGATGATCGCCGCCACCGCACCGCCCAGGATCGGCGTACCGCCGAACTCCTTCGCGGTGTTGTAGCCCACGAACACCGCGATCAGCGCCATGAAGCCGGACGCCATCGCCGCCAGCGCGGGTGTCACGGCGGGCAGCCACTGGAGGTTCACCAGCAGGCCGTTGAGGCCCGCGATGATCCCGCAGCCGATGAGCGCCGGGATCAGCGGCACGAAGATGTTGGCGATCTTGCGCAGGAACAGCTTGAACGGGGTGGCGTTCCTCGCCTTCCGCTGGGCCTTGATCGCCGCGCCCTGGGCCGCCAGTTCCTCGGCGGAGACGGGGGCCGTACCGGGTTCGGGGGCCGGTTCGGGCGCGGCCTCCCGGGCCTCCTCGACCAGTTGCTCGAACTCCGGGGTGACCCGGGCGACCGTGCCCGGGCCCAGCACGATCTGGTACGTGTCGTCGTCGACGACGCCCATCACGGCGGGCAGGGCCTTCAGCGCCTCGTCGTCGACGAGGGACCGGTCGTGCAGACCGAGGCGGAGCCGGGTCATGCAGTGGGCGATGGAGGCGACGTTCGCCCCGCCGCCGACGAGCGGCAGGATCGCGGCGGCGGTGGCGCGGTTCTTGTCTTCTGTGGCCATGGTGCTCGGTGCCTTGCTGTGCGGGGGGTGGGGCGGAGTACCCGGGTGGGTCAGGTGGTGCGTACGGCCGTCAGGGCGGCGCGGAGGTGGCCGTCCGCCTCGGTGAGGCGGGTGGCGGCGGTGGGGCCGTCGACCTGGCCGAGGATGACCAGGATCGCGTTCTTGACCTCGCCGTCGGTGGCGGCGAGCGCTCCCTCGATCTCGGCGTCGGACGCGCCGGTGGCCAGGGAGACGATGTGCCGGGAGCGGGCCCGCAGCTTCTCGTTGGAAGCCCGGACGTCGACCATCAGATTCCCGTATGTCTTGCCGAGCCGGATCATCGTGATCGTCGAGATCATGTTGAGGACGAGCTTCTGGGCCGTGCCCGCCTTCAGCCGGGTCGAGCCGGTGAGCAGCTCGGGGCCGACGACGACCTCCAGGCCGTGTTCGGCGGCGGAGCCGAGCGCGGAGCCGGCGTTGCAGGAGAGCCCGATGGTCAGGGCGCCCTGCGCGCGGGCGTGCTCGACCGCGCCGATCGCGTACGGCGTGCGGCCGGAGGCGGAGATGCCGACCACCGTGTCGTCGGCGTTCAGCTTCAGCCCGTCGAGGTCGGCGGCGGCCAGCTCCTTGCTGTCCTCCGCGCCCTCGACGGCCGTGACCATGGCGGACGGGCCGCCCGCGATCAGGCCGATGACCTCGGACGGGTCGGTGTTGAAGGTGGGCGGGCACTCGCTGGCGTCCAGCACCCCGAGGCGGCCCGCGGTGCCCGCGCCCGCGTAGATCAGCCGGCCGCCGCGGGCCATGCGCTCGGCGGTGGCGTCGATGGCCGCGGCGATCTGCGGCAGCCGCTCGGCGACGGCGGCCGGGACGGTGGCGTCCTCGCCGTTCATGATCCGGGCGATCTCCCGCGTGGGCTGCCGGTCGATCTCGGCCAGCTCGGGGCGGAACGCCTCGGTGGTGAGGGTGGCCAGCTGGGCGCGGAGTGCGCCGTAGGTCCCGGAGGCCTCGGGGGTGTCGGTGTTCGCGTCGGTGGTGGAGGTCATGAGGTGCGGCTCAGCTTTCTCGGTGTGCTCGGTCTCGTACGCGTACGGGGGTGCGGGGCGGTCAGCGGGTGCGCGGGTTGTGGCGGTGGGCGAGCGCCTCGTAGGAGGCGGCCAGGGCGGGCGCGGCGGTCTCGTACGTCCGCTGCGCGACGCCTATGAACAGGCAGTCCACGACGAGCAGCTGGCTGGTGCGGCTCGACATGGCGGCGGGGCGCAGCTCGCTCTCGCGCGCGGTGGACGTGGTCAGTACGTGGTCCGCGTACTGCGTCACGGGCCCGTCGGGCCGGCCGGTGATCGCGATCGTCGTCGCCCCGCGGTCGAAGGCGACCCGCAGCGGCTCGATGACGTCGCCGGTGGAGCCGGAGTGTGTGATCGCGATGGCCACGTCGCCGGCGCGCAGCTGCACGGCGTTGGTCACCGCGAGGTGCGGGTCCATGTGGGCGTGGGCGATCAGTCCGATCCGGAGCAGCTTCTGCGCCAGGTCCTGGCCGACGAGGGAGGACGCGCCGACGCCGTAGACGTCGATGCGGCGGGCGGTCGACGCGGCGGCGACGGCGGCCCCCAGCTGTACGGTGTCGAGCCCGGCGGCGGTGTCGGCGAGGGTCTGCTGCTCGTCGAAGGCGAGCTTGGCGACCACGTCGGCGATCGGGTCGTCCACGGCGATGTCGGCGGTGACGGCGGGGGCCCGGCCGGACTCCTGGTGCGCGGCGAGGCCGGCCAGCGCGAGCCGCAGGTCCCGGTAGCCGGGGTAGCCGAGGAGCCGCGCGGTGCGGACGACGGTGGCTTCACTGGTGCCGGTGAGCTCGGCGAGACCGGTGACGGTGAGGGCGGCGCACCCGGCCGGGTCGCCCGCCACGGCTTCGGCGACCAGCTGCATCGAGCGGGTCATGGAGGGGGCGAGGGTCCGGACCTTGGCGGCGAGGGCCGCGGGGGCCGGCGGGGAATCGCCGCTGAAAATTTCCTTCACGTCACTGGTCACATCTGAAAGATATTTTCAACCCCGGGGTCCGTCAAGCCCCCTTTGGTCCCTACCTCTGGCGGGGCCGCCACCGGCGGTCCCGGGATGCCGCCGGGACTGCCCGGGGCAGGGCCTTTCCCGCACGGGCGCACAATGGGGGCATGGAGTTGAACCCCCTGGAGCAGGCCCTGCACACCGCCCGCGCGCTCGTCATGGCCGACCTGGCGGCGGGGGACGTCGCCGAGGCGGACATCGTCTCGCTGGTCGAGGACGCGGTGACGCACCGGCGGTGGTGGGTGGAGCAGTGGCCCGAGGGCGCGGAGTTCGTGGCCGGGCTGGTCGCCCAGGACGTGCAGGACGCGCTGCTGGAGCGGTACGGGCGGTGGCCGCTGTGCCCCGCGTGCGCCGAGGAGGAGCCGCACGCCCTGGACGTGGAGCCGGAGCTCGGGCCCGACCCGCACTGGGTGTGCACCAAGGCGGCCGTGGCGGTGGCGCCCGTGGGGGCGCTGGGCGAGGTGCCGCGGCGGTGACGGTCTATATCGACCCGCCCACCTGGCCCGGACACGGCCGCCTCTGGTCGCACCTGGTCAGCGATGTCTCGTTCGAGGAACTGCACGCCTTCGCGGCCGCGATCGGCTGCCCGCCGCGCGCCTTCGAGCGCGATCACTACGACGTGCCCCAGGCGCACTACGCGGACGCCGTACGGGCCGGGGCGCGGGAGATCGGCTCGAAGGAGCTGGTCAGGCGCCTGACGGATGCGGGACTGAGGAGGCCGAAGGGGCGGCCGGCGCCTGGCGGTCGTCCCTAGGGGCCTCGGGGGCCGCCGCGCTCTTCGCGATGAGCCGCGAGCGCGACCGGCCGCCCTCGCCGCCGCCGCGCTGGAGGTGCAGCGCCACTCCCACCGCCGCCAGGGCCAGGGCCGTCATCGCCGCGCCCGCCCAGGCCGTGGAAGCGAAGCCGAAGTCCAGGTCGATCACCGTGCCGCCGAGCCACGGGCCGCTCGTGTTGCCCAGGTTGAACGCCGCCGTCGTGGTGGCCCCGGCCAGCGTCGGGGCGGCTCCGGCCACGTTGAACATCCGGGCGTTCAGCGCGGGGGCCGTGAAGAAGGCGGACAGGCCCAGCAGGAACGCCAGCGCGATGACCGCGACCTGGCTGGAGGCGAAGAGGGCCAGCGCCACCAGGAACACCGTGGACGCCGTGATGCCGCTCAGCAGCACCCCGAAGAGGTGCGCGTCCGCGACCCGGCCGCCGATCATGGTGCCGATCAGCGCACCCGCCCCGAACAGGCCGAGGATCCACGGGACCCAGCCCGAGTCGAGGCCCGCCACGTCCGTGAGCAGCGGCGCCAGGTAGCTGAACGCGCAGAACACCCCGCCCGCCGCGAGCGCGGTGATCACGATGGCCAGCCAGACCTGCCGGTCCCGGTAGATCGCCAGTTCCCGCTTCAGCTCCGGCTTCTTCTCGGGCAGCGGGATGTGCGGGATACGCGTGGCGACGCCGGCCAGGGCCACCGCCGAGGCCGCGCCGACCGCCCAGAACGCCGAACGCCAGCCGAAGTGCTCGCCGAGGAAGGCCCCCAGCGGCACGCCCAGCACGTTCGCGACGGACAGGCCGCCGATCATCACGGCCATCGCCCGCGCCCGCTGGTTCACCGGGACCATCGCGATGGCCACGGCCGCGCCGACCGCCCAGAAGCCCGCGCAGGCGAGTGCGCTCAGGACCCGGGAGACGAAGAGGATCTCGTACGTCGGGGCCAGCGCACCGGCGATCTGGCCGAGGCCGAACACCGAGATCAGCGCGATCAGCGTGGTGCGGCGCGGCAGCCGGAGCGTGGCGACGGCCAGCAGCGGGGCGCCGACCACCATGCCGATCGCGAACGCGGATATGAGGAGTCCGGCCTGCGGGATGGACACGTTCATGTCGTCGGCGATGGGCGGGAGCAGGCCCGACAGCATGAACTCGCTGGTGCCGAGTGCGAAGACCGAGAGGCCGAGAATGTATACGGCCAGCGGCATGGGTGCGCGGCGGGAGGGAGAGTCGGGCATGACTCGTCCCAACGCCGGAGAACGCTTCCGCATTCCCGGCGAAGGGAGGGGGACGTGCCTGTTCACCTCCCCGTTACGTCACCCGTTGCGTCGCCCGGTCCGTCGCCCGTTACGTCACCCGATCGTCCCCCGTCGCGTCAGTGGCTTCTCGACGGCTCCGGCGACGGCTCCGTCACGCGGGGAGGGCGTGCAGCTTCTTGCCGTGCAGGGCGAAGACGCGCTTGCCGTCGGTGGCCACCAGCCAGGCGTGGTAGTCGCCGGACTTGTCGTTGAACGTCCAGCGCAGGCCGCCGCCCTTCGCGTCGAAGGCGTGGACGCCGCCCTGCTTGTCGAGGTCGGTGGCCCCATAGAGCGTGCCGCCCACCTTGACGAACTGCCGGGGCACCTGACCGCCCGCGTCCTTGAGGGCCGTGGACTGCCAGATCTTCTTGCCGGTCCCCGGCTCGACGGCCCACAGCGTCCGGCCGCTGTCCGCGATGTAGAGCACGTCCTCCAGGAGGGTCGGCTCCCGGAAGGTGGTGAACTCCTCGGCCCGTACGGACCACTTCTCGGACCCGTCGGACAGCGCGAAGGCCTGGAGCCGCTGCCCCTGCGGGACGATCACCAGATCCTGGTGGACGACGAACGGCCCGTAGCTCGTCTTCGTGGTCTTCTGCGTCCAGACCTGCTTGCCGGTGGCGGTGTCGCGGACCGTGAGGTTGTTCTTGAAGTCGGTGTAGACGAGATAGCGGCCCCGCACGGCGGCGTGGACGCCGTTCTGCTGGGTGCCGAGGTCGCGCTGTTCCTTCCAGGCCACCTTGCCCGTGCCACTGTTCAGCGCGGCGATCACATTGGTGTGGGACGAACCGTCGGCCTCCAGGATCTCGGCGATGACGTACACCTGCTCCGCGTCCACCGCGACCGGCCTCGGCTGCCGGTACTCCTTGCCGAGGCGGCTGCGCCAGGCCTCCTTGCCGGACCCCGGGACATAGCCGGCGACGCTGCCGTCGTACGTGCCGCTCTCCAGGTACAGGGTGCCGTCGCCGAGCAGCAGGGGCGCCCCGGGCACCGCGCCGCCCGGCAGCGACCACCGCTCCTCGCCGGTCGCGCCGTCGAAGGCGGCCAGCGGATCACCGCTCGCGATCACCACGCCGTCCACGGCCACGAGCTCGTCGTTGTCCCCGTAGGTCTGTGCCGACGTCGACTTCGTCCACAGCGGCTCGGGCGCCCTGCCGTCCTCGGGCGCCTTCCCGTCCACGGGGGAAGCGCTGCGCGGCGGCGGCGTGCTGCCCTCGCCGCCCGTCGCGAGCTCGTCCTCGCAGCCGGTCAGCCCGGCTCCGAGCGCTGCCATGGTGATCCCGCCACCGGCCAGGCGCAGTACGCGCCGCCGGGAAGATCTGCCGACCGTCGTGCCGAGTCCCTTGGACATGTCGCCGTACCCCCGTGGAGTTGTGTGCATCTGCGATGGGAGACGTTAGCGGCCGTCGGGCTTCACCGGTCGGGCCAGGGCGCGACCGGGACGACACCGTGAACGAACCGGAACATTCACCGGTCGGCGGGGTCGGGCACCTGGTCAGCCGGCGCCCGACGAGGTCAGCAGCTCCAGCTCCGTCGCCAGGTTGTGCCGGGCCCGCGCCTCCCAGGCGGCCGCGCCGTGCGGGGTACGGAACAGCCGCGGCAGGTCGAGGAGTTGCCGCAGCACCGCCGCCCGGCCCTCCCGGAACGCCCCGTCCGGGACGAAGCCGTACTCCTCCCGGACCCGGGCCGCGTACGCCCCGTACTCCTGCGGGCCGCCCGCCAGGACCGCGAGGTCGGCGTCGCACAGCGCCTCGCCGTTGCGGTCGCCGTCCGCCGGGTCGTGCGTGACGGTGAGGCGGACCAGCCGGGCGACCTCCGCCACCACCGCGTCCGGCACCCCCGCCTCGGCCAGCGCCCGCTCGGCGAGGGCGGCGCTGCGCTCCTCGTTCTCCGTGCGGTCGGGCCGGTACACCGCGTCGTGGAACCAGGCGGCGAGGCGTACCGCGTGCACGTCGTCGGCGTGCCCGGCGAGGGTGTCGACGCCGTCCAGGACGGCGGCCAGGTGAGCGGTCGTGTGGTAGCGGCGCTGCGGCTCGGCCCAGCGGGCGAGGAGGTTCTCGGCGTACGGCAGCGGATCGGGGCCGTCCGCCCCGGCGCGCGCGGCGACCAGCGTGTCGTGCCACCGGTCGCGAAGGCCGGCGCCGCGAGGTCCGGGGTCGCGGGGTCCGGGGTCGCGGGGTCCGGCGTCGTGGGAAGAGGTCTCCCCGGGGTCGGCGTCGTGGGAAGTGGCGTCGTGCGGGCGGAGGCTCTCCGTCATGGGACGACTCTAGGGCGGGCGGTTCCAGGACGGCGCGGGGCCGCCCGTCCGGCCCCCGGACCGCCCCTTGCCGCCCTGCTGAACGGTCATTACCGTGCGCGGCGTGATGATGGATCTCAACGCGGATCTCGGCGAGGGCTTCGGCAACTGGACCCTGACCGACGACGACGCGCTCCTCGCCTGTGTCACGAGCGCCAACGTGGCCTGCGGCTTCCACGCGGGCGACGCCTCCGTGATGCGGCGGGTCTGCGACGCGGCGGCGGCCGGCGGGGTACGGATCGGGGCGCAGGTCTCCTACCGGGACCTGGCCGGGTTCGGGCGGCGGTCGATGGACGTGCCGCCCGCCGAGCTGACCGCCGAGATCGCCTACCAGATAGGCGCGCTGCGGGTCTTCGCGGAGGCCGCCGGGTCCACCGTCTCGTACGTCAAGCCGCACGGCGCGCTGTACAACCGGGCGGTCTGGGACGACGACCAGGCCGCCGCCGTCGTCGCGGGCGTCCGGCTGGCGGGTGGAGACCCGGCCGTGCTCGGGCTGCCCGGATCGCGGCTGCTCGCCCGTGCGGCCGAGGCCGGACTGCCCGCCGTTCAGGAGGCCTTCGCCGACCGCGCGTACACCCCGCGGGGCACCCTCGTCCCGCGCGGTGAGCCGGGCGCGGTGGTGCACGACCCGGACGACGTCGTACGCCGGAGCGTCGGCATGGCCGTCGAGCGGGCGGTGACCGGGGCGGACGGCAGCCGGATCCCCGTCTCGGCGCGCTCGCTCTGCGTCCACGGGGACACCCCGGGCGCGGCGGCCCTGGCCCGCCGGGTGCGGGCCGCGCTGGAGGAAGCGGGCGTCGAGGTAAGGGCGTTCACGTGACCGCTGCCGGCCCACACGATGCCCTCGGCGCCTCCGGCGGCGCCGAACGCGCCGACAGCGCGAGCAGCGTCCCCAGCCCCAGCC
>NZ_JAAXYC010000313.1 GCF_018619185.1 Streptomyces sp. McG3 | reverse complement strand
GCCCAGAACGGCCCGCCCATGTGCCCGATCAGCACCTCGACATCCCGCTCGCCCACGCTCTCCGTGACCCGGAAGAGGAGAAGCCCCGCACTGCGCCTGCCTGTCGACATGTCGTCAAGTCTGTGGCGGCACGGTGCGGGGCGCCACGCGGGCCCGGCACGACCCGGAGGAAAGCGCTACGTCTTGCGGTAGCCGTACGCCTCCGAGGCCGCCGCCTCCACCGCGGCCACGTCGCCGCCCGCCGAGGCGGTCACCACCGCGGCCACCGCGCCCTCCACGAACGGCGCGTCCACGAGCCGAGTGCCCTCGGGCAGCTCGTCGCCCTCGGCGAGCATGGCCTTCACCGTGAGGACCGCGCTTCCCAGGTCCACCAGGACCGCGACACCCGCACCCCGGTCCACCGACGCGGCGGCCCGGCCGATCAGCTCCGCGCTCGTCCCGAGCCCGCCGTCCGGCAGCCCGCCGGCCGGGGCGACCGGCGCGGTCACCCCGCCGGCCGCGAGGCCCCGGGCCAGCTCGGCGACGGACTCGGCGACGGCACCGCTGTGGGAGACCAGAACGATGCCCACCTGCCGCTCGCCGCTCACGCGCCCGCTCCGTCCGCCGTCGCCGCCAAGGCCTCGACCAGCAGCGCCGACGAGGTCGCGCCCGGGTCCTGGTGGCCGATGCTGCGCTCGCCGAGATAGCTGGCCCTGCCCTTGCGCGCCTGCAACGGCACCGTCGCCTCGGCGCCCGCGCGAGCCGCGTTCGCGGCGCCCTCGAACGAGGTGGCGAGGGCCTCCGCCGCGGGCAGCAATGCGTCGAGCATCGTCTTGTCCCCGGCCTGCGCGCCACCCAGCTGTCCCACCGCGGCGACCCCGGCCGCGAACGCCCGGGCCAGCTGGTCCCGCGTCACCTCGTCGTCGTCCCCGAGCGCCTTGCCCGTACGGCGCAGCAGCGTCCCGTACAGCGGTCCGGACGCCCCGCCGACGGTGGAGATGAGCTGCCGTCCGGCCAGGGTGAGCACAGCACCGGGAGTGGCGGGGGCATCCTTCTCCAGCACCGCCGTCACCGCCGTGAAGCCGCGCCGGAGATTGCTGCCGTGATCGGCGTCCCCGATCGCCGAGTCCAGCTCGGTCAGATGGTTCGCCTCACGCTCCACGGACGCCGCGACAGCGGTCATCCAGCGGCGGAAGAAGTCGGTGTCGAGCACATGATCTCCTGTTCCTCGGTCCCACCCGGAACGGATCGTCCCGGCGGCGGCACGGGCTGTACGCCGAACCCGCACCGGGGTCGCACACGGTCACGGGGACCCGTCGGCGCTCAGCGGCCCCAGCGGAGCGCGGCCGTCCGCACGGGCGCGTCCCACAGGCGCAGCAGCTCCTCGTCGACCTGGCACAGCGTCACCGAACAGCCTGCCATGTCGAGCGACGTCACGTAGTTCCCCACGAGCGTACGAGCCACCGGGACACCCCGCTCGGACAGGACCCGATGGACCTCGGCGTTGAACCCGTACAGCTCCAGCAGCGGTGTCGCCCCCATGCCGTTCACCAGCGCGAGCACCGGTCCGGTGGGGCGCAGGTCCTCCAGCACCGCGTTCACGGCGAAGTCGGCGATCTCCCCGGACGTCATCATCGGCCGCCGCTCACGCCCCGGCTCCCCATGGATGCCGATACCCAACTCCAGCTCCCCGGTCGGCAGATCGAAGGTGGGACTGCCCTTGGCCGGAGTGGTGACGGCGCCCAGCGCCACCCCGAAGCTGCGCGAGGCCCCGTTGACCTGCCGCGCGACGGCGGCCACCCGCTCCAGCGGAGCACCCTCGTCCGCCAGGGCTCCGGCGATCTTCTCGACGAACAGCGTCGCTCCCGTACCGCGCCGCCCGGCGGTGAACGTACTGTCGCTCACGGCCACGTCGTCGTCCACCACCACCTGGGCGACCTGGATCCCCTCGTCGTCGGCGAGCTCGGCGGCCATCTCGAAGTTGAGCACGTCACCGGTGTAGTTCTTGACGACGAACAGCACCCCCGCCCCGCTGTCGACGGCTGCCGCCGCCCGCAGCATCTGGTCGGGCACGGGGGAGGTGAAGACCTCCCCGGGACAGGCGGCCGACAGCATCCCCGGCCCGACGAACCCGGCGTGCAGCGGCTCGTGCCCCGAACCGCCCCCGGAGACGAGGCCCACCTTTCCCGCCACGGGCGCGTCCCGCCGCATGACGACCCGGTTCTCCACATCGACGGTCAGCTCGGGATGTGCGGCCGCGATGCCCCGTAGGGCATCGGCGACCACGGTCTCGGGAACGTTGATGAGCATCTTCACGTCTGTCTCCTAGCGGGCCTGTCGGAGGCCTTGTCGACCTGTGTTTCGACTGGTGGGAACGGTTGTGGCGCGTTGTTGATCCGGGCGGTCCGCGGCGGGCCGATGCGTACCGCGGCGGTCCTGACGCCGGCTGCTCGCCGGGTTTCCTGACGGGCTGCCGGCTGGCTGGTGCGGTGCTCGTGTGTGATCGGGCCGGAACCGGTGTGCTCCCACGATCCTGCCGAGGAGCCGCGTTCGACGCCACCTGCCGAACGAGTTGCGACGTCTGATCCGGTCAGTGGACGCATGGAGGTACGGAGGGCACTGGACGTGCCGGTATCTCTGCTGCGACGGCATGCGCCGCGTTTTGCCCGAAGCAGACGCACTGACAGTCTGCCGTGGCACCCGCCGGCCCCGGGGCGGACGCTGTGTCATCGAGGGGTGTTCCGCGGCACCCGGAGGGATACCGGTTGGCCCTGGCCGTCCCACACGCCCTTGAGGGTGAGGGTGCGGGTGCGGTGGCCGGTTAGGTCGTGCTTGGTCCGATTCCCTGAGACGAACCCTGCCGCCTCGCGCGTCTCTGGTCCGACACCGGTTCCGGGCCTGAAGCCGGCAGCGGCCAGGCCGAGGCCGTACCGGAGTTCCGGGTCACGCCGTCACGCCGCCCGCCCGGGAGCTCCGGTACGCGAATCTCCCTGCGCCTGATCGATGATCCAGTCCAGGGCATAGGGGCCCGTGCTGTAGGCGGGAGCCGTACGCCAAATCTGAGCGAAGACGCCGACCAGGGCATCCTTTGCCTGCTCCACGGTGGAATGCCGGGGTCGCAGAAGGGCGAGAAGCAGCGGCGCGACGAGGTCGTACAGCTCGGCCAGAGCTTTCGTGCTGCCGTGGGCGATCAGCACCAGCAGGTCATCAGCCCGCGCCGTTGCCCGTCCAGGCACCACGCACGCGGCATTCGGCGAGCCACCGCCACTCCGATGCCGCTGCCGTGCCCCAGTCTTCGCTTCCTTCACACATCTCACCCTATCGGTACTCCGGCCTCCGCCTGGGCCCGAGACCGTAAGGCCTTGCCGACCGGACAGCCCGTCAGGCACGTCACCCCCCGGAGTGGCGTCCGAGCTGTGAACACCGAAGAGGCTCATGACTCCCATGGAGGACTCGCGACGGGCGCTCGTCGGTAGTCGGCAGTACGGCCCGGACAGGCTCTGCGTCGTCCTCCCGCCTTCTGGGCCGCTCGGGCGGAACGGCCCTTCGGGAGCGGGCCATGGAAGATTCGGGGCCGCTCCCCGTGGCCCACGAGAGGCCGCTCTCCCAACGGCCGACGGGACCTCGTGGGCCTGTGTGCCCGCTTCGTCGACGGCGCGGCGGGCCTGTCGCCTCCGGGCAGGAACGTCGGCAGCTCCCCGTGCGGGTGCGGGCTGGATGGGCCTGCGCGACGCGCGGCTCAGATGCGCACGTGTTCTCGTCGCTCTTGACTCCCGATGGCCGGGAGTCGCACCTCGTAGGAGACACAGATGCGCAAAGCAGTTCTCGTCGCGGCCCTGACCGCAGCGGTGTCCATGGTCGTGCCGGCATCGGCAGGCGCGTGGGCGGCCGGTCCGCTGCCCACGCAGGCCGTACAGGGAGGGTCCGGCCCGGGAGACACGTTCGAGCAGAAGGCAGGAGACGACGGTCTCTCGGTGATCGGCCTGACCTCCGGTCAGCGGCTGGTGGAGTTCCGTACCGGCGAGCCGTCCAAGCCGTGGCAGCTGGGTAAGGTCAGCGGGCTCAAGAAGGACACCAAGCTGGTGGGCATCGACTTCCGGGTGCAGAACGCCAAGCTGTACGGGGTCGGCGACAAGGGCGGCATCTACACCCTGAACACCCGCAACGCGAAGGCTGCCAAGGTCTCCCAGCTGACCGTCGCCCTGGCCGGCAGGTTCTTCGGGGTCGACTTCAACCCGGCCGCGAACCGGCTGCGCGTCATCAGCGACACCGGCCAGAACCTGCGCCACAACATCGACGACCCGGCCGCCCCGCGCACCACCACCGTCGACACCCCGCTCACCAACCCGACGACGCCCCCGTCATCGGCCAAGGGCGTGACCGGCGCCGCGTACACGAACAACGACCTCAACGCCGACACCGCGACGGCCCTGTTCGACATCGACACGACGAACGACCGGGTCTCGCTCCAGTCGCCCGCCAACTCCGGCACCCTCGCCCCCACCGGGAACCTCGGTGTCAACGCGGGACCGAACGCCGGATTCGACATCTACTTCTCCCACCGGGCCCGCACGAACCAGGGCTTCGCCGCACTGAGCGTCAACGGCGCTTACCGCTTCTACGAGGTCAACGTGCTGACCGGCCAGGCCGAGGTGGTCGGAGCGTTCCCCAAGAACCACCAGGTCACCGACGTCGCGCTGCCCCTGAACCAGAGCTGAGCGCAGAGGCTGTGGTGCCGGCCTCGCCAGCCGGCACCACACGCTGAAGATCACCCGGCAGCAGATGGAGAAGGGGTCGTTCAAGACCCTGGAGGGCGGCACCCCGACCACCGCCGGCTCCGGCGAATCGTTCACGGTCAACGACTCGGCGAAGATCGTCTGCGGGAACGTTCCCACCGCCAACGCGACCGTCGACATCATCGACACCGTCCTGACCCCGAGGTAGCCCCACCGGGGAACGCCGACGTCTGGCGGGCCCGCATCCACCTGGATGCGGGCCCGCCACCGGTATCCCATCCTTCCGCGAACGGGCTACACCTACCTGGGCCGCTTCCGCTCTGCGGGCAGCGACGGTGGCGTCTGCCTCCGACCGCACCGGTGCCTCCATGTCGTGCATTCGGGTGGCATCCCATCGGTCCGGCCCGGCAGGGAGGGCGAAACAGGCACAGTTGGTCTGGACTCCTGAGTGTGACGACATCTGCGAAACTCTGGGTCCGTCTGCCACTGGGGGCACTGAGCGGCCTGCTTGCCGGGTTCGCGGCTCTCGCGGTCGCCGAGCTGGTCTCCGCCGCGGTCCGCCCGCAGGCCGGGCCCCTTACCGCCGTGGGCGGGGCGGCCATCGACCGTACGCCGACGCCGGTCAAGGACTGGGCGATCCGCCACTTCGGCGAGGACGACAAACTGGTCCTGCAGCTCGGCATCCTCGCCACGCTGGCCGCGTTGGCCATCGTGCTGGGAGTGGTGGCACTCCGCTTCCGCCGGGTCGGCGCCGCAGGGGTGCTGATCTTCGGGGTGATCGGCGCGACGGCCGCGCTGACCCGGCCGGACTCGACGGGCTTCACCGACGCGCTCCCCTCCGTGGTGGGCGCTGTGGTGGCGGCGGTGCTGCTCTACTACCTCATCGGGCGGCTCACCCGACCCCCTCGTGCCGACAGGGCCACGGCGGACGCGGACTCGGACCGCGGAGCGGGCTGGGACCGGCGTGGGTTCGTCATCGGCGCGTCCGCGGCGGCGGTCGCATCCCTCGGTGTGGGAGCACTCGGTCGCTATCTCACCGGTAACGCGTCGCAGGCGGCTGTGGAGTCCCGGAACGCCGTGCGGCTGCCCGCCCCGGCTTCGCCGGCGCCCCCGCTGCCGGCCGGCACGCAGCTCAAGGTTCCGGGCATCAGCCGCTTCACCACGCCGAACAAGGCGTTCTACCGCGTCGACACGGCTCTGGTGGTGCCGAAGGTGGACGCTGACACCTGGCGGCTGCGTATCCACGGCAGGGGCGTCGCCCGCCCGGTCACGCTCACTTTCGAGGACCTGCTCCGGCGTGAACTGATCGAGCGGGACATCACGTTGACCTGCGTGTCCAACGAGGTCGGCGGGCCGTACGTCGGCAACGCACGGTGGCTGGGCGTACGGCTGGCCGACGTCCTGGCCGAAGCCGGGGTCAGGCCTCCGTCGAAGGGCGGTCCCGCGGATCAGCTCGTGGCGCGCTCCGTGGACGGTATGACGCTCGGCTCCCCGGTGGAGGCCGCCATGGACGGGCGTGACGCGATGCTGGCGGTCGGGATGAACGGGCAGCCGCTGCCCTTCATCCACGGGTTCCCGGTCCGCATGCTCATTCCGGGGCTGTACGGATACGTCTCCGCCTGCAAGTGGATCGAGGACATCGAGCTCACGACGTTCGCCGACTACGACCCGTACTGGGTCAAGCGCTCGTGGGCCCGTCGGGCACCGATCAAGACGCAGTCCCGGATCGATGTTCCCAAGCCGCTGTCCCGGTCCAAGGCCGGGACGGTGATGGTCGCCGGCGTGGCATGGGCCCAGCACCGCGGAATCGACCGGGTTCAGGTCCAGGTGGACGACGGCCCCTGGCGGGACGCCGACCTCGCGACGGAGGCGAACATCGACACCTGGCGCCAGTGGTCCTTCCCGTGGAAGGCGACACCCGGGAGCCACACACTGACCGTCCGCGCCACCGAACGCGGCGGCCAGGTACAGACGGAGAAGCGGACAGGCACCGTCCCCGACGGCGCCAGCGGCTGGCCGTCCGTCGTCGTCACCATCGACTGAGGGGCGGGTGTACGTGATGCGACGGCGCAGCCGATCAGGTGTGCCGCCCCGGGCTCGGGGTGCTGGAGGCCGGGTTCCTGGTGGAGCCCTGCCGCGGGGCACCCCAGGAGTGGCGACCCGCGGCAGCTGTTCCTCACAGGCCGTCACCGCGAGGAACGGTGTACGGCAGCCATCGTCGACGGTGCCGCACTGCGCGGCGCTCCTTCCAGGGCAGCCGCGCAATGGGCATTCGCCACAGGACGGGCGGTGGATTGGTCCGCGAGATGATTTCTCATCGGTTGGCCTACCCTCCTGTTCCTGTGCGAGGCCCGGCATCGAGGATTCGCCGGGTTCTTCGGCGAGTGACGACTTTGGGGGCACGGTGGGAGGGTGGAGCCGAGGTGATCACGATTCGGCCCCGTGCCTTCGCCGTCCATGGCCGCGGCTCGCCCCGTCACCAGGGGGTGTCCCTCAGCCGAGGGTGATGCGCCGGAACCTCCTGAGCGCGAGCAGCATGAACGCGCCCGTGATCAGGCAGGCGCAGGCCACGGCGTAGGGGAGCGCGTGCACGACGGGCCAGGTGTCGCTCGTCGGGAGGCCGGCCGGCGGTGGATTGCCGAAGAGCTGTCGGACGGCGGTGGCCGTGGCGGAGACCGGGTTCCATTCCGCGATCGCCCGCAGCGGGCCGGGCATGGTGTGCGTGGAGACGAACGCCGAGGAGACGAACGTGACCGGGAAGAGCCAGATCAGCCCCGCGCTCTGCGCGACCTCGACACTGCGGGCCATCAGCCCGATCGCCGCTCCCACCCAGGACATCGCGAAGGCGAAGAGAAGGATCAGCAGGTAGGCCAGGAGCGCGTCGGCCGGGGAGGCGGTGATCCGCCAGCCCACCAGCAGCCCGCACAGCGAGGTGACGACCAGGGTCACCGTGCTCATCGTCAGGTCCGACAGGGTCCGTCCCAGGAGCACCGCCATGGCGGGCATCGGCAGCGAGCGGAAGCGGTCGACGATGCCCTTGTCCATGTCGTTGGCCAGGCCCAGGGCGGTGAACGCCGCGTTGAAGGTGACGGCTTGGGCGAAGATGCCGCCCATCAGGAACGTGCGGTAGTCGGCCCCACCGAGGCTTCCGCCGAAGACATAGGCGAGCAGCAGGACGAACATGACCGGCTGCACCAGGGCCGCGATGACCGATCCCGGTGTCCGGCGCAGGTTCAGCAGATTGCGCCAGGCCACGATGGAGGAGTCGCGGCTCAGCCGTTGGACCGCGGTCACCGGCCATCGCCCCCGGTCGCCGTGACACCTGTCGAGGCCGTCGGGACCGGAGGTCTGCCCGGCTCCAGGGGGCGGCCGGTGAGGGAGAGGAACACGTCGTCCAGGGTCGGCGGTGCCAGCTCCACGTCCCGGACGGCGATGCCGGCCAGCCGCAGGCAGCCCAGGGCGTATTCCAGGCTCTGCGCGCCGTGGTCGGTGGCGACGGTCAGGCGGCCGGTGCGCGGGTCGAGGTCGGGGAGGTGCTCTCCGAGCGTGGCCAGGATCTCGGCCGAGGTGACCCGGTGCCGCGGTTCGGCGACGGTCAGCGAGAGCCGCTCGCCGCCGACCCGCGCCTTGAGTTCGGCGGCCGAGCCGCGGGCGACCACGTGTCCGCCCTCGATGACGACGATGGCGTCGGCCAACTGGTCCGCCTCCTCCAGATACTGGGTGGTGAGGAGCACCGTCGTTCCCTCGGAGACCAGGTCCCTGACGGCTTGCCAGGTGTCGGCCCGGCCCCGGGGGTCGAGGCCGGTCGTGGGCTCGTCCAGGACCACCACGGCCGGCCGCGCGACCAGCGCGCCGGCCAGGTCGAGCCGTCTGCGCATTCCTCCCGAGTACGTTCCGCTCGGCAGATCCGCGGAGTCCTCCAGGTCGAAGCTGCTCAGCAGTTGCCCGGCCCTGCGGCGGGCCGCATGACGGCCGAACCCGTAGAGCCGGGCGACGAGGTACAGGTTCTCCCGGCCGGTCAGCTTCTCGTCGACCGCGGCGTACTGGCCGGAAAGCCCGAGGTCGCGGCGTACGGCCTCCGGGTCGGCGAGGACATCGTGACCGGCCATCCAGGCCCGGCCGCTGTCCGGTCGCAGCAGTGTCGACAGCACCCGCACCGTGGTGGTCTTTCCCGCGCCGTTCGGGCCGAGTACCCCCAGCACGGTGCCGGGGGCCGCTTCGAGGTCCACGCCGGCCAGGGCCTGCTTCTTCCCGAATCGTTTGGTGAGTCCTTCGGCGCGTATCGCCGGACGGGTCGGCGGGGCGGTCATGGGTGCCTCTCGTGGTGCGTGGGGTGGGGC
>NZ_JAAXYC010000312.1 GCF_018619185.1 Streptomyces sp. McG3 | reverse complement strand
GTCGGGAACCGGCCCGGCCCCGTCCTCCCCGTCAGCGACCGGGCACGGCGCGCAGGCCCCCGCCGGGCCCGGGTCCGACTCGCCGGACTCCGCCTCCTCCCCTTCCGCTTCCCCCGACGTATCCGGCTCGACCGCCCCGCTGGCCGGGCGCGAGGCCGGGGCGGGCAAGGCGCGTCCCGGACGTTCGCTGACGCCGCTGGAGCTGGCGCGGGCCGAGGAGCCGGTGCCGGAGGACGAGCCCGGAACGGACCTCGCAGAACCGGTTGACCTGCCCGCTTCCACCCCGCCGCCCAGCGCCTTCACCGATCCGGGGCCCCGGTCCGGACAGGCTCTGGACGCCGCGTCCGTGCGCCGGGTGCAGCAGGTCTCGCTCGGTACGGGCATCGCGCTGGTCGGGCTGGGGCTCGGCTTCCTCGCGTTCCGTATGCGTCGGGCGAACTGAGCGTCGCGACCCCGGGCCGCGCTGCCCCGAACCGTGCCGACGGGACTTGCCAGGACGAACATACTCGGTATACATACTCAGTATGTCCATTCGCCACGGCCTGCTGGCCCTGCTGGAGCGGGGCCCGCGATACGGGTCCCAGCTCCGCACCGAGTTCGAGTCGCGCACCGGCTCCACCTGGCCCCTGAACGTCGGGCAGGTCTACACGACGCTCAGCCGCCTGGAGCGCGACGGCATGGTCGTCCAGGAAGGCTCGGACGACGCCGGGCACGACCTCTACGCGATCACCGACGACGGCCGCACCGAGCTGCGCAGCTGGTTCGAGACGCCCGTGGACCGCACCAGTCCGCCCCGCGACGAACTGGCCATCAAGCTCGCCATGGCCGTGGGCGCGCCCGGCGTCGACATCCGCGACGTCATCCAGTCCCAGCGCCACCACACGCTCAAGGCGATGCAGGACTACACCCGCCTCAAGGCCCAGGCCCTGGCCGACGTCCCGGCCAACCGGGACGAGGTCGCCTGGCTCCTCGTCGTGGAGCAGCTGATCTTCCAGGCGGAGGCCGAGGCCCGCTGGCTCGACCACTGCGAGTCCCGGCTCGTCCGCCTCGCCGAGGCCGCCGCGACCGAACCCTCCGCCGGGCCCGGCCCCGCGGCCACCCGCGGTCCGGCCCGCTCACTGGCCGGCCGAGCCCGGTCCAGGCGCTGACGCCGACGCCCGCAGCACCGGCGGGCGCCCGTCCCGGCACCGCCGCCCGACTCCGGGGCGCCCGCCGCCCCCACCCGACCCCGTCCGTTCCCAGGGGGGAACCACCCACCATGCCTTCGTCCGCCACACCCCCGCCCCCGCCGTCCTCCGGGACGCCCGGCGGCAGCCCCGTACTCGAACTGCGGGCGCTGACCCGTACCCATGGCTCCGGCATCGCCGAGGTGCACGCCCTGCGCGGGATCCAGCTGACCGTGCACCCGGGCGAACTGGTCGCCGTGATGGGCCCCTCCGGCTCCGGCAAGTCCACCCTGCTGACCCTGGCCGGCGGGCTCGACACCGCCACCAGCGGCCAGGTGGTCATCGAGGGCCAGGACATCGCCGCCCTCGGCCCGAAGGGGATGGCCGCACTGCGCCGCCGCAGCGTCGGATACGTCTTCCAGGACTACAACCTCATCCCCGCCCTGACCGCCGCCGAGAACATCGCGCTGCCCCGCGAACTCGACGGCGTCTCCGTGCGCAAGGCCCGCAAGGAGGCCCTCGCCGCGCTGGCCGAGCTGAAGCTGGAGGAGATCGCCGACCGCTTCCCCGACGAGATGTCCGGCGGCCAGCAGCAGCGCGTCGCCATCGCCCGCGCCCTCGTCGGCGACCGGCGCCTCGTGCTCGCCGACGAGCCGACCGGAGCGCTCGACTCCGAAACCGGCGAGGCCGTCCTCGCCCTGCTGCGCACCCGCTGCGACCAGGGCGCGGCCGGCGTCATGGTGACCCATGAGCCCCGGTACGCGGCCTGGGCCGACCGGGTCGTGTTCCTCCGGGACGGCTCGATCGTCGACCAGACGCTGACCACCGGGGCCGACTCCCTGCTCTCCGCCGGAACCGCCGAGGCCGCCACGTGAACCCGCTCCCCGGCTGGCGCGCCGCCTTCCGCATAGCCCGGCGCGACGCCGCACGGGCCAAGGGCCGCAGCGCCCTGGTCGTCGCGATGATCGCCCTGCCGGTCCTCGGTGTCACCGCGGCCGACCTCACCTACCGCAGCGCCCTGCCCACCAAGGCCGAGGAGCTGACGGGGGAGCTGGGGTCGGCCGACGCCCGGTTCTCGGCCACGGGCCTGGGCCCGATGAAGCTGCAGCAGATGCCCGACGGCGTCAACTGGGGCACCCCCGATGGCGCCCCGGACCCGACCCCCGAGCAGCAGGCGAAGCCGGTCGACGTGCCCGCGGCCTTCCCCGAGGGTTCGCGGTATCTCACCGAGCGGAGCGTGCCCGCGTCGGTGACCACCCGCCACGGCATCGCCGACACCCAGATCACCGAGCTGCGCATCGCCGACCCGATGCTGCGCGGCCGGATCGAGCTGACCGACGGCGCCTACCCCCGGGCCGAGAACGAGATCGCGGCGACCGAGGAGTTCGCCGAGGCGTCCGGGCTGTCCATCGGCGACGACGTCACCGTGCGCGGCCCCGACCAGTCCTACACCCTCACCGGCACGGTCGAACTGCCCGCCGATCTGCGGGCCGACGCCCTGTACGCGCTCCCCGGCGCGGTCATCGCCCCCTGGCAGAAGACCGCCGACGGCGACAAGGACATCCTGCCGCCCCAGGCGACCGACCCTGACTGGCTGGTCGAGGGCCCGCCCGCAGGTGTGACCTGGCAGGACGTCCTCGCCGCCAACGAGAAGGGCGTGGTGGTCACGTCGCGCCAGGTCGCCCTGAACCCGCCGCCGGACTCCGAGGTCCCGATGGCGGCCATGATGGGCAACACCTACGACGGGGACGCGGAGCTGACCGCGGCGGCCCTCACGGTGGCCGCCATGGCCGTCCTGGAGATCGTGCTGCTGGCCGGTCCGGCGTTCGCCGTGGGCGCCCGCCGTTCGCGGCGCCAGCTGGGCCTGGTCGGCTCGTGCGGCGGCAGCCGGGGACAGGTCCGGGCCGTGGTGCTCGCGGGCGGCGCGGTGCTCGGCGGGGTCGGCGCGGTGGCCGGCGTCGCCACCGGGTTCGGTCTGACCGCACTGTTCCGGCCGCTGATCGAGGACTTCACGGGCCGCCGCTTCGGCGAGCTGACCGTGCAGCCCTGGGAGATCCTCGGCATCGCCGTGCTCGGCCTGGTCACCGGCGTCCTCGCCGCGCTCGCCCCGGCGATCGTCGCGGGCCGCCAGTCCGTCCTGGAGTCGCTGACCGGCCGGCGCGGCACCCGCCGCAGCTCCCGCGCGCTGCCCGTCATCGGCGCCGTCGCGCTCGCGGCCGGTGTCGCCGTAGCGGTGTACGGCGGTGTCAACGGCAGCACCAACCTCGTCGCCGGCGGATCCGTCCTCGCCGAACTGGGCGTCCTCGGCTGCATCCCGGTGATCGTCGGCTTCCTCGGCCGGCTCGGCCGGAGGCTCCCGCTGACGCCCCGTATCGCCCTGCGCGACGCGGCCCGCAACCGGGGCCGTACCGCACCCGCCGTCGCCGCCGTGATGGCGGCCGTCGCGGGCAGCGTCGCCATCGCCACGTACACCAGCAGCAACGCCGCCGAGCAGGCGTACGACCATGTGCCCAACATGACGCCGGGCACCGCCGCGCTGATGGCCGCCGACGTCGGCGACGACGCCGAACTGCCCCGCTCACGGTCCGCCGTCGAGCAGAACTTCCCGGTCAGCGGCGCCCGCGCCGACATCGGACGGGTATGGGCCGGCAGCGACTGCTCGGTCTACTACGAGGAGGAGAACGGCTGCGGCACCCTCGAATTCGTCAAGCCCACCGGCGAGGGACACTCCTGCCCGTTGAAGGGCAAGGGCGCCAAGGAGCTCGCCCTGCGGATCTCGGCGGACGAGCACAAGCGGCTGATGAACTCCCCGGCCTGCATGGACGAGAACTACACCATGACCGCGTTCGGCACCGGCAGCGACAAGATCGTGGTCGGGGGCGCGGACATGCTCGCCTCGTACGTGAAGCTGGACGACCCGGCGGCGGCGAAGGCCCTGGCGGAGGGCGTTCCCGTCCTGCTGAACCCGGCGTACGCGAAGAACGGCGAGGTCACCCTCAAGGCCGCGCACATCTACAACGACCGCGACAAGAAGATGCGGGCCCTGCACCCCGGAAAGGCCCGTACCAGCACGGACCAGCTGAAGGTGTACGTCGCACCGGACCGCTACGCGGCGACTCCCGGCATCCGGATGATCATGCCGAAGGGCACCGCGGAGCGGCTCGGCCTGCACGTCGAGGACTACGGCAGCTTCTACACGCTCCACCGCGATCCCACGGACGCCGAGAACCAGGCGGCCCACGCGGCGCTGGAGCAGGCGGGGAACCGCGCGTACCTGATGACCGAGAACGAGATGCCGCAGACGGACGACGACACGATCCTGCTGATCCTCGCCCTCTTCGCCGGAGTGGTCACCCTGGGCGCGGCGGCCATCACGACCGGGCTGTCCAAGGCCGACGCGGAGGCCGACCTCACCACGCTCAGCGCGGTGGGCGCGCCCCCGGGTGTACGGCGTTCGCTGTCCGGCTTCCAGTGCCTGGTCGTCGCCCTGACCGGAGTGCTCCTGGGAACGGCGGCGGGGCTCGTGCCCGCGGTGGCCCTGCGGCTGACCGACCTGCGCGCGGCACTCGCGGACATGCGGGAGGACCCGATGGAGTCGGCCTACACGCCGATCGTGATGCCGTGGGAGACCATCGGGCTGCTGGCCCTGGTCGTCCCGGTGCTCGCCGGACTGCTCGCCGCCGGCCTCACCAGCTCCCGGCTGACCCTGACCCGACGCGCGGGGTGAAGGGCGCTTCCGGTGCCGCCGGAAGGCTTTCGGTGCCCCCGAAGACGGTGGATCTTGCGTTCTCGGGGGCACCAACGTGGGGTACGGCACGTGTGCGAGACAATGGCGGCATGGAAATGCCGAGGAATGACCGGTCGCAGGAGCACCCGCAGGTCCTTGTCGTGGGCCAGGACGGAATGGCTATCGGCGGCGGTGCCAGTGACGACGAGTCGCGCGAGGTCCCGGTGACGGAGATGGTGGAACAGCCCGCGAAGGTCATGCGCATCGGCAGCATGATCAAGCAGCTCCTGGAGGAGGTCAGGGCGGCCCCTCTCGACGAGGCGAGCCGGGTCAGGCTCAAGGAGATCCACGCCAGCTCCGTGAAGGAGCTGGAGGACGGCCTGGCGCCCGAGCTGGTCGAGGAGCTGGAGCGGCTGTCCCTGCCGTTCACCGAGGAGTCGGTGCCCTCCGAGGCCGAGCTGCGGATCGCCCAGGCACAGCTCGTGGGCTGGCTGGAGGGCCTGTTCCACGGCATCCAGACCGCGCTGTTCGCCCAGCAGATGGCCGCCCGCGCCCAACTGGAGCAGATGCGCCGCGCCCTGCCGCCCGGCACCGGACACGAGGACGAGGAAGGCGGCGCGGACCCGCACGGCCCGATCCGTTCGGGCCCGTATCTGTAAACCCCGTATCCGCCTCCTGAAGTCCGAGGACCGACCACGAGGGGCCCGGCGCACATCACGGTGTGCGCCGGGCCCCTCGTCGTGCGTGCGGCCCGTTCACGGAGTCAGGTATCCGTTCCACGGGTCAGGTCGTCGTCCGCCTGTCCGTTCACGGTTCAGGCGCCGGCCGACGGCGCGGCCAGCAGCACCTTCCCGATGTGCGCGCTGGACTCCAGCACCCGGTGCGCCTCGGCGGCGTCCGCCATCGGCAGCGCCCGGTCCACCACCGGCCGGACCACCCCGCCCTCGATCAGCGGCCACACGTGCTCGCGTACGGCGGCGACGATGGCGGCCTTCTCGTGGAGCGGGCGGCCCCGCAGGGAGGTCGCGGTGACGGCGGCCCGCTTGGTCAGCAGGGCGCCGAGATTCAGCTCGCCCTTGGCGCCGCCCTGGAGGCCGATGATCGCGAGGCGGCCGTTGACAGCGAGCGCCGTGACGTTCCGGTCCAGGTACTTGGCGCCGATGAGGTCCAGGATGACGTCGGCCCCCGAACCGGCGGTGTTCTCCCGCAGCTCCTCGACGAAGTCCTGCTCGCGGTAGTTGATGAGGATGTCCGCCCCCAGCTCGGCGCACCGGGCGAGCTTCTCCGGGCTGCCGGCCGTGACCGCGACCCGGGCCCCGACCGCCTTCGCCAGCTGGATCGCCATCGTGCCGATGCCGCTGGAGCCGCCGTGCACCAGGAAGGTCTCGCCGGGGCGGAGGTGGGCCACCATGAAGACGTTGGACCACACCGTCGCGGTGACCTCGGGGAGCGCCGCGGCCTCCACCAGGTCGACGCCCTCCGGTACGGGGAGGAGCTGGCCCGCCGGAACGGCGACCTTCTCCGCGTAGCCGCCGCCCGCCAGCAGCGCGCACACGGCGTCGCCGACCGCCCAGCCGGTCACCCCGGGGCCGAGCGCGAGGATCCGGCCGGCGCACTCCAGGCCGGGGTAGGGGGACGCGCCGGGCGGCGGGTTGTAGAAGCCCTGCCGCTGGAGCACGTCCGCACGGTTCACGGCGGAGGCGACGACCTCGACGAGGACCTCGCCGTCACCGGGTACGGGATCGGGCACCTCGGCCCACACGAGCGCCTCGGGGCCGCCGGGTTCGGGAATCGTGATCGCATGCATGGCCGCGAGGCTACTCCGGCGCGGCCCGTGTTCAGGGGCGCGGCGGCATCGAGTTGTTCTGCAAGGGGGTGGAGCTGGGGCTCTTCCGCACGATGGTGATGACCCGGTCGGTCAGCTGCAACGGGCTGGCCGCCGGGTCGTCGTAGCCGAGCAGCCGGTGCCCGCGCAGGACACTGACGACGAGGTCGTCCGTCTCCCGTACGTTCTTGCCCACCTCGGCCTTTATGACCGGCCGTTCCACCAGGTCGAGGCCGCTGCCCTGCTGGATCAGGTCCTCCATCACGGTGCCCGCGCTGGGGCTGAGGACGGAGAGGCCGAGCAGCCGTCCTGCGGCGCTGGCGCTGGTGATGACGGCGTCGGCGCCGGACTGCCGCAGAAGGGGAGCGTTCTCCTCCTCGCGCACCGCCGCCACGATCTTCGCCCCCCGGTTCAGCTGACGCGCGGTCAGGGCCACCAGGACGGCGGTGTCGTCACGCTGGGTGGCGATGATGATCTGACGCGCCTTCTGGAGCTCGGCCCGCAGCAGGACATCACTGCGGGTGGCGTCGCCGAGCACGCCGGTGAACCCTTCGGCGTTGGCGGCCTCGATCACCTTGGAGGCCGGATCGACGACGACGATCTGGTCCTTCCGCAGACCGGTGGTGCAGAGCGTCAGAATCGCCGAGCGGCCCTTCGTACCGAAGCCGACGACGACGGTGTGGTCACGCAAGTTGGATCTCCAACGCTTCAGCCGGAAGTCCTCGCGGGTCCGTTCCGTGAGGACTTCGAGAGTGGTGCCGACCAGGATGATCAGGAAGAGCACGCGCAGCGGTGTCACGAGCACCACGTTGATCAGCCTGGCCCCGTCGCTGTACGGGGTGATGTCCCCGTACCCGGTGGTGGAGAGGGTGACCGTCGCGTAGTAGACCGCGTCGAGCAGATCGACCTTGCCGTCGGCGTTGTCGTTGTAGCCGCCGCGGTCGAGCCAGACGATCAGCACGGTCGCGGCCAGCACGAGCAGCGCCATCAGCAGGCGCTTGCCGACCTGGCGCGCCGGGCCGTCGACGACCCGGCGGGGCAGCATCACCCGGGTCGGCACGACCACTTCTTCGGCTCGCCTGGCCATCGCATCGTGGCCGGGAAGTTTCACGTGAAACACCCTTCCGTCCACGGCGTCGCCGGGGCCCATGGGAGATCCAGAATCTCCACCTCGGTGCCGGACCGTACCCCGCCCGGCTCCACCACGGCCAGTCCGTCCGCCGCGGCGATGCCCCGCAGCATCGCGGGCCCGTTGTAGCGGAGCGGCGCGACGTGGTCCCGGCTGCCCGGCCGGCCCGCGCGGTGGACCACGGGGACGAGGCGGGTGTCGTGCGGATGCCCGTGCACCTCCGCATGGACGAGGGCCCGGTACGCGTCCTGGGCGGGGCGGCCCGCGATCCCCGCGAGCAGCGGCTCCGCGAGCGTCAGCAGGCCTGATACGGCCGCGAGCGGATTGCCGGGCAGCCCGACCAGATAAGGCCCGTCCGGCGGACCCTGGGGCTGCCCCTTCGGCTGTCCCTGCGACTGCCCTTGCGGCGATCCCTCCGGCTGTCCCTGCGACTGCCGCTCCGGCTGTCGCTTCTGCCGTCCGGCAGCCGGCAGCCGTGCCAGCAGCATGGGGTGGCCGGGGCGGACGGCGACCCCGTCCACCAGGAGTTCGGCCCCAAGGGCGTCGAGGACCGGGTGCACATGGTCGACCGGGCCGGAGGCGGTGCCGCCGGTGGTGACGATCAGGTCGGCGTCGGAGGCGCTGAGGGCGTCGCGCAGCGCTTCCGCGTCGTCGCCGAGGCGGCGGGTCCCGGAGACCTCGGCGCCCAGGGCCCGCAGCCAAGGGCCGAGCATGGGGCCGAGGGCGTCCCGGATGAGCCCGTCGTGCGGCAGGCCGGAGGCGAGCAGTTCGTCGCCGAGGACGAGGATGTCGACGCGCGGACGGGGCACGGCGGGCAGCGCGTCGTACCCGGCGGCCGCGGCGAGACCGAGCACGGCCGGGGTCACGACCGTCCCGGCCGGAACGAGCTGCTCCCCCGAGCGGCACTCCTGGCCCCGGGGCCTGATGTCCTGCCCGGCGACCACCGGCCGCCGGGCGTGCAGCAGCCCCTTGGCCTCGTCGGCGTGCGCGTGCTCGCTGCGGATGATCGCCGTGGCGTCGGGCGGGACGCGGGCGCCGGTGGCGATCCGTACGGCGGTGCCGTCGGGCAGTCCGGCGGCCGGGCCGCGTCCGGCGAGGAGTCCCGCCCCTGCCCCGAACGCCCAGGGCCCCGGTCCGGCGACCGCCCAGCCGTCCATGGCCGAGGTGTCGAAGGACGGCAGATCGGTGAGCGCGCCGAGCGGCTCGGCCAGCACATGCCCGAGCGCGCGGTCGAGCGGCAACCGGATCGTCGCGAGCGGCGCGGCCCGCCCGGCCCGCGCCGCGACCGCCCGCGCCCGGTCCCAGGAGAGGGGCGGGTGCTGGGG
>NZ_JAAXYC010000311.1 GCF_018619185.1 Streptomyces sp. McG3 | reverse complement strand
GCCCATGCCGCCCCCGCCCTCCGCCTCGTGCTCCGCGACCCGTCCGTGCGGGCCGTGCGGCTCATGCTGGGGAGTAAGGCGGTGCGGCGGCATCGGGCGGATGCCCTAGAGAGGCCGGGCCCGCCGTGAGCGGCCGGCTCCACCCGGGCGCGGCGGGGCTAGCCTGGCCCGCATGAAGGAACACAACGGGGTGGAGGTCGTCGCGTTCCCGGACGCGGCGGCCTTCGAGGACTGGCTGGCCGAGCACCACACCCGCCACGAGGGCGTATGGGTCGAGGTCGCGAAGAAGGCGTCGGGGATCACGTCGGTCACCGATGACGAACTGGTCGACGTGGGGCTGTGCTGGGGCTGGATCTCCGGGCAGCGCCGGGGCCTGGACGAGCGGTACTACCTGCAGAAGTACGGACCGCGGCGACCGAGGAGCCTGTGGTCGCGGGTGAACGTCGAGAAGGTCGCGGCCCTGGCGGCGGCGGGCCGGATGCGGGAGCCCGGCCTCGCCGAGGTCCGACGGGCCCAGGAGGACGGCCGCTGGGACCGCGCTTACGCGTCGCAGGCGACGGCTGTCGTCCCCGACGACCTCGCCGCCGCGCTCGCCGCGGACCCGGCGGCCCGCGCGGCGTTCGACGGGCTCGACCGGACCGCCCGCTACCTGGTGATGCTCCCGCTGCTCCAGGCCGCGACGCCGGAGACGCGACGGACACGGCTGGAGCGCGCGGTCCGGGACCTGGCGGAGGGGCGGCCCACGAGCGAGGGGTGACCGCCCCGGTGGAACCCGCCGGACCACCGGTGCGGTGACCGGGCCGCTCAGGCGGCGCCGGGTGCCACCGCTCCGGCAGCCCCTCGCGTCACCGCTCCAGCGCCGCCCGCATCGTCTTCTGCGCGATCGGCGCGGCCAGCCCGTTGCCGCTGATCTCGGAACGCGCCGCCCCCGAGTCCTCCACGATCACCGCGACGGCGACCTCCTTGCCGCTGTCGCGGTCCTTCGCGTACGAGGTGAACCAGGCGTACGGAGTGCTGCTGTTCTCCACGCCGTGCTGCGCGGTGCCCGTCTTGCCGCCCACCTCGGCCCCGGGAATCCGGGCGTTGGTGCCGGTGCCCTCCTCGACGACCATCACCATCGCGCTCCGCAGCTGCTCGGCGGTCGACTCCTTCACCACCCGCTCGGTGTCGCCGTCGGCGGTCTCCTCCAGCACCGTGCCGTCCCCGTCGGTCACCTGGGAGACCATGTGCGGCGCGGCCAGCTCACCGCCGTTGGCGAGGGCCGAGGTGACCATCGCCATCTGGAGCGGGGTCGCGGTGACCTCGAACTGGCCGATCCCCGTCAGCGCCGTCTGCGCCTTGTCCATACCGGTCGGATAGACGCTCTTCGCCGCCCGTACGGGGACGTCCAGCTTCTCGGTGTCGAACCCGAACGCGTCCGCCATCTCCTTGACCTCGTCCTGGCCGAGGTCGGCGGCGGCCTTCGCGAAGACGTTGTTGCAGGAGTACTGGAGCGCGGTGCGCAGGGTCGCGTTCTCGCAGGGGGCGGACGTGTTCTCGTTGGGGAGCACGGTGCTGGTGCCGGGCAGGGTGTACGGGTCGGGGCTGTCGGTGCGCTCGTCGACCGAGCCGTACAGCCCGTTCTCCAGCGCGGCCGCCGCGACCACCAGCTTGAACGTGGAGCCCGGCGGCAGCGGCTGCCGCATCGCCCGGTTGACCAGCGGCTTGTCCGGGTCGTCCAGCAGGGCCTGCCAGGCGTCCTGGTCCGCCGTCCCGCTGATCGTCGAGGGGTCGTACGAGGGGGTGGAGACCATGCCGAGGATCCGTCCGGTCCTCGGGTCGATGGCCACCGCCGCGCCCTTGGCGTCGCCGAGCGCCTCGTAGGCCGCCTTCTGGACGTCCGGGTCGATCGTCGTCAGCACGTTGCCGGGGGCGGCCTGCCCGCCGGTGAGCAGGTCCTTCGGGTTCTTCAGCCGGTCGTCCGTGCCGTCCAGGACGTCGCTGTAGATGCCCTCCAGCTGGTTCGCCCCGTACGCCTGCGAGCTGTAGCCGGTAACGGGCGCGTACAGCTCGCCCTGGGGGTACGTGCGCTTGTACCGGAGGTCGCCGCCACTGGTCCCCTTCGATCCGGTGACCGGCGAACCGGCCACGATGATGTCCCCGAGCGGCTGCGCGTACTGCGCGATGGTGTTCCGCCGGTTGTGCTCGTCGTCTGCGAGCGCCTTGGCCTGGTAGCCCTGCACCCACGTCGCCCGCACCAGCAGGGCGAGCACCATGAGCAGACAGAAGACCGAAGCGCGCCTGATTGTCTTGTTCATCCCGCTGGAGGGACGAGCGGACGCGTTCCGGGCGTTCCCGATCGTGCCGCTTCTCACCGATTTCTCACCCGGCGCGCCGAGCCGCGCGGCTCAGCCCGGGGTGATGAAACCGGACTCGTACGCCGCGATGACCGCCTGGGTGCGGTCCCGGGCGCCGGTCTTCGCGAGGACCGCCGCCACATGCGTCTTCGCCGTCGCCGGGCCCACCGAGAGCCGCCCCGCGATCTCCGCGTTGGTCAGCCCCGCCGCCATCAGCCGCAGCACGTCCGCCTCCCGCCCGGTCAGCCTCGCGACCCACGCCGGAGCCCCGGCCGCCCGCCGTCCGGCGTGCTCGGTGGCCAGCGTGCGCACCGCCGCCGGAAAGAGGAGCGAGTCCCCGCACGCCACCAGGCGTACCGCCTGCACCAGCTCCTCGGCGGCCGACCGCTTCAGCAGGAACCCGGCCGCCCCGGCGTGCAGGGCCTCGTACACGTACGCGTCGTTCTCGAAGGTCGTCACGACGACGATCCTCGGCGGGTCCTCCAGCGTGGCGAGGATCTGCTCCGTCGCCCGGATGCCGTCGATCTCCGGCATCCGCACATCCATCAGCACCACGTCGGGCCGCAGCGCCCGCACCACGGACACGGCCTCCGCACCCGTGGCGGCCTCCCCGACGACCTCGATGCCCTCCTCGGCGTCCAGGATCACCCGCAGCGCCGTACGCACCATCCGCTCGTCGTCCGCCAGCACCACCCGCACCGGAGCCCCGCTCATCGCCGTCCCTCCTTCCGCCCGGCCCTGCCCGGCAGCGGCAGCAGGGCGGTCAGCCGCCAGACGCCGTCGTCCGCCCCCGCCTCGGTCCGGCCGCCCAGCAGGACGGCCCGCTCCGCGATGCCGCGCAGTCCGCGACCGCCCCCGGGACGTACCACGGCGGGCCGCTCGCCCAGCGGATTCTCCATCACGATCTCCAACTCCCTCTCCCGCACCGCGATCAGCAGCCGCACCGGGGACGCGCCCCCGCCGTGCCGTGACGCGTTGCTCAGCCCCTCCTGGACGATCCGGTACGCCTCCCGCGAGACCACCGGGTCCAGACCGTCCGGATCGCCCCGCCGCTCGTACGCCACCCGCACCCCGCAGTGCGCCAGCAGCCCGTCGAGCGCGTCGAGCCCCGGTCCGTGCACCGTGCCCTCGTCGTCCGGTTCCCCGTCCTGCCGCAGCAGCCCCAGCACCGAGTCCAGCTCCCCGACCGTCCGCCGCGTCGTCTCCTCGATGGCGGTCAGCGCCTCGCGGACGAACTCCGGATCGCGGTCCAGGACCCGGCGCGCCGCCCCCGCCTGAAGGGTCACCGCACTCAACGCGTGCCCCACCGAGTCGTGCAGCTCCCGGGCGAGCCGGTTGCGCACCGCCAGATCCGCCGCCCGGCGCTCGGCGGCGGCCAGCCGGTCCTCGGGCGTCGGTCCCAGCAGCACCGGGGCGCGCCGGGCCAGCAACTCCCCGGTCGCGGCCGCGACCAGCGCCAGCGCCAGCAGCATGGCGAGCCCGGCGAACGGGGCGAGAGCCAGGGCCCACGGCTCCCGAAGCACCTCGGGGCCGTCGAGCAGCCAGGTGGAGCGCAGCGGGGCGGAGAACGGCAGGGCGGCGACCGCCACCGCGAACGGCGGCAGTGCCAGGCTGGCCCCGCTGACGATCCCGCCGAGCGCCAGATGCAGGGTGTACCAGCCGGCGGCACGCACCCGCGCCTGCCGGGTCCGGGCGGGACCGTCGGCCAGCAGGGCCGGCGGCACCCCGCACAGGGCGCGGACGGCGGCCACGGACAGCGGCCGGACGAGCGGGAAGACACCGGTGGCCGCCGCGATCGGCAGGGCGATGGCGAAAGCGGCGAACTGGGCGGGCACGGAGGAGAAGAGAGCCTCCCCGCCACCCGTCATGCCGACCAGGACCGTGCCGACGAGGAAGTACGGCATCAGCAGCGCGCCGCCGATGATCTGATGCAGCCAGCGCAGCCGCGCCCGTCGTCCGGACAACGCGGCCAGCGGCTTCATGACACCCGGTCGGCGGCGGACGGGGCAGCAGCGGCCGGGGTGTCGGCGGTCGTCGGCAGCGCGGAAGCCGCCGCGCGCTCCGCGAAGAAGTAGGCGCCCAGCGTCACGACGAGCGCCCCTGCCAGCATCTGGACAGCGTAGGTCAACACCGTCGCCGTCGTCGGCCGGTCCGCCGCTTCGCCCGCGCCGATCAGCCCCGCGAGGCTCAGCCAGCCGCCCCAGCAGGCCGTCTCCGCCGAACCGGCCCAGGCCAGGACGAGCGGCAGACGCAGGGAGAGACGGCCGGTGCGGCGGAAGGCGAGCAGGAGCACCCCGACGGCGGTGACCACCACGAAGAGCAGGTTGACGGCTTCCAGGACGTAGAAGTCGCTGGTGCGGTCCGCCGCCCGGCCGGCGTCGAGCCCGGCGGTCGAACCGCTGACCCACAGCAGGTGCGTGACGCCGGGAAAGAGAGCCGCCGAAGCGGCGGCGACGGCGGTCGCGCGCAGGGCGGGCGTGGTCGGACCCACCGGCAGATCCCGCAGCCGCCCCTGCCACAGCCGGCCCCAGCGCTCCCTGGCGTACAGCGCGAAGAGGGCGCCGAGGGCGAGGCCCTGGACGATGAAGCCGCCGTAGACGACGCCGAAGACCCACGGGTCGAGGAACGGTTCGGAGTTCCCCTCGCCGACCGGCCGGCCGTCGCCACCGCCGAGGAGCCGGACGGCCAGCTGGACCGGGAAGGCCGTCATGATCGGCAGCAGCAGGCCGCTCGCCACCCACATGGGCAGCACCAGCAGCCAGGCGGGCACCCGTCGGCCCCAGGGCCGGGTGAGGAGCAGGGCGAGGACGATGACGGCACCGTCCATCAGCACCGTGGCCCCGTTGGCGACGCGCAGCAGGGTGCCGCCGTCCAGCAGCGCGCTGCCCTCCGGGATGCCGAGCCGACTGCCCGCCATCCAGGCCGCCTTGAGCCCGATGTAGGGCAGACAGGCCACCATGGCGACCACGCGGAGCACGGACCGCGCCCGGCCGACGCGGTACGAGGGCGGTGCGACGCGGTACGAGGGCGCCTCGGCGCGGTGCGGTGGTGTCCCAGGGCGCCCGGGCGCCCCGGAACGGTGCGGCGGAGCGGGCGAGAGTGCCTCGGGGGGCCGGTTCACTGTCATGGCACCCAGGCTTCCGCGCCGGCCGGCCCCGCACGTCCTGCCCGGCGACGATCCGTCTCCGCCACGCGGGGGAGGGGCCCGTCTCAGCCGGCCAGCGTGACCAGGACCTCGTCGATCTCCTCGCCCCGCGCCCGGGCGAATCCGCGATCCTTGCCGGTCACCACGAAGCCGCACTTCTCCAGCACCCGGCGCGAGCCGAGGTTGTCGGCCGCCGCCCGCGCGTGCAGCGGGCGCGTGGGCGTCTCGTCGAGGTACGCCCGCAGGGCGTCCGTCGCCAGTCCCCGGCCCCAGTGCGCGCGGCCGATCCAGTACGTGACCTGGCGGTCGCCGGGGTCCCCGTACTCCCCGACATGGCCCACCACCGCACCGTCGGCCACCACCGTGCGCATCACCACACGCGACCCGGCCCGGATCCGCGCCCAGTGGGCGTCGAACGCGGCCCGGTCGGTGGGGTCCTCGGCGGTGAACGCGGCGACACGGGTCGCCTCGGGGTCGCTCATCCAGGCGAAGAACAGCGGCAGGTCCCCGTCCTCGACCGGGCGCAGCACTATCTGGGCCATCAGAGCCTCCGGGTCGCGAGGGTGAGCCGGTCCCGGGCGTCGAACAGGGCGTCCTTCACCAGCTGTTCGTGACCGGGGGTGAGCCGGGCGACCGGCACCGAGCAGCTGATCGCGTCGCGCGCGGGCGTCCGGTAGGGGATCGCCACGCCGAAGCAGCGCAGGCCGACGGTGTTCTCCTCGCGGTCCACCGCGTAGCCCTGCTCGCGGACCAGCCGCAGCTCCTCGATGAGCTTCTCGCGGTCCGTGATGGTGTGCTCGGTCAGCGCGGGCAGCGACTCGGGCAGCATCTTGCGGACCTGCTCGTCGCTGTGGGTCGCCAGCAGCGCCTTGCCGAGCGAGGTGGAGTGCGCGGGCAGCCGGCGGCCGACCCGGGTGAAGGGGCGCAGATAGTGCTGGGACTGCCGGGTGGCGAGGTAGACCACGTTCGTCCCGTCGAGGCGGGCCAGGTGGATGGTCTCCGTGGTGTCGTCGGACAGCCGGTCCAGGGTGGGCCTGGCGGCGGCCACGACCTCGTCGCCGTCGATGTACGACGTGCCGACCAGCAGGGCGCGGACGCCGATCCCGTACCGGGTGCCCGTCGCGTCCGTCTCCACCCAGCCCAGCTCCACCAGGGTGCGCAGCAGCATGTAGAGGCTCGACTTGGGATAGCCGACGGCCTCCTGGACGGCGGCCAGCGAGTGCATGCCGGGCCGCCCCGCGAAGTATTCGAGGAGTTCCACGGTCCGTACCGCGGACTTGACCTGTGCCCCACCGGACTCGGCGACCGACATCGCCCACGCCCCCTTCTCCAGCTCATCGACTTCTCGTCCGCTTCGGCGTCCGAAAAGCCGCCACACGATTGCCAACACCGAACGCCCGGAAATAGAGTCCCAGGGCATTCACGTTCAGGAACTCCGTTCAGAATACCGAACACTTGCCGATGTGCGGCCGAAGCCGGCCGGAAGTCGGCCGGAGGACGGTCGCACCACGGGAGGTAATCACGGTGAGCGCAGCACCAGTCTGGAGTGTCGACCCCCGAACCGGGAACCCGCGCGAGCAGGTCGCGGTGGAGGCCACCGCCGAGGAGGTCGACCGGGCCGTCCGGGCGGCCCACGCCGTCCGCGACGCCCTCGCCGACCGCGCGGCGCGCGCCGCGTTCCTGCGGACGGCGGCGGAAACGCTGGAGGAGTCCGGCGAGCACATCGTCGAGGCGGCCGACGCGGAGACCGCCCTCGGACCGGCCCGGCTCAGCGGTGAACTGGCCCGTACCGCAGCCCAGTTGAGGGCGTTCGCGGAGGTCGTGGACGAAGGCGCCTACCTCGACGTCCACATCGACCACCAGGACGGCTCCCGGACCCCGCCCTGGCCCGACCTGCGCCGCTACAAGATCCCGCTCGGGGTCGTCGCCGTCTACGCGGCCAGCAACTTCCCGCTCGCCTTCTCCGTCCCCGGCGGCGACACGGCCAGCGCGCTCGCCGCCGGCTGCCCGGTCGTGGTCAAGGCGCACCCCGACCACCCGGCCACCTCCGAACTCTGCGCCTCGGTCCTCCGCCGCGCCGCCGCCCGCACCGGACTGCCCGAGGGCGTCGTGACCCTGGTGCACGGCTTCGACGCGGGTGTCGAGCTGATCCGCCACCCGCTGGTGAGCGCGGCCGGCTTCACCGGCTCGGTACGCGGTGGACGCGCCCTGTTCGACGCGGCGGCCGCCCGACCCGCCCCCATCCCCTTCCACGGCGAACTCGGCTCCCTCAACCCGGTCGTCGTCACCGGGGCGGCGGCCGCCGAGCGCGCCGGGGAGATCGGCGCAGGCCTCGGCGGCTCGATGACCCTGGGCGCCGGCCAGTTCTGCACCAAGCCCGGCTTCGTCCTGGTCCCCGAGGGCGCGACGGGCGACCAGCTCCTCAAGACGCTCACCGAGACGGTCAGCTCCACCGGCTCCGGCGTCCTGCTGGACCACCGCATGCGGGACGCCTTCGTCGCCGGCGTACGGGAGCGGGCCGCGCTGCCGGACGTCGGGGCGCCCGTCACCCCCGGCGCGGGCGGCGAGCACACCGTCTCCGCCGGATTCCTCACCGTCCCGGCCGCCCGGCTGACCGTCGAGGGCCCGCACGACGCGCTGCTGGAGGAGTGCTTCGGGCCGGTCACCGTGATCGCCCGGTACACCTCCGTCGACGAGATCGCCGCCGTCCTCGCCCGGCTGCCCGGGAACCTCACCGCCACCCTCCAGACCGCCACCGAGGACGACGACCCCGACGCGGCGCGCCTGCTGGCCGCGCTCACCCCGCTCGCCGGGCGCATCCTCGTCAACGGCTGGCCGACCGGCGTCGCCGTCGCCCCCGCCCAGCACCACGGCGGCCCCTACCCGGCCACCACCTCCACCTCCACCTCCGTAGGCGCGACGGCGATCGAACGCTGGCTGCGCCCCGTCACGTACCAGTCCACCCCCGAGGCGCTCCTCCCGCCGGAGCTGCGCGAGGGCAACCCGCTGGGCCTGCCCCGCCGGGTGGACGGACGCCGCGCATGAGCCGGGAGCCGCACGCCCTCGCCCTCCCCTTCGCCCTGGACGCGGAGGGCCCCGACGGACGATGGGCCCACGCGGACGGTGTGCTGACGGGCCGGGCCGGACCCGGCCAGGACCTGTTCGTCCCCCCGTCCGGCGACTCCCTGGACCCGGGCTCCGACGCCCCACGCCTGCTCGGACCGGTGGGGGAGGGCGACTTCCGGCTGATGGCCCGGGTGCGCCCGGGGCTGCTGTCGGCCGGTGACGCGGGCGCGCTGTACCTCCACGTCGGGGACCGCGAGTGGGCCAAGCTCTGCCTGGAGCACTCTTCCGGCCTCCCGACCGTCTGCACCGTCGTCACCCGGGGCCACTCCGACGACGCCAACGCCTTCGTCGTGGATGAGGGCGCCTGCTGGCTCCGCCTCAGCCGCACCGGCGGCGCCTACGCCTTCCACGCCTCCACCGACGGCGAGAGATGGACCTTCGTCCGCGTCTTCACCCTGGGTACGGACAAGGAACGGGCGGCCGCCCGCGCCGGCTTCCTGGTGCAGTCGCCCACCGGTGAGGGCTGCGGCGCGGTCTTCGACCGGATCGCGTTCCTGGCCGGGGGAGTGGAGGACCTGCGCGACGGGCGGTGACGGGGCGAAGCGGCGGTGGCGGGGGTGACGCGGCGG
>NZ_JAAXYC010000310.1 GCF_018619185.1 Streptomyces sp. McG3 | reverse complement strand
CCCTGCCCCCGTCCCGCCCCGCCGCTTAGGATGCAGGCGGTGGTCCGTTCAGGCCGCCATCGCCAGACGGCGACAGGGGAGGAAGCCCGGTGAGATTCCGGCGCGGTCCCGCCACTGTGAGCACGGCCGCCACCACCGGCCGGGCGAGTCAGGAACTCCCTTCCCCGAGCGCCAGGTTTCCGAGCCGGGCGCAGCGCCCGGCTCCCGAGCCGGACGCGGGGAGACCCTCCGACACCGCCCGGGGCGTGGACACCCCGAGGAAGGCCTGACGCAGCATGATCCTGCTCCTGTCGACGTCCGACACCGACCTCCTGAGCGCCCGCGCTTCCGAGGGGCCCGTCAGCTACCGGTACGCCAACCCCTCCCGCGTCTCCCTCGACGGACTGCCGGAGCTGCTGGACGGCGTCGACCTCGTCGTCGTACGCCTCCTCGGCGGTGTACGGGCCTGGCAGGAGGGCCTGGACGCGGTGCTGGCCACCGGCCGCCCCGTCGTCGTGCTGACCGGTGAGCAGGCCCCCGACGCCCAGTTGATGGCCGCCTCCACCGTGCCGATCGGCATCGCCGCCGAGGCGCACGCCTACCTCGCGCACGGCGGACCCGCCAACCTGGAGCAGCTGGCCCGGTTCCTCTCCGACACCGTGCTGCTGACCGGCCACGGCTTCGAGCCGCCCGCCCCGGCCCCCGCGTGGGGAGCGCTGGAGCGGGAGGCCCGTGAGGTGCCCGAGGGCGCGCCGACCGTCGCCGTCCTCTATTACCGCGCCCACCACATGAGCGGGAACACCGCGTTCATCGACGCGCTGTGCACCGCCGTCGAGGACGCCGGGGCCCGGCCGCTCCCGCTGTACGTCGCGTCCCTCCGTACGCCGGAGAGCGAGCTGATCGACGCGCTCCGCGCCGCCGACGCCATCGTGACCACCGTCCTCGCCGCGGGCGGCACCAAGCCCGCCGAGGCGTCGGCCGGCGGCGACGACGAGTCGTGGGACGCGGGGGCGCTGACCGGGCTCGACGTGCCGATCCTCCAGGCGCTCTGCCTCACCAGCCCGCGCAGCGCCTGGGAGGAGAACGACGAGGGCGTCTCCCCGCTGGACGCGGCCACCCAGATCGCGGTGCCGGAGTTCGACGGCCGCCTGATCACCGTCCCCTTCTCCTTCAAGGAGATCGACGAGGACGGGCTCCCGGCGTACGTCGCCGACGCCGAGCGTGCGGCCCGGGTCGCCGGGATCGCCGTACGGCACGCGAAGCTGCGGAACATCCCGAACGCGGAGAAGCGCATCGCGCTCGTGCTCTCCGCCTACCCGACCAAGCACTCCCGGATCGGTAACGCGGTCGGGCTCGACACGCCCGCCAGTGCCGTGGCGCTGCTGCGGCGGCTGCGCGCCGAGGGGTACGACTTCGGCCCGGAGGCCGACATCCCGGGGCTGGTCTCCGGCGACGGCGACGAGCTGATCTACGCGCTGATCGAGGCGGGCGGCCACGACCAGGAGTGGCTGACCGACGAGCAGTTGGCCAAGAACCCGGTGCGTATCCCGGCCGCCGACTACCGCCGCTGGTTCGCCACCCTCCCCGAGGAGCTGCGCCTCGCCGTGGAGCGGCACTGGGGTCCGGCGCCCGGCGAGATGTTCGTCGACCGGTCCGCCAACCCGGAGGGCGACATCGTCCTCGCGGCCCTGCGGCGCGGCAACCTCCTCATCCTCATCCAGCCGCCGCGCGGCTTCGGCGAGAACCCGATCGCGATCTACCACGACCCCGATCTGCCGCCCTCGCACCACTACCTGGCCGCCTACCGCTGGATCGCCGCCTCCGCCGACGACAACGGCTTCGGCGCCGACGCCATGATCCACCTAGGCAAGCACGGCAACCTGGAGTGGCTGCCCGGCAAGAACGCGGGTCTGTCGGCCGCCTGCGGTCCGGACGCCGCCCTGGGCGATCTGCCTCTCGTCTACCCGTTCCTGGTGAACGACCCGGGCGAGGGCACGCAGGCCAAGCGCCGCGTCCACGCCACGCTGATCGACCACCTGGTGCCGCCGATGGCCCGCGCCGACAGCTACGGCGACATCGCCCGCCTGGAGCAACTCCTCGACGAGCACGCCCAGATCGCCGCGATGGACCCGGCGAAACTGCCCGCGATCCGGGCGCAGATCTGGACGCTGATCCAGGCCGCGAAGCTCGACCACGACCTCGGGCTGGAGGACCGGCCGGAGGACGAGGGCTTCGACGACTTCATCATGCATCTCGACGGCTGGCTCTGCGAGATCAAGGACGTCCAGATCCGTGACGGGCTCCACGTGCTGGGCAACCCGCCCGCCGGGAACGACCGGGTCAACCTGGTGCTCGCGGTGCTCCGCGCCCGCCAGATCTGGGGCGGTACGGCCTCGCTGCCGGGGCTGCGCGAGGCGCTCGGCCTCGACGAGTCGGCCGCCACTCGCACCGCCGCCGACACGATCGAGGAGCAGGCCCGCGCGCTCGTCCAGGCGATGGACGACGCCGACTGGGACCCGGCCGCCGTGGCGGGGGTCGCCGCCGGGCTGCCGGACGCGGTCGCCGACATCCTCACCTTCGCGGCCACCGAGGTCGTCCCGCGCATGGCGGCCACGACCGACGAACTCAACCACGCCGTCCACGCGTTGAACGGCGGCTTCGTCCCGGCGGGCCCCTCCGGCTCCCCGCTCCGCGGCCTGGTCAACGTGCTCCCCACGGGGCGCAACTTCTACTCGGTGGACCCGAAGGCGGTCCCCTCGAAGCTGGCCTGGGAGACCGGCCAGGCCCTGGCGGACTCGCTGCTGACCCGCTACCGCACCGACAACGGTGACTGGCCCACCTCGGTCGGCCTCTCCCTCTGGGGCACCAGCGCGATGCGCACGGCGGGCGACGACATCGCCGAGGCGTTCGCGCTGCTCGGCATCCGCCCCGTCTGGGACGACGCCTCGCGCCGCGTGACCGGCCTGGAGCCCATCCCGTACGAGGAGTTGGGCCGTCCCCGGATCGATGTGACGCTGCGCATCTCGGGCTTCTTCCGTGACGCGTTCCCGCACACGGTCGGGCTGCTCGACGACGCCGTGCGGCTGGCCGCCTCACTGGACGAGCCCGCCGAGCGGAACTACGTACGGGCGCACACCCAGGCCGACCTGGCCGAGCACGGCGACGAACGCCGGGCCACCACCCGGATCTTCGGCTCCCGTCCCGGCACCTACGGCGCGGGCCTCCTCCAGCTCATCGACTCCCGCGACTGGCGCACCGACGCCGACCTCGCCGAGGTCTACACGGTCTGGGGCGGCTACGCCTACGGCCGTGAGCTGGACGGCCGCCCGGCCCGCGAGGAGATGGAGAGCGCCTACAAGCGCATCGAGGTCGCCGCGAAGAACACCGACACCCGCGAGCACGACATCGCGGACTCCGACGACTACTTCCAGTACCACGGCGGCATGGTGGCCACCGTGCGCGCGCTCAAGGGCACGGCACCGGCCGCGTACATCGGGGACTCCACCCGCCCCGAGACCGTCCGCACGCGCACGCTCGTCGAGGAGACGTCCCGCGTCTTCCGCGCCCGGGTCGTCAACCCCAAGTGGATCGAGGCGATGCGCCGCCACGGCTACAAGGGCGCGTTCGAGCTGGCGGCCACCGTCGACTACCTCTTCGGGTACGACGCCACGACCGGCGTCGTCGCCGACTGGATGTACGACAAGCTCACCGAGACGTACGTCCTGGACCCGGAGAACCGGCAGTTCCTCCAGGAGGCCAACCCCTGGGCCCTGCACGGCATCGCGGAACGCCTCCTGGAGGCCGAGTCGCGCGGCATGTGGGCCAAGCCCGACCCGGCGGTGCTGGACGCGCTGCGCCAGGTGTACCTGGAGACGGAAGGGAACCTGGAGGGCGAGGACTGACCCCGTCGTATTTCTTCCGCCGGCCCCTGCCCCGGATCGCCCCCGCCCGGCACAATCACGGTCATGGGGACAACGGGGCAGAGGTCGGCCGGGCAGGACGCCACTGACGTCGACGAGCGTGTCGTGCGGGGGAGTTCGTTGATCCGCAGGATCTTCGAAGCCCTGCGCCTGACGGTCCTGTCGGGGGTTACCGGGGCGGCGATCGCGGCCCTCGTGGTCGGCGCGATCCTGGAGGAGCTGCCCGTCGTCCTCACCGGGGGCGGAGGCCTGGTCCTCCTCATCCTGATCGGCGTCGTCGCCGGGCGACGGTCCCCGGGGCCCGGCGATCCGCCGGTCACCCGGACCGCCCTCGCCCGGATCGAGGACCTGCGGGCGACGAGCGGCGAAACGGCCGACGTGCCGGTGAGGTTCCGGCTGACCGTGGCGCCGGAGCCGGAGGACGGCCGGCCGGCGTACCGGGTGAAGATCGACCAGCACATCAACCTGGTCGACATCCCCCTCTACCGGCCGCGCGGCATCGCCGTCGTGGAGTACCGCCCGGACGAGCCCTGGTACGTGCGGATCGTCACCCGCCCCACCCCGGAGTGGAGCCGCCGGGCCGAGAAGGCGGAGATCGACTCCGCGCCCGAATCCACGCTGGTGAAGAACCCGGGGCCGAGCGAGGGCTCCTGGTGCATGCTGGTGCTCTTCACGTTCCTGGCGGGCGCGGCGCTGGTGGTGCTCCTCTTCCGGGGCGAGCTGTTCACGTCCGACGACGACACGGGGCCCTCGTCGAAGCAGCCCTCCGTCACGTCGTCCGCCTCCTCCTCCCGGACGTTCACCACGTCCACCACGGTCTCCGGACCCTCCTCCTCACTGCTGGTCCTCGGGCGGATGCGGGAGACGGCCACGGATCTGGAGGCC
Organism: Streptomyces sp. McG3; assembly: GCF_018619185.1. GTDB lineage: Bacteria > Actinomycetota > Actinomycetes > Streptomycetales > Streptomycetaceae > Streptomyces. Next base: position 4,415 of record NZ_JAAXYC010000310.1, on the reverse strand, counting down.
CGGGCGGGCACCTCGGACGTCACCGCGATCGTCATCGAGGAGCGCCGCATGCAGATCCGCGGCGACTCCTCCCGCCCGGCCGGTGAGACGGTGCACGTCCAGACGCTCCCGTACGAACTGTTCCCCGCGCTGGTCCACGAGGCCCGCACGACCCTGGGCGTACGCGACCCGAGGAGCTGGCGCATCGACGTGACGCCGGGCGCGGGTACGGGAGCCGGCCCCCGGGTCCGGGTCACGGTGACCGGCGAGGAGGGCACCGCCCGCCTGGACGCCGACGCGACGGCCCGGATCCTGGACCGGCGTCCGGTGGGAGAGGCCGCGAAGGGCCGCTGACGCGGGGGCCCGAGCTGGGCCGCCGGGAGGAGGCGGCCGGCGAGGAGTGCGGTGAAGAAGCGGTCGAGGTCGGAGCCGGTGGAGACCAACTGGCCCGCCGCCCAGCCCGCTGAGGGGTCCATCTGCGTGACGTCGCGCAGCGGTCCGTCGGCCGGACTGCGGTACGGTCCGCCCCGGCTCCCGGGTACCGGCCGTGGTCGGCCGGTCCGGGCGAGGCATCAAACCCTTCCGGTACCTGGAGGTCCATCCGGCCCTGCTGCGATCGATCGGCCGGGAGTGGCAGGAGAACGCGGAGCGTCGGACGGCGGCCCGATTCCCTGCCGCCTCATCGACAGCGCCGCACGGACCTGGTCCACCAGCACCGTGGTCGTCGCGGCGAGGAAGACGAGCTGCGTCAGCGTGCGCGGGATCAGCTCGTCCCACCAGGTCTCGGCGGTGTCCGCCGCGTACACGTTGGCCGGGAACATCGCGATCAGCAGGAACGTCAGGAGCCCGGCGGCCGGGGCGGCGCTCTCGCGCCGCAGCAGGGCCAGGGCCGCCGCGATCTCGGCGACGCCGGTCACCGTGACCAGCAGGCCGGGGGCCGGCAGGGCCGGCGGCACCATCGCGACGAGTTCGTCACGCATGCCGATGAAGTGGGCTCCGCCGGTCAGCAGGAACATGACCATCAGTCCACCGCGCAGGGCGGTGGGCAGCCGTCGGAGGCGGCGGACCCCGCACGCTCCGATGATCAGCGCCAGGCAGGTCGTGCCGACGAGCGCGACGAGAGGTTCCATGGGCGGTCGTCTCCTTCGGGAGCGGTCAGGTGGGTGGGAGCATGAGCCCGTGGGCATCGGCAGTGTCAGCCCCTGGCAGTCCGAACAGGACGCGTTCGGGGCGGAGTTCGCCGGAATCGGACATGAGGAGGGGGCCCGTTGACGGAAACCGTCACGCTCGACGCCCTGGACCGTCGGCTCATTCACGCCCTCCAGCTCGACGGACGTCTGCCCTTCAGCCGTATCGCCACCGCCGTCGGCGTACCGGAGCGCACCGTGGCCCGCCGCTACCACCGGCTCCGGTCGCGCCTGGCCCTCCGGGTCGTGGGGCTGGTCGACGGCGGGCGGACCGGGATGCTGGACTGGATCGTCCGGATCCGCTGTGCGCCCGAGGCGGTGGAGACGCTCGCCGTCCGGCTCGCGCGGCGGGAGGACACGTCGTGGATCGCTCCGCTGGTGGGCGGCACCGAACTCACCTGCATGGTCCGTACGCCGCCGCCCGGCGACGACGGCCGGCGCTCGTTCTTCGAGCGGCTGGCCCGCACGGAGGGGGTCCGTGAGGTCGGTGCGGCGTGCGTGCTGCGGCCCGTCGCCGGTGTCGGAGGGTGGGCGGGCCGGCTGGACGCCCTCGGCGAGGCGGAGCAACGCCTGTTGCTGCCGCCCCGGGCGTCCCGGGCCGACCCGGCGGCAGCCCTACCGGTGCTGAGCCCGACCGACACCGCTCTGCTGCGCGCCCTCTCGCAGGACGCGCGGGCGGAGCTGGGGCAGCTGGCGGCGGCCACGGGGTGCTCGGAATCCACGGTGCGGCGGCGCATCGGGCAGCTGCGGGACTCCGGGGTCCTCGCGTTCGAGGTGGAGATCGACCCCGCCCTGTTCGGCTACCCCGTCGAGGCGCTCCTGTGGCTCGATGTGCCTCCGGCCGGACTCCGGGCGGTCGCCGAGGCGCTGGCCGGGCACCCGCAGGTCGCGTTCGCCGCCCTCACCACCGGGCCGAGCTCCGTCTTCGTCATGGTGGAGTGCCGCAGCGTGAGCGGTCTGCACTCCTACGTGACCGATGAGCTGGCCGCGCTGCACGGCATCACCCGCATCGAGAGCGCCGTGACCCAGCGCCGCACGAAACGGGCCGGTCCGCTGCCGGCGCCCCTGGCCGAAAAGCGCGCGAGGGTGCCGTCCGGCAGAGCCGCTGCGCAGTAGCCGCGTCGAGGCCTCCCGCCGGGCTCCGTTACGCCGGCCGGGCGGTACTTTTCGGACAACTGTGGGCCGCCCGGGTGAGTGCAGACAACCTGCGGGGCCCCGTGCCGCCTCTCACAGTCCGGACACAGCGTCGCCACAGGTGAGTTGGGGCCGTGCTGCTCGTCCACGTTCCGTCACGCACCCGGAAGCCGGAAGTACGAGGAATGATGACCAGATTCCCGCAGGGCCGCACGAACCGTCTGACCCGCCCCTCGATCGCCGTCGCCGCGGCCGTCGCCGTGACCGCGGGCGTCGTCGCCGCCGCGCCCGACGCCAAGACGGCGGAGCCGACGCCGAAGCTCAGCCTGATCGCCGCCTCCACCTCGGTGACGCTCGACTCCTGGAAGGAGGATCCGGGCGTCTACCTGGATCTCGGGACGTATCTCACCTCCGAGAACGGCGCCTTCGAGCTCAAGGTGACCCGGAAGTCCTACAAGGACCCGGTCGTCGCCTCGCAGGTCTTCCGGAACGGGAAGAAGACCACGACCAAGGCGCTCCCCGCCGGGCTCGTGAAGGACTTCTCCGGGCTGCCGGACTTCGCGCAGATCAAGATCACCGACGCGGAGGGCAAGGCGGTGCTCACCCAGACCGAGGCGTTCTGCCCCAACAACGCCTCCGGGCGGGTCCGACCGGACGCCCCCGCCAACTCGAAGTATCCGCAGAGCTGTCCGGTGAACCCCTTCACCCTCGGATCGGTGTGGGGCGTGGAGAACGGCTGGGCGTCCAACACCTACGCCGGTTACTACTCCAAGCCGGTCCAGCTGGCCGCCGGTACGTACACCGCCAAGATCAACGTGACGAAGAAGTACCGCGACCTCTTCGGCATCGCCAACCAGACGCGCACCGTCAAGGTCACCGTGCGCGAGCGCAGTTGGGAGGAGCCGACGCCGGCTCCCGCAGGCGGCCGCGGCGCCGCGTCCGCGCACAAGGGGCACGGGGGGAACGGCGGGCACGAAGGGCACGAGGGGCACGGGAAGGCCGCCGCGCCCGCCGCGCCCTCCGCCCACGCGCACGGTGCCCCGGCCCGCACCGAGGCCCCCGCCGCCCGGACGACCGGCGCCGGTTCCACGTTCAACGTCGGCCACGGGCCCTACCCGCCGGCTCCGGCCGCCCTGCCCTGGGCGCTGAAGAAGGAGTCGCTCCAGCGGGAGGCCTTCTCCGCCGCCAAGGTCGGCGACCGTGCCGGGCAGACCGACGGGTCGCGCCAGGCGCCCGGCGCCCGCCCCAACGCGAAGCGCCCCACCGGCAAGGCGACCGTGCCCGACGTGCCCAAGCCCGACCTGCGCTCGCTGCCCGCGTACGGCATCACCGTCAGCGACGGCTACGAGGAGGTGCCCGGCAAGGACTACCTCGCCTTCAGCGCCAACGTGTGGAACGCGGGCCCGGCCAAGCTCGTCGTGGACGGCTTCCGTGCCCCGGGCAAGGAGCTGATGGACGCCTACCAGTACTTCTACGACGCCGCCGGCAAGCAGGTCGGCTACACCCCGACCGGCACCATGGAGTGGGACCCGCGCCCCGGCCACGAGCACTGGCACTTCACGGACTTCGCCAGCTACCGCCTGCTGAAGGCCGACCAGAAGGAGTCGGTGCGCAGCGGCAAGGAGGCGTTCTGCCTGGCCAACACCGACGCCGTCGACTACACGGTGAAGAACGCCAACTGGCACCCGGACAACACCGACCTGTCCACCGCGTGCGGCCAGGAGAACTCGATCTCCGTCCGCGAGGTGCTCGACGTCGGCTCCGGTGACACCTACACCCAGGACCTGCCCGGCCAGTCCTTCGACATCACGGACCTGCCGAACGGCACGTACTACATCCAGGTCCTCGCCAACCCGGAGAACCGGCTCAAGGAGACCAACCACAAGAACAACAGCGCGCTGCGCAAGGTCGTCCTCGGAGGGAAGAAGGGCGCCCGCACCGTGAAGGTCCCGGCCCACCACCTAGTGAACGCCAACTAGCTTTCCCCGCAGGTGCGTTGAAGCGCTCCGTACCGTAACTACCGTCGGCCCCGGGAAGTGTTCCCGGGGCCGTCGGCATGCCGGGACCCAAACCCGAGTTCTCGCCAACTCGCCCGTGCACCCGTAACCCCGGCCC
>NZ_JAAXYC010000030.1 GCF_018619185.1 Streptomyces sp. McG3 | reverse complement strand
GGGCAAAGGGGCAGGGGGCATGATCACCACCCCCGGCCCGCCGCCGTGTGCGAGCGCGGAAGTGGTGGTGAGGCGGGGACCGCGCCGCCGCCGGACCCCGTCAGTGGGGAGGGGCAGAAGCGCGGTCGGATCAACCGTTGCCGATCTCCTTCCACTCCTTGTTGGCGGCGTTCAACTGCTCGGCCATGTCGTCCAGGAACGCCTTGGCCGTGATCTTGCCGAGCAACACCTTCTGGAACTCCGGCTCGTTGTCCGCCTTGCTGATGTTGTTCCAGTCGGGCAGGTAGTAGGGCAGATCGACGACCTTCGTGGAGCCGTCGGTCAGGGTCTTCGCGGCCAGCGCGGTCGACTCGGTCTCCTTGATCCAGGGGTCCTTCGCCGCTTCGGTGTTGGCCGGGATGGCGCCCGCCGACTCGTTCCACTTGCTGTTGGACGCGTGGGAGGCCGCGAACTCGATGAACTTCCACGCCGCGGTCTTGTTCCGGCTCGTCCGGAAGAGGCCGAGGCCGTCGACGGGGTTGGAGACCTGCACCCGGGTGCCGCCGTCCCCGATGGGAGCGGGTATGCCCGCGAACTTCTCCTCGCCGAGGGCCTTGAGATGGTCCTGGTAGGAGCCGAGGTTGTGGCTCAGCATGCCGATCGTGCCGGTGTCCCACTGGGCCACCATCTTGGTGAAGTCGTTGTTGACGTCGGCGGCGGGCGTGGTCTTCTTGAAGAACCCGGCGTACTTCTCCAGAGCGGCGACGTTCTTCGGGTCGTTGAGCGTCGTCCGGTCGCCGTCCCAGAACTCGGTGATGCCGGACTGTCCGTAGACGGCGTCCAGCGCCTGCGCGATGGAGCCGGCGCCGCCGCGGATCGTGTAGCCGAACTTGTTGTCCTTCGCGTCGGTCAGCTTCTCGGCCGCCGTGTAGAAGTTCGCCCACGTGTCGGGAGCCTTCAGACCGGCCTGCTCGAACAGGTCGGTGCGGTACCAGAGCACACCGTTGTTCGCGGAGGTCGGTACGGAGTAGACGTCGTCACCCCGGCCGGCCGCCGCGCGGACGCTCTCGACCATGGACTCGACCAGCTTGCCCCGCAGCGCTGACTTCTCCAGCCGGTCGTTGACCGGCTCCAGGGCCTCCTGGGAGACCATGTTGGCCAGGTAGGCCGTGCCGACGCCGCCGACGTCGGGCAGCCCGCCGCCCGCGATCGCGGTGTCGTACTTGGACTGGACGTCGGCGATCGGGATCGGGACGTACGTGACCTCGATGTCCGGGTGCTGCTTCTCGAAGTCCTCGATGATCTCGGTCCAGACGGCGGTGCGCGGACCGCCGTTGTTGTCCCAGAAGGTGATCTCGCCCTTTCCGCTGCCCTCCGTGCCGGAGCCGCTGCCGTCGTCGCCGCACGCGGTGGCCGTCAGCGCGAGCACCGCCGTGATGGAGACCGCGGCCGCGGTACGTCCCCGCTGTGTCTTCGAAATGGTCATTTTCGGCTCTTCTCTGTCTGATGATGCGGGTGTGATGGATCCGTACACGTGCACTTCTGCGGGGGGTTGGGGCCGGTGACGCGGAATGCGGTGAAGCGGGCCGTTCCGGCGGGGCCCGTCCCGGCCGGCGCGGTGGCGAAGAGCCCGAGGAGGGCCCCGACCCAGCGCCAGGGGGTGGCGGCGAAGACCTGGCCCGAGGGCCGGAAGCCGTCGCCGGTGTCGGCGGAGAAGCGGCAGCGGGCCCCCGCCGTGACCTCGACGCGCAGCCTGGCCCGTCCGCCGGGGGACGCGCGGGGCCCGGCCGCGTCCCGTTCGTGTGCGGCGACGCCCTCGGCGAAGCGGTGGACGAGCCGCGGTGTGCCGTCCGCGGCGACCGCGAGGCCGATCCAGCCGAAGGCGTCACCCACCACGGCGAGTCCGGCCTTGGCGCCCGGTTCGCCGCTGTCCAGCGCGAGGTCCACGTCGACGGTGAACGCTTCGGCGGGCAGCCGCTGGACCAGGATGTTGGGCAGCAACCGCAGGTCGTGCTCGTCCGCGGTCCGTACGCAGGTGAGCCGCAGGCCGTCCCCGGTGTGCCGGGTGGTCCAGCCGGAGCGTCGGTTGGCCGTCCACTGCCACTGGGCCCCGGGGCGGCCGTCGGGGAAGTCGTCGTCGACGGCGGGCGCCGCCACCGGCTGGGCGGGGGCGACGGGTTTGGTGTGCCGGGGGACGGGTTCGCCCCTGTCGCCGATGACGGGCCAGCCCTCGGCGTCCCAGCGCATCGGCTGGAGGTGGACGACCCGCCCGTACGCTCCCCGGGCCTGGAAGTGGAGGAACCAGTCCTCGCCCGCGGAGGTGTGCACCCAGCCGCCCTGATGGGGGCCGTTGACGTCGGTGCGGCCCTGGGCGAGGACGACGCGTTCCTCGTACGGGCCGAAGAAGTCCCGGGAACGGAACGCGCCCTGCCAGCCGGTCTCCACGCCCCCGGCCGGCGCGAGGATCCAGAAGTAGCCGTCGCGCCGGTAGAGCTTGGGGCCTTCGAGGGTGAACCAGCCCGGAATCCGGTCGGCGTCCACCAACGTCGATCCCTCGTCGAGGAGTTCGCGGCCGTCGGGGCTCATCCGGTGGCCGGTGAGCCGGTTCTTGACGCCGGAGCGGGACTTGGCCCAGGCGTGGACGAGATAGGCCTCGCCGGTCTCCTCGTCCCACAGCGGGCAGGCGTCGATGAACCCCTTGCCCGCCTTGAGCAGATGAGGGGCGCTCCAAGGTCCTTCAATGTGGGCCGCGTTGATCTGCTGGATTCCGTGGTCGGGATCGCCCCAGAAGATCCAGAAGCGTCCGCCGTGGTGGCGCAGCGAGGGGGCCCAGACCCCGCGGTCGTGGCGGGGAGCGGCGAACTCGGCGGCGGGTTCGAGGCGGTCCAGCGCGTGCCCGACGGCGGTCCAGTTGACCAGGTCGCGGGAGTGCAGGAGCGGCAGCCCGGGGGACCGGCCGAAGCTGGACGCGGTGAGGTAGTAGTCGTCACCGACGCGGACGACGTCGGGGTCGGACCAGTCGGCGTTGAGGACCGGGTTGCGGTACGTCCCGTCACCGAGGTCGGAGGTCCAGGGCCGGCTCACCGGGCCACCGCCTCGCGCGCGTACCGGGCGGCGGTCTCCCGGTCCGGCCGGCCGTCCACGACGACGGTGATGATCCGGCGCACGACCGACGCCCCGGCGGGTACGGGCAGCCGCTCGTGCGCCGCCAGGCTGGAGCCGACGCCCGGGTACTCGGTGGTCCTCACGAACCACGGGTCGCGCCGGGTCTCCTCGGTCGCCCCCACGAACACGAGCGTCCAGCCGCCCCCGGAGAGCGCCAGCCAGTCGGCGGTGCGGCCGTGGACCTCGCTCTCCCCCTCGTGCGCGGCGCTGAACACCGTCGGCGGTTCGGCCTCCTTGGGGGCACGCCAGAAGAAGCCGCCGTACCCGGCGCCCGGCCGGCCGTTGGTCGCCGGGCTGCCGATGGAGAGGTCCGTGCCCCCGGGGTTGGTGAGCACGAAGGAGAAGTCCAGCTCCCAGCTGGCGCCGGAGGTCCGGGTGGCCGACAGGGTGCGGTACTCACGCAGGAGTTCGACGCCGGCGGCTTCCCAGCCGAGCTCCTGGGTGAAGCCGTTCGGGCTGCGGTGCGGCCTGGCCAGGTGGCGCTGGACGCCGTGGTTGTCGAGTGCGGTGGGCCCCCGGCCCCGTACGAAGGTGCGCCCGCCCCAGAAGTTGTACCCGGCGACGTCGGGGACGGCGACACAGACGCCCAGATGGTGGAGGTGGTCGGCGGGGCGCTCCTCGGTGACGGCGATCCCGCCGAGCGTGGTGACGGGGTGGAGGCGGGGGCGGCCGTCCGCCCCCGGTGCGTAGCCGTAGTGGGCGACGGTGTCGTCGCCGCAGGCCAGGGTGGCCGGGAGATCGGGGAACGGGTCCGTGGCGTGCCGGGTCATGAGGTGGCCACCTCGCCCACCCGGGCCCAGGGGGCGCCCAGTTCGGAGAAGAGGCTGAGGGACTCGGCCCCGGCGGCGACCAGGGAGTCGATGCCCGGCACGACCCGCCGCGCCCCGCCGTCAGGCCCGTCGTACCGGGTCTCCCAGGCGCGGTCGGGCAGCGGGGCGGGCTCGGGGGCGTTGCGTACGGCCTCGACGACCCGCATGAACGCCCCCGTGGACGCGGGCGGAACCAGCAGCGGTGTGCCGTGCTCCAGGTGGTCGAGGAGGTTCTCCAGGAGATCGGTCCGCCCGTGGACGGTCTCCTCGGGGCCCCGTCCGGCGCGCTGCACCAGGACCCGGTCCTGCTTGTACCAGAAGGTGATCCGGCCCTTCTCGCCGTGCACGATCACATACGGCTCCCCGGGGCGTTCGGCGCACAGGGTGACGGCGACGGTGACACACGGCCCGGCGGCGGTGGTGACACGGACGCTGCTGGTGTCGTCCGCCTCGATGGCGTGCGCCCGGTACAGCTCCGTCTCGATGGCGGTGACCTCCTCGGACCGGCCCCGGCAGGCCAGTTCGAGCGCGGTGGCCACGGCGTGCGCCAGGGGATTGGTGAGGACGCCGTCGACCACGTCGGTGGTGCCGATCCTGCGCCGCCCGGCCCAGGGCGCCCGCCGGAAGTAGGCGTCGTCCCGGACCCACGCCCCGGCGGCCCCGAAGCCGGTGACGGTCCCGATGGCTCCGGTGGCCACCAGCTCGCGGATGGCGGGCAGGGCGTGCGAGCCGAAGGACTGGAACCCCACCTGGCAGGCGATGCCCGCTCGTTCGACGCCCTCGGCCATCCGCGCGTAGTCGGCCCAGCCGGCGGCGGGCGGCTTCTCCAGCAGCAGGTGGACGCCCCGGGCGGCGGCGGTGAGGGCCAGCTCGGTGTGGGTCTGGATGGGGGTGCAGATGATGGCCGCCCGCGCTCCGGTGACGTCCAGGAGCGCCCCGAAGTCGTCGGACTGCTCGGGCGACTCGTCGGCGCCGAAGCCGGCGGCGGCGAGTTCACCGGCGGTCAGCGGTTCCAGCTCGCAGATGCCGGCCAGCCTGACCCGGCCCTGGTGCTGGAGCCGGCGCACATGGGCGAGGTGCCACCGGCCGTGGCCCCGGGCGCCGGCCAGGACGACCGGCACGGGGGCGGTCGGGACGACGGGCGTGCGGGCGGCCGGGTCCGCGGCCGGGGCGGTCACTTCCCTCATCCCTTCACCGCGCCGGCGCTGAAGCCCGTGATGAGCCACTTCTGGATGAAGGCGAAGACGATCACCACGGGGACGGCCGCGATGACACCGCCCGCAGCGAGCGCGCCCAGGTCGACGCTGTCCGCGCCGATCAGCGTGTTGAGACCGACCGGGATCGTCTGCTTGTCCTGCTCGCTCAGGAACATCAGGGCGAAGAGGAAGTGGTTCCAGCTGTGCACGAACGCGAAGGAGCCGACGGCGATCAGCCCGGGGCGCAGGAGCGGCAGGACGACGGCGCGGAAGGCGGTGAAGCGCGAGCAGCCGTCGACCCAGGCGGCCTCCTCCAGGGAGACCGGGACGTTCTTGATGAAGCCGCTGATCAGGATGATCGACAGCGGGAGCTGGAACACCGTCTCCGCGATGACGACGCTCCCCAGCGAGTTGATCATCTGGAGGTTCCGGAAGATCTCGAAGAGCGGTACGAGCATCAGGGCGCCCGGGATGAACTGCGAGCAGAGCAGCGCGAGCATGAACGCGCCCTTGATCCTGAAGTCGAACCGGGCCAGGGCGTAGCCGCCGGCCAGGGCGACCAGGGTCGTGGCGACGAGCGTCGCGACGCCGACGATCATGCTGTTCTGGAAGAAGACGGCGAAGCTCCGCTCGTTCCAGACCTTGGAGAAGTGCGCTCCGGTCATCGGCCAGGGCACCAGCGATGTGGAGCCGGCGGGCCGTACGGCGAAGAGCAGCATCCAGTAGAACGGGATGAGCGTGAAGAGCAGGTAGAGGCCGAGCGGCAGGTAGATCTGCCAGCGCGGCACGTCGTCGAAAGCGCGCTCCCGCCCGCTGCGGCGGCGCGGGGAGGACGGCGGGGAGCCGGGAGCGGAGGACCGCCGAGCGGTTCCGTTCTTCTCCGTGAGCAGGGCGGTCACGTGCGGTCGCCTCCGAACTTGCTCAGGCGCAGATAGACGATCGAACAGAAGAGGAGGATCACGAAGGCGACGGTGGTGAGCGCGGAGGCGTACCCGAAGTCGTGGCCCTCGATGCCGGTGTTGGCCACGTAGAGCGGCAGGGTGGTGGTCTCACCCGCGGGCCCGCCGCCGGTGAGGGTGTAGAGCAGGTCGACGTTGTTGAACTCCCAGACACCGCGCAGCAGGGTGGCGAGGATGATCGCGTCCCGCAGGTGGGGCAGCGTGATGTGGAAGAACTGCCGCAGCCGGCCCGCGCCGTCGACCGACGCCGCCTCGTACAACTCCTTCGAGACGGACTGGAGGTCGGCGAGGATGAGAATCGCGAAGAAGGGGACGCCGCGCCAGAGTTCGGTGACGGTGGCCGCCCAGAAGACGGTTCCGGTGTCCGAGAGCACCGACGTGCCGTACTCGCCGATCCCGGCGTCCGCGAGGTAGCGGCTGAAGCCGGTCGAGGAGTTGTAGAGCAGGATCCAGATCGTGCTGGTCAGCACACCGGAGACGGCCCAGGGGGAGAAGACCATGGCCCGGGAGATGCCGCGCCCGATGAACGTCTGGTTGACGATCAGGGCGAGCGCCAGGCCGAGGAGCAGCTGGAGCGTGACCTGGGTGAAGACCCACTGGGCGCTGAACCCGAGCGTCGGCCAGAACTGGTCGTCCTCGGTGAAGACGCGCCGGAAGTTGTCGAGCCCGGCGAAGCCGTTCCGCCACGGCTTGGTGACGTTGTAGTTCTGCAGGCTGTAGTAGAAGACGCTGAGCACCGGGTAGGCGATGAAGCCCAGCATCAGGAGGCCCGCCGGCGCGATCAGCAGATACGGCAGGCGGCGGGGGCTCGCCCGGCGGCGCCGGGACTCTTTGGGCGGCGGTGTGGCCACGGCTGCGGTTGGGGCCATGACGCGTCTCCGATCTCTGGGAGGTGCTGGATGCGCTGGACGTCCGGGCCTGTTGGCCACAGGTTCTGAAAGCGCTTGCTACGAAGAGCTGGAGCGGCCCGGGGGAGCGAGGGACCGAGGGGGGTTCCCCGGCTCCGCCCGGGTACGGCCACGGGGCCCGCGTACGGTCACGGGGCCCGCGTACGGTCACGGGGCCCGGTTCATCCCGCGTACGGGTCGGGCACCTCTCCCTGCCGGGCCAGGAACGCGAAGTCGCATCCGGTGTCGGCCTGGGTGATCTGATCCTGGTACAGCGCCCCGTAGCCGCGTCCGTAGCGGGCGGGCGGCGGGGACCAGGCGGCCCTGCGCCGCTCCAGTTCCTCGTCGTCGACGTCGAGCCGCAGGAGCCGGGCCCCGACGTCCAGCGTGATGAGGTCGCCGGTGCGGACCAGGGCGAGCGGACCGCCGACGAAGGACTCGGGCGCGATGTGCAGGACACACGCCCCGTAACTGGTGCCGCTCATCCGCGCGTCGGAGATCCGCACCATGTCCCGCACACCTTGCTTCAGCAGGTAGTCGGGGATCGGCAGCATGCCGTACTCGGGCATGCCGGGGCCGCCCTGGGGCCCGGCGTTGCGCAGCACGAGCACATGGTCCGGAGTGAGGCCGAGGGCCGGGTCGTTGATCGTGCGCTGGAGTTCCCGGTAGTCGTCGAAGACGACGGCGGGCCCGGTGTGGCGCAGCAGGCGCGGCTCGGCGGCGATGTGCTTGATGACGGCCCCGTCGGGACAGAGGTTGCCGCGCAGCACCGCCACCCCGCCTTCCCCGGCCAGGGGGTCGGAGCGTTCGCGGATGACGTCGCTGTTGTGGACGGGGGCCCCGTCGAGCTGCTCGCGCAGGGTGGCGTGCGCGACCGTGGGCCGCTCCAGATGCAGTACGTCGGTGAGCCGCCCCAGGAAGCCGGGCAGACCGCCGGCGAAGTGGAAGTCCTCCATCAAGTACCGCCCGCCGGGACGGAGGTCGGCGAGGACGGGCACCGTACGGGCGATCCGGTCGAAGTCGTCCAGGGTGAGCTTCACGCCGGACCGGCCCGCCATCGCGATCAGATGGATCACGGCGTTGGTGGAACCGCCGAGCGCGAGAACCGTGGCGACGGCGTCCTCGTACGCCTCCGGCGTCAGGATCTGCGACAACGTCACCTGCCGCATGACGAGGTCGACGATCCGCAGCCCCGAAGCCGCGGCCATCCGCTCGTGCCCCGAGTCGACCGCCGGTATGGACGAGGCGCCCGGCAGGGTGACCCCCAGCACCTCGGCGGCGGCCGTCAGCGTGGAGGCGGTGCCCATCGTCATGCAGTGGCCGGGGGAGCGGGCCAGACCGTTCTCCAGCTCGGCCATCTCGCAGTCGCCGATGATCCCGGCCCGCCGCTCGTCCCAGTACTTCCACATGTCCGTGCCGGAGCCGAGGACCTCGTCGCGCCAGTGCCCGGGCAGCATCGGCCCGGCGGGCACGAAGACGGTCGGCAGGTTCACCGAGGCGGCGCCCATCAGCAGCGCGGGCGTCGACTTGTCGCAGCCGCCCAGCAGCACGGCCCCGTCGACGGGGTAGGAGCGCAGCAGCTCCTCGGTCTCCATCGCCAGCAGGTTGCGATAGAGCATCGGGGTCGGCTTCTGGAAGGTCTCCGAGAGGGTGGAGACCGGGAACTCCAGGGGGAACCCGCCCGCCTGCCAGACCCCCCGCTTGACCGCCTGCGCACGGTCGCGCAGATGGGTGTGGCACGGGTTGATGTCGGACCAGGTGTTGAGCACCGCGATGACGGGCTTGCCGAGGTGCTCCTCGGGGAGGTAGCCGAGCTGACGGGTGCGGGCCCGGTGGCTGAAGGACCGCAGCCCGTCGGCGCCGAACCACCGGTGGCTGCGCAGCTCCTCGGGCGCGATACGGCCGGATCCCGGGTCCCGGGTGGACGCGTCGGTCACAGGGACCACTCGGATATCAGCCCGGCGACCTCGGCGCGCCGCGCCTCGGGCAGGACCCGGCTCGGAGCGCGTACGTCGCGGCGGCAGAGCCCCAGGGCGGACAGGGCCTCCTTCACGACGGTGACGTTGTCGGCGGACTGCTCCTCGGCGCGGAGTTCCTCGAAGCGGCGGATACGGTCCCAGACCTTCATCGCCGCCACGTAGTCCCCGGCCCGCAGCGCCTCCAGCATGTCGAGGGAGACGGCCGGGGCGACGTTGACGAGACCGGAGGTGAAGCCGGTGGCGCCGGTGGCGAAGTAGGAGGGGGCGTACAGCTCCGCGAGACCGGCGATCCAGACGAACCGTTCCAGGCTGGCGTCCCGGGCGAAGGCGCCGAAGCGGGCCGCGTCGGGGACCGCGTACTTCACGCCGACGACGTTGGGGCAGGCGTCGGCGAGTTCGGCGAGCCGCTCGCCGGCCAGCCGCGGGCTGCGGATGTAGGGGACGACACCGAGCTGCGGCACGGCCTCGGCGATCGACCGGTGGTAGTCGACCCACCCCTCCTGCGCGATGTACGGGTGCACCGGCTGGTGCACCATCACCATCGCCGCACCGGCCTCGGCGGCGTGCTCGGCCGCGGCCACCGCGGTCGGCACATCGTGACCGACGCCCACCAGGACGGTGGCGCGCCCCGCGGCCTCCTCGACGGTCAGCTCGGTGACCAGGCGCCGCTCGTCGGGGGTGAGGGCGTAGAACTCCCCGGTGTTGCCGTTCGGGGTGACGGTGCGGACGCCGCCGTCGAGCAGCCTGCGCATCAGGACACGGTGGGTCGCGGGGTCGACGCTCCCGTCCTCGGCGAACGGCGTCACCGGGATCGCCACGACGTCTGCGAGGGCCGCCTTCAGCGGTGAGTGGTCCATGCGGACTGGCCTTTCTTCGAGGTGCTGGCGGAGCGTGGCCGGCGGGCGGTTCACGCGGCGTCACCCCCGTCTTCGTCGTCGGGGAAGGCGCGGCGTACGAACGAGGCGATGTGGTGGTGCAGGGCCCCGGCGGCGGCCTCCGCGTCGTCGGCGAGGGCGAGCCGCAGGATCTCGCGGTGCTCGGCCGCCTCCCGCTCCCAGGACGGGACGGCCGACCAGGCCACGGTCGACACGAGCGCCGCCTGGTCGCGGACCTCGTCGAGCATCCGGGAGAGCAGCGGGTTGCCGCAGGGCAGGTAGAGGGCCCGGTGGAAGTCCCGGTTGGCCAGCGACCTGTCCGCCGTGTCGGCCGCCGAGTCGGCCCGTTCCAGGGCCTCTTGGGCCGCCTCCAGGGAGGCGCCCCGGGTGATGGAGCGGCGCAGCGCCTCCGGTTCCAGCAGGAGGCGCACGTCGTACACCTCCCTGGCCATGGTCGCGTCGACGAGCCGCACGGTGACGCCCTTGTACTGGCTCATCACCACGAGCCCGGTGCCCGCGAGCGTCTTGAGCGCCTCGCGGACGGGAGTCTTCGACACCCCGAACTGCGCGGCGAGTTCGGTCTCCACCAGCGCCTGTCCCGGTCTCAACTGCGCGGTGAGGATGGCGTGCTTGATGGCCTCCAGCACGTACTGGGTCCGGGACGGGATCGGGGCAGGGGCGAAGGTCATGGGTGACGGGCTCTCACATCTCGCGTATCGCGTCTCATATATGACGTACGAAGTACGACGCGATGAAGCTAGGGCCACGTGGAATGTTTCGTCAACGCTTCCGACCGAAGAACTTCTCCCGCCCGGGAGCCACTTGACGACGCCGGTGGGCGTGCCGCCCGCCCGCTCGGGCCCCATCGGCGGAGCAGGGCTCGCCCGTGCGGCACCGACCCGGCCCGCCCGGCCTCCGCCGCTCGAAAGTGCGCGACCTCCTATTTGTCGAACTGTGCCGTAACGTCACGGGTTTCGCCGGGAATCGACGAGGTAAACGCCCTTTGATACCCAAGCCCTGACGTCGTCCTACGGAAACGAGATGACGTGGGGAAAGGGATCACATGCGATTTCAGGGCGGTCCTGGAACCGACTGACCAGGAGAACTCCATGACTTTTCTGGACGGCGAACGCAGCGCTCCGCAGGAGCCCGCCGCACCCTTCGCAGCCGCGCCGGGTCCTGATCCGAAACCGACCGTGCTCGAATCCATGGGAGGCCCGGCGGGATTCGTCTACTCCACCATTCCGGTCGTCGTCTTCGTGGTGGGAAATTCCCTGGCGACCACAGCGGTGGCCATCTCGGTGGCGATCGCCACCGGGGTGGTGCTCACCGTGGTGCGCCTGCTGCGCGGAGAGCGCTTCGCCTCCGCCGTCGGCGGGCTCGTCGGCGTGGCGTTCGCCGCGGGCATCGTCGCGCTGACCGGGTCGGCCAAGGACTTCTTCCTGCTCGGGATCTGGGCGGCCCTCGCCGGATTCATCGCCGCTTTCGGTTCGCTCCTGGTCCGCCGGCCGGGTTCGTCGTCAAGCAGTGGCTCTACGTCCATGACTTCACCGGCTGGCTGGCGTTCGCGAAGGTCGCCATGGGCACCCCACTGACGATTGTGGCCGTGCTTGTCGCCGCCTGGGCTTTCCGGCGGAGTTCCGGGCGGTTGATCCGGGAACCCTGACAGGCCCACGCACGCACGACGACATCATTCGGAAGAGGCGGGAAAGTGACGATCAGCAACAGCCGGGGAACGGCATTGCGTGCGCTCGGCGCATTCGAGAAGACCATCGATCTCTATATGCATAAATACCCTGTCCAGTTCTCTCTGGTGGCGCGCGTCGACCGGCAGGTGTCGACGGTGACGCTGGCACGGGCGCTGGCGCGCCTCCAGGAGCGCCATCCCCTGCTCGCGGCCTCGGTCGACCGCAGTGCGGTGGAAACCCTGTACCGCTCGGCGGAGGGCGCCGTAGACGTCGCGACCCGTGCCGCGGGCACCCCGTGGCAGGCGGTCGTGGCCACCGAACAGACGCGCCCCATTCCGCCGGAACCGGGTCCCCTGCTGCGAGCCGTCCTGATCCCCGGAGACACGGACTGTTCCGTCGTGCTGACCTTCGCCCACCAGATCACCGACGGAGTCGGTGGCCTGCAGGTGCTGCTGGACCTGATCGAGGCTCTCGACGGCGGCGAACCCGGAAGGGCCGGCGGTGTACCGCGGGCCCAGGAGGACCTCCTCGCCGGCCTCGACGTGGGTACGGACACCGGCGACGCCGCGGCCTTGGAGGTCCCGCCGGCGGAGGACGAGCGCATGAGCGCACCCGGAGAGCTCGTCCCGTTCTCCGCGCTGCTGCCGCACGTGTCCGCCCTTGCCCTCGACCGTGAACTGACCACGAGGCTCGTCGGCCGCTGCCGTACGGAGGGCGTGTCGGTGCACGCGGCCCTCTGCTCGGCCGCCTCCACGGTGTTCCACCGGCGGGGCCGCGACTTCGTGCGGGTGTTGAGCCCGGTGGACCTGCGTCGCGCGGCCGGCCTGCCCGACGACGTCGCCAACCGCTTCGCCGGAGCTCGGACGGCGAGTGAGGAGAGGCGGGCGGACGACTTCTGGGGCCTCGCCCGGCGGCACCACGCGTCGCTGGCGCGGCAACGCGCACCGCACGCGCTCCGGGCCGCTTCCGCGGCTCTCTCCGAGAGCGCACCGGAGACCCCCGAGCACGCCGAGGCGATGATGGCCGCGGTCACGGCGGCCGACATCCAGATCACCAACCTCGGTGCGGCGGAAGCGTACGGATCGATCCCGTCCTGCGTCACGGCTCTGTGGGGCCCCGCGCAGATCACCCAGGTGCGCGGGGAGCACGTCCTCGGTGTCGTCACCGTCGGCGGGCGCCTGCGGATGACCGAACTCACCCACGACCCCGTGGCCGGCCTTCTCCCGGAGATGGCCGCTGTCCTCGCCCGGGCCTGCGCGGCCTCGGACCGGGACGCCGGCCCCGCGTGACGGTTCCCTCCCGCGCGGCGGGAGCCGGTCCGCCGCGCACCACCGCACGCTCTTCCCCGTCCCCCACCACACCCCCACGAGGAGCGACGTTGTCCTACCTGCCCACGCGACTCCGCCCGACGATGACCGCGGTGGCCGTGCCGCTGCTGCTTCTGGTCGGAGCCTGCGCCCCGAGCACGTCCGACGCCTCGCAGCCGGCGAAGGCCTCGACGAAACCACCCGGTGAGCTGGACCGCTTCTACGACCAGGACCTCGCGTTCGGCTCGTGCGAGGGGTACGGCACCACTCCGGCGGACGAGAAGGCCTTCGCCGATCCCCGCCTCCAGTGTGCCCGGCTGGACGTGCCGCTGGACTACGACGCCCCCGACGGCAGGACGGGGCAGATCGCGGTGCTCCGGGTTCCCGCACGGGGCAAGTCGAAGGGTCCCCTGCTCCTCAACTCGGGCGGCCCCGGCGGCACCGGCCAGAACTTCGCGGCGCAGACCGGCACGGCGCTGGCGAAGAGCCCCGTGACCGAGAGCTTCGACCTCGTGGGATTCGACCCCCGTGGCGTCGGAGCGTCCGAACCGGCGATCAGCTGCTTCACCGAGGAGGACTACCGCGCCGGTGACGTACGGACCGAACTCGTCCTGACAGCCGGTCGCTTCACCGCGGAGGACACCGAGCGACTCGTCGCCAAGTGCGCGCGGGGCTCCGGCGGTGAACAGAACCTGGGCACCGTCAGCACCCGCGACACGGTCCGCGACATGGACATCCTGCGGTCCGCCCTCGGCGGGAAGAAGCTGAACTTCCTGGGCCAGAGCTACGGGACCCGCATCGGGGCGCTGTACGCCGAGCAGTTCCCGGGCAACGTCCGCGGCATGGTCCTCGACGGCGCCGTCGATCCCCACCTCGGCAGCGAGCGGCGACTGTCCCAGTACAGCGGCTTCCAACGCTCCTTCGACAAGATGGCCGAGGCCTGCGCCGCCGCCCAGGACTGCCCCCTGGGCACCGATCCGAAGCAGGCGACCGAGAAGTTCCAGAAGATCGCCCGCCCGCTGCTCGACAAGCCGCTCATCTACGGGCAGGGGATGCGGTTCACGTACAACGACCTCATGGACGCCGTGATCTCCGGCCTCTACTACCAGGCGGTCTGGCCGAAGATCACCAAGGGCATCGCCGAGGTGCGGTCGGGCAACCCCGAACAACTCCTCGCCATCTCCGCGGCCTTCAGCGGGCGCGGCCCGGACGGGAGCGGCAGCAACTTCGACGTGGCCAACTATGCCATCACCTGCATGGACGAGGCACGCATGACCCCCGAGCAGGCGGTCGAGATGCGCGGCAGGACCTACCGGGCGGCACCGTTCGCCGACCCGGGCACCGGCACCGAAGGGGCCAGGGACACCTGCGAGTTCTGGCCGGCCGAGCCGAAGACCACGTACCCCTTCCCCGACCGCGTCGACGGGCTGCCCGCCACCCTGACGATCTCGATCACCGGTGACCCGAGCACCCCGCATCAGGCGGGCGTCAACCTGGCAGAAACCCTCGACGGCAGCCTGCTCACCGTGAAGGGGGAACAGCACACCATCGCCGCGTCAGGGGTCAACGCCTGCGTCAACAAGGCCGTGGCCGACTATCTGATCCACCTGCGAACCCCGTCCGAAAGCACCACCTGCACCCTCTGAACACCCCACCGGGCCCGCCGACGAGCGGCTGCGCCCGGCCCGTGTCCTCCTTCCCCCGCCGAACAGGGGGAAGGAGGACACTGCGGTTCCGGTGGGAGGGACCCCCGCGCTTGAAGGCGCGACCTGCCCGTACGCTGCCGGGGCCAGGCGCGCCCGTCCCGCACGCCCGCGCTTGACCATGCCGCTGCGGCATGGTTTCCACTGGACCCCTTCGGCGCGACCGCGCCGACATCACCGGCTGCCGAGGGAGAGACCCATCATGGCGTGGAGCACCCGCGAGATCGCGGAGCTCGCCGGAACCAGTCTGAGGACCGTGCGGCACTACCACGACATCGGGCTGCTCGACGAGCCGGAGCGGCGCTCCAACGGCTACAAGCAGTACGGAGTCACCCACCTCGTCCGACTGCTGCGGGTCAAACGCCTCACGGCCCTCGGATTCTCCCTGGCCCAGATCGCCGCCCTGCCCGACCACGAACACCCCCGGGACGCCCTCCGAGCCCTCGACGCCGAACTGGCCGCCACCATCGAACGCCTCCAGCAGGCCCGCGTCGAGGTCGCGGCACTGCTCAAGAAGACCGGAGCCACCGATCTGCCCCTCCGGTTCGCCGAGGCGGACGACCCCGCCGAACTGCCCGACCCGGACCGCTCGTTCGTCACCGTCCTGGGCACGATCCTCGGCCCGAGCGGCCTGGACGCCTACGCGGACATGCTGCGACAGGACCCCGACGCGGTAGCCCTGGAACTCGACGACCTCCCCGCAGACGCCGACGAACCGACGCGCCGGGACCTCGCGAGACGCCTCGTGCCCTATGTCCGCGCACTGCATGTGAAGCACCCCGGACTGGAGCACCTCTCCTCGGACGCCCCACGCGGCCCGGAGCACACCGCGCAGACCATCGGCAGAGCGATCACCGACCTCTACAACCCCGCCCAGGTCGACGTGATGCGTCGCCTCGGAACCCTTCTCGCGCGGCCGGAGGGGAACACGGCAGTCTGACCCGCCGGCGCTCTTGTCCACCGATCGGTGGACAACAGGTTCAGTCGGCAGGACGTGTCGGGCGCCGCACTCCTGCGACCAGGATTTCCGGCATGAGACACCTACCTGTACGTATGGCCCGATGGAGCGCCCGGCACGCCGGGCGGGCGATCGCCGGCTGGTTCGCGTTCGTCGTCCTGTGCCTCGTGGCCGGCATCGCATGGGGCACCAACGAGGCCACCACCAAGGACTTCTGGGTCGGCGAGGCGGGACGCGCCGAGGCGACGGCGACCGAGGGCGGCCTGGAGCGTTCCCCCACCGAGCGGATCATGATCCGGGCCAGGTCGGGGGAGCTGGACATGGCGGCGGCCGGTGCGGCGGCCCGGGACGTGACCGCGCGGATGCGGGAGCTGCCCCAGGTGGAGAGCGTGGCCGCTCCCGTCCGCTCGAAGGACGGCGAGGTCCTGCTGGTCTCGTTGGTCCTGAACGGCCCCGAGCTGGAAGGCAGGAAGAACGTCGTACCGCTCCTGGAGCAGACGGCGGCGGTGGCCGCCGACCACCCGGACCTGGTGGTGGAGGAGACCGGATCCCCCGCCATCAGCAAGGGCGTCAACGACCAGCGCGACGAGGATCTCGCACTCTCCGAACGCATCAGCCTGCCCGTCACCGTCATCACCCTGCTGGTCGTGTTCGGCTCGGTGATCATGGCGGGTGTGCCGCTGCTGCTGGCGCTCTCCTCGATCGCCGCGGCCATCGGACTGTCCATGGTCGCCTCGCACGTCATGCCCGACGCGGGGGTCGGGACGAACCTCATCCTGCTCATCGGTCTGGCGGTCGGCGTCGACTACACGCTCTTCTACCTGAAGCGCGAACGGGAGGAACGGGCGCGCGCCGACGGGCGGCTCGGCCCGGAAGCCCTCGTGGAGCTGGCGGCGGCGACGGCGGGCCGGGCCATCGTGGTCTCCGGTCTGGCCGTGATCGTCTCCACCGCCACCCTGTATCTGGCCGCGGACGTCATCTTCTCCTCACGGGCGACCGGGACCATCCTCGTCGTGGCCGTCGCCGTCGCCAGCTCGCTCACCGTGCTCCCCGCGCTGCTGGTCGTCATCGGCCGCCGCGCCGACCGCCTCGCTCCCCGCCGGGCCGCCTGCCGGGCGAGGCGCGGCAAGCCGGCCCGGGCCGGGAAGCCGGAGACGGGACGGGTGTTCGCCGCTCTGCTGCGCCCGGCCCGGACCCGCCCCGCCCTCACCCTGTGCCTGTCGGTCCTCGTCATGCTCGGCCTGGCCGTGCCCGCGCTCGGCCTGAAACTGATCGACCCGGGAAGGGACACCTTCTCCCGCGACATCCCGGCCATGCGGGTCTACGACCGGCTGACCGAGAGCTTCCCCGAACTCCTCGTCACCCACGAGGTCGTCACCCGCTCCACGCCGGAACGGGCGGCACAGGTGAAGCGGGCCCTGGAGGACCTCGGCCGACGGGCCCGGACGGACCCCCTGTTCGCACGGGCCCCGCAGAACCCGGAGGGGGCGAAGAACCTGACGAACCCGGCGGCGAATCCGGAATCCCCGGAGGACCTCCGGCCGACGGTCCGCACGTCGGCCGACGGCAGGATCAGCGTGCTGGAACTCCCGGTGCCCCATCCCGCGCCCTCCGCCGAGGCGATCGCGTCGCTCACCCACCTCCGCCAGGACCACATCCCCGCCACCGTCGGCCGACTGTCCGGCGTGGAGACGGCGGTGAGCGGCGACGTCGCGCGGGGACGCGACTACGTGAGCCACGAGAGCGGCAAACTGCCCCTCGTCCTCGGTTTCCTGCTGCTGATGACCTTCCTGATGACCGTGTGGGCGTTCCGCTCCGTGGTGATCGGCGCGATCGGCGTCGTACTGAACCTGCTCTCCGCCGGCGCCTCACTCGGCATGCTGGTCCTGGTCTTCCAGGGGACGTGGGCGGAGGGACTGCTGGCCTTCGACTCCCTCGGGGCGATCGCGTCCAGGGTTCCGTTGTTCCTCGTGGTGATCCTCTTCGGCCTGTCGATGGACTACCAGGTGTTCGTGGTCAGCCGGATCCAGGAGGCCAGGCAGAACGGCGTGTCCGCCCGCGAGGCGGTCCTGGAGGGCATCAACCGGTCGGCCAAGGTGGTGACCAGCGCGGCGATCGTCATGGTGACGGTGTTCGGCGCGTTCGTGGCCCTGCACCTCACCGAGATGAAACAGATGGGGTTCTGCCTGGCCGTGGCCGTCCTCCTGGACGCCGTGGTCATCCGGCTCATGGTCCTGCCGTCGGTGCTGTTGCTCCTCGGTGAGCGTGCCTGGTGGCCGGCCCGGCGCCCCGGCCGGACCGTGCGGGCCCAGGAACCCGCCGCCGCCGGGTCGCCCGCGGAAGTAGGCTGACGCGGTGAATCAACGGCCGCAGCCCGACACCGCGTTGACCGTACCGTCGCTGCACCGGTGGAACGCCGTCTTCTGGGTGCTGCTGGGCGTGGTCCCGCCGGCCCTCGCGGTCGCCGACGCACCCGGGACGACGCGCTTCCCGGTGCTGGGGCTGCTGGCCGTGCTCGCCCTGTCGTACGGCGCGGTGGGGCTGTTCCCCGGCAACCCCGTCCTGCGCCCCCGCCCTTACCTGTACGTACTCGTCGTGGGCCTCGGAGCCATGTCGTACCTGCTCGACGGCAGCGCGGCGCTCTTCGTGGTGACACTGCCGCACTTCTGGATCTACACCGCGAGCGCGCGTGCCGCGATCACTCTGAGCGGTCTCGCAGCGGCGGGCGTCGTGGCCGGCAACGTCGTACGGCAGGGCTGGGACGGGGAGTTCTTCACCGGCAACGTGATCTTCACGCTCATCGGCTACGCGGCAGGCGTCCTCATCGGGTTGGGGGTGCGCCACATCACCGAGGACGCCGACGAGAGGGCCCGCCGGCTGAGCGCCGAACTGGAGGAAGCGCGGCTCCGGCTCATCGAGGCACACCACCGGCAGGGTGCGGCGGACGAGCGCGAACGGCTCGCGCGGGAGATCCACGACACGCTCGCCCAGGGGTTCGCGTCCATCATCGTGCTCGCGGAGGCGGCCGGATCCGGTCTGGCGACCGACCCGGGCAGGAGCGGGAAACACCTGCTCGCGATCGAGAACACCGCGCGCGAGAACCTCGCCGAGGCGCGCGTCCTCGTCGGCTCCGCCCCGCAGAGCGGTGTCGCCGCCGGTTCGGTGGCGGACACCCTGCGACGGACCCTGCGGCGGTTCACCGAGGACACCGGGACCCGCGTCACCTCCGAACTGCCGGACGTCACCTGCGACCAGCAGACCCGCATCGCTCTCCTGCGCTGCACCCAGGAGTCCCTCGCCAACATCCGCAAGCACGCGGCGGCCTCCACCGTGGAGGTGGTCCTCACCATGCAGCCGTACGGGATCGAACTGGAGATCACCGACGACGGCGCGGGCTTCGTTGCGGAGGACTCCCACGGCTTCGGGCTGCACGGCATGCGCAAGCGCCTGGCCGAGCTCGGCGGCGAGCTCACCGTCACCAGCTCGGTCGGCGACGGCACACGTGTCCTGGCCATGATTCCCACCGACGGACAGGGCTGAGATGACCCACGGGCCGACAACGGACAAGAAGCTCCGGATCCTCGTGGCGGACGACCACACGGTGATGCGTGCCGGGGTCGTCGCCCTGCTGGCGAACGAACCCACCATCGAGATCGTCGGCGAGGCCGAGGACGGCCGTGCGGCCGTCGGTCTCGTCGAACGGCTGGAGCCCGACGTGGTGCTGATGGACCTGCGCATGCCCGTCCTCGACGGGACGAGCGCCACCACGGAGATCGTCGCCGGGCCCGCCCGGACCCGCGTGCTGATCCTGACCACGTACGAGACCGACGCGGAGATCGAGCGCGCCGTCGAGGCGGGCGCCATCGGCTACCTGCTGAAGGACGCCACCCGCGAGCAGCTGGTGGAGGCCGTCCACTCCGCGTCCCGGGGCGAGACCGTGCTGGCTCCGCGCGTCGCGGCTCGGCTGGTGGCCCGGATGCGACGGCCGACGCCGGTGACGCTGACGCCACGGGAGGTGGATGTACTGGGCGCGGTGGCGGACGGGCTGTCCAACGTGGAGATCGGCCGTCGGCTGGTCATCGCGGAGGCGACCGTGAAGACGCATCTGCTGAGGGTCTTCGCCAAGCTCGACGTGGCCGACCGTACGCACGCGGTGGTCAAGGCACTGGAGCTCGGTCTGCTGAAAGGACCCCGGGGGAGAGCGGAAGGCGCCTGACCTCCTGCCCGGTCGGCGCGTAACCCCGCTCGTAGCGGTTCAGCCCCCGCTCGTAGCGGGTCAGCCTCTGCTCGTGGCGGGTCAGCCTCGCCAGCGCGTGCCGGGCCGGTCCTCGCGGTAGAGGCCGGCGGCGAGAGCGATAGCGGTGTGCGTGGCGGGGTGGGTGGAGTGGGCGCGCCAGATGAGGTGGACGGTGACCGGTTCCGCGCCCCGGAGAGGGCGGTAGGTGATGCCGTCACGGCGGTACTGGGCGGCGGTTGCCCGAGGCGTGAGCCCGACGCAGCGGCCGGTGGCGATGGCGGCCAGCCAGTCGTCGATGTCCTGGGTGAGCTCGGTCCTCGGCCGGTCCCGCTCCGGCCACAGATCCAGAGCGGTGGTGCCCGTGCGGCGGTCGATGGCCAGGGTACGGGTCGGGATCTCGTCCAGGCGGATGCCGCGGCGACGGGCCCAGGGGTCGTCGGACGCCATGGCCACGTACCGGGCCTCGGTGCCGATCCGGGCATGGGACCACGGCTTGAGGTCGATCGGCGCACGGATGACGGCGAGGTCGCACAGCCCTTCGGCGAGGCCGCCGGTAGGGGTGTTGTGACGGATGAGGCGCAGGTCGGTCCCGGGGTGCTGTTCGTGCCAGCGGCGCTGGAACTCGGTGGTGTGCCGGCCGAAGGCGGACCAGGCGTGACCGATGTGCAGACGGGCGTGCCCGGTGGTGGCCTCGCGGACGAATTCCTCGGTGCCGGCGAGCACGGTGCGGGCGCGGGCCAGCGCCCGGACTCCCGCCGCGGTGGGGGCGACGCTGCGACTGGTGCGGATCAGCAGCCGTACCCCGAGGAGGCCTTCCAGGCCGGCGAGGGTGCGGGAGACGGCGGCCTGCGACATACCGAGTGCGTGGCCGGCGTCGGTGAAACTGCCGGTGTCCACGATGGCGACCAGACACCGGAGCTGCTTCAGCTCCAGCGCACGCGCCGCGCTCCCCGACTCATCCATACGCCCATCGTATAGATGCGTGCGCGGACGCATTTTGCGCAGGGCGGTGGCTCTCCCATCGTCGACGCCATGAAGACCGAAACTTCGCCGGCCTCGCCACCCCGCCCGACCGGTGCCGACGGGACGGCGCGACCACGGGGTACGGGGCGCGGAACCGGTGTCGCCCTGATGCTGGGCAGCGGCCTGTCCAACCAGACAGGTGCCTCCGTCGCGGCGCTGGCCTTCCCGGTGATCGGGCCCGCGGGAGTGGTGGCGGTACGCCAGTGGGTGGCCGCCGTCATCCTCGGCGCCGTCGGCCGGCCACGGCTGCGGCACTTCACCGCCGCGCAGTGGCGTCCCGTCCTGGGCCTCGCCCTGGTGTTCGCCGGGATGAACCTCTCCCTGTACACGGCGATCGACAGGATCGGCCTCGGGCTGGCCGTCACGCTGGAGTTCCTCGGCCCGCTGACCGTCGCCCTGGCCGGCTCCCGCCGCCGGATCGACCTGGTAGCCGCCGGGGCAGCCGCGGGCGCGGTGGCCGTTCTCATGCGCCCCACGCCCTCCACCGACTACCTGGGCATCGGCCTGGCCCTCCTGGCGGCGGCCTGCTGGGCCTGCTACATCCTCCTCAACCGGACGGTCGGAACCCGCCTGCCCGGCCTGGAGGGCTCGGCCGCCGCCGCGATCGTCTCCGCCCTGCTCTACCTGCCCGTCGGCGCCTGGGTGCTGTGGCACCACCCGCCCACGCCCACCGCGCTGGGCTGCGCCCTCGTCGCCGGGGTGCTCTCCTCGGCGGTGCCGTTCCTGGCCGACCTGCTGGCGCTGCGCCGTGTCCCGGTGCACTTCTTCGGAGTGTTCATGAGCGTCAACCCGGTCTTCGCCGCCTTGGTCGGCCTCGCCGTTCTCGGGCAGCGTCTCGATGCCCTCGCCTGGTCGGCCATCGCGGTGATCGTCGCCGCGAACGCCGCTGCCGTCTCCACCGCACACCGGAGAACCCGGTGAAGGTCACGTCCACCTCCACCACGCGTCCGGCCCGTTCCTACCGCTGCGGGACGGTGGTGAGGAAGTCCAGGACCAGCGGGCTCGCGACGGCGCGGAACTCCTCGAAGTAGGCGTGCCGCGCTCCGGGGATCAGGTGCAGACGGGCGCCGGGGACACGCTCCGCGAGCAGGGCGGCGTTGGCGGCGGGGTTGAGCAGGTCATCGGTCCCGTGTACGACGAGCGTGGGCGCGCCGATACCCGGCAGGAGCTGCCACGCGTCGTGCTGGTTACTGGCGGCAAGGTGGCGCCGTTGGGCGTGGGCGGGCATGCCCGGGTCACCGAGCGTCCGGTACGGTCCGGGGTTCGCCGCCGGCCAGGCCGGGGTGTACATCAGTTCCAGCAGGGCCCGCCGCGCCGCACCCGGTCGCGTCTGCACCAGGGACCTGCGCACCTCGTCGGTGCGTTCGACGGCGTGCGGGCCGCCGGGCGATGTGCACCCGAGCACCAGGGCGCGCACGCGCTCGGGATGGCGAGCCGCGAGCTGCTGGGCCACCCGCCCGCCCATGGACGTCCCGTAGACATCGGCCCGCTCGACCCCGAGGGCGTCGAGCACCGCGATCGCGTCCAGGGCGAACAGCTCGGTGCTGTAGGGCAGATCGGGCTTGTCACTCTCCCCCGTACCCCGGTAGTCGAACGTGACGGTGCCGCGGGCGCCGTGGAAGTCGTCGCGCACCGAGTCCCACCAGCGGTGGTTGTTGGCCTGACCCGCCAGGAGGAGCAGGGGAGGAGCCCCGTCGCCCTGGACCTGATAGGCGATACCGACCCCGTCGGGCGTCGTCGTGTGGGGCATGCGCGTCCTCACTCCTCATAGGCCGGTGTCCGGGGGAGCGCCGATCTGTTCGAGCGCACCGCCCAGGTCGTAGTCGAACCAGCTCTCGGTGATCCGGCCCTGCTCGAACCACGAGGTGACGTGCCTCGTCGTCTCGAACGCTCTGCCGCTGGGCTGGTTTCCCCGGCAGTCGCCGCGGTCATCGTCTGCTGACCCTTCCAGAAACCGGCGGGCAAACGATGTGGTGTCCATGACCCCGCTCTTACCTCCCGTCACCGGTCCGGCCGCGCCCCACGACTATCGACTCCTCACCCGTTCCTTCTCGGCAGCAGCGCGAGCACCGCGACGACGGCTCGATGATCGGTTCCCGGCACGGTTCGCTCGGCCACCGAGACCCCTGCCAGACCGGATCCGTGCAGGACGTGATCCAGCTGGGCCACGGGTGGGACGAGGGCACCGCCGACGGGCCACGTGGGAGCCCACCCGTGGCCGAGCTCGGCATGCGTGTCCGTGAGGCCGGCCGCGAGCAGGTCCCGCATCGGAGCGTGGTCGAGGGAAGCGTTGAAGTCACCCAGGAACACGGTGTCCGGGCCCGCGCGCCGTGCCAGGGAGGTGAGCGCGGCCATGTCCCGGGTCCACCGCTCCGGGCTCCCGAGGGGGTAGTAGGTGTGCACCGCCACGAACCGCACGCTACGTCCGCCGACCGCGACCTCGGCGACGGTCTGGGGCCAAGCGGTGTCGGTACGCGTCGTACCGGCTCCGCCGAGCGGGAGCCGTGAGTAGACCGAGGAGTCGTACTCGGGGTGGAGTTCCTGGTGCGGCAGCAACGCGCCTAGGCCCGCCCTGTCGAGGGCTTCCACGCCTCCCGCCGGCATCTGCTGCACCGCCAGAACATCGATCCGCTCCGTACGGACCAGCCGCACCACTGCCTGGGCGTCGGCGGCGCCTCCGTTGGTGTTGATGGTGGCCACCCGCAGCTCAACCGCACCTTCTGGCACCTGCGGGCCGTCGGACAGGAACCGCGGCGCCAGCAACACCGCGTGAGCGATCATCAGGGCCGCGGTGCCGGCCAGGGCCCATCGGGACCGCAGAGCGGGAACAGCGGCCATCAGCAACAGCACCAGTACACCGAGGACGGTCGTCCAGGGAAAGAGCACCATCGGCATCGCCAGCGGTGTTCCGGCGTCGAGTCCTGTCAGCCGGACGACGAGCAGAGCGGCGGGCGCGATGAGCGCGACCCCACAGCCCAGCAGCCCCCATCGCCGTCCGCGACCACCGGCCCGCCGCGGTCTCTCAGCGGGCGGGGCTTCTGCAGCCGTGCGCGTCACTTGGTCCCATCCTGGAGTTGTGCCCGGTGGACTGAGGCGATGGCCGGATCCCGGACGGAGACGTCTGTGCGTGCTGCTTGGTTCCACCGGTCCGTCGTGGTGCCGGAGAGGCCGACGGTCGGGGCGAGTTGGTATCGCCGGAGGAGAAGCCGGCCAGGGCCAGGACGGTCGATCGGGGCCGCGGTGGGCACGAAGCGGCTTCGGCTGTACCGGCCGGGACCGCTGTCGTGAATGACCGCGGTAAGGCCTGTGCCGGTGTGGGGGAGTCTCTTGCTGGGAGGTCCCGGGTGTCAGCGTCCGATGGTGGTGGCGGGTGCCAGCCAGGCGGCGATTTTATCGGTCACCGCCGGGGCGTGGGCGTTGAGGTAGAAGTGGCCGCCGGGGTAGACGGTCATCTCGAATGGTCCGGTGGTGTGGTCGGCCCATGTGCGTACCTCGTCGGTCGTGGCCTTGGGGTCGGTGTCTCCGGTCAGGGCGTAGACGGGTGCCGACAGCGGTGGGCCGGGCTCGTAGCGGTAGGTTTCGGCTGCTTTGTAGTCGGCACGGATCGAGGGCATGACCATGCGCTTGATCTCGTCGTCCTCGAGGAGTTGGGACTGGGTGCCGTCCAGCCGCCTGATCTCTTCCAGCAGGCCGTCGTCGTCCCGCAGATGAACTCGTTCGTCCCGGGGTGCGCTCGGTGCACGCCGCCCGGACGCGATGAGCGCGACGGGCAGGATGCCCCGCGCTTCCATGCGCCGAGCCACCTCGAAGGCGACCGAGGCGCCCAGACTGTGCCCGAACAGCGCCAGCGGTTTGTCCTGCCACGGGCCGATGACCTCGACGATCTGGTCGGCCAGTTCCTGCACCGTCTCCAGGCACGGTTCGTTCCTGCGGTCCTGCCGGCCCGGGTACTGCACCGCCAGGGTCTCGACGCGCGGGGCGAGACGTCGGGAGACCGGGTGGAAGTAGCTCGCGGAGCCTCCCGCGTGCGGGAGGCAGAGCAGCCGGACCGGTGCCTGGGGTGCGGGGTGGAAGCGGCGCACCCACAGGTCGCCCGGGTCGCTCGTCGCCATCGCGTTCGTCGTCCTTTCCGACCGGTGTCGTTCTCCCCTCGGGTGAGGGAACGTCCTCGGCGTCCGCCCGCTCGCGCCGCCACCGGCGCGCGGCCACTTCGGCCCAGGCCCTAACGATCTCAGCGCCACCGGCTGCCGACAACCCCCAACAATCCCGGACGGCCACCCGGCCGGCGCCGGCGACCATCAACTGCGCCGCACATGAACCCCGTTGCGTGGCACGGCGCGGGGGACGGGGGTGCGAAGCCGACTACATGGAGCACCTGCTCGCACCGTGCGGCCTGCTCGTCGGAACCGCCGCGCCCGCGGTCTGACCCAGCCCCTCCGAGGGAACCCCGAGACGGCGTCAGGGTCGTAGGGGCCGTGCGATAGGGGAGGCGTACGGGAGATCAACCGATCGGTTGATCCCCCCGCGAGCGTGATGGGCGATGTGCCGGTCCGGTAGGGCCCGGCACCGTGGAAGCATGACTCTCATCGAAGTGAGCGACCTGCGCATGAGCTACGGCGGACGCCCCGTCGTGGACGGCGTCTCCCTGGCGGTGGAGGAGGGCGAGAT
Organism: Streptomyces sp. McG3; assembly: GCF_018619185.1. Taxonomy (GTDB): domain Bacteria; phylum Actinomycetota; class Actinomycetes; order Streptomycetales; family Streptomycetaceae; genus Streptomyces. The sequence goes on along the minus strand of NZ_JAAXYC010000030.1, from coordinate 19,260 downwards.
CTTTGGGGTCCTCGGCCCCAACGGCGCCGGCAAGACCACCACCGTCGAGTCCATCCTCGGACTGCGGGTTCCGGACAGCGGCACGATTCGCGTGTGCGGGCTGGACCCCGTCGCCGACCGCGCGAAGACGACGCTCATCGTGGGCGCGCAACTGCAGGAGAGCGAGCTGCAGGGCAAGCTCACCGTCACCGAGTCACTCCAGCTGTACGCCGGCTGCTACCCCCGCCCCGCCGACTGGCGCGCCCTGGCCGCGCGCCTCGGCCTGGAGGAGAAGCTCGACACCCGTTTCGCGCAGCTGTCCGGCGGCCAGAAGCAGCGGCTGGCCATCGCGCTCGCCCTGATCGGCAACCCCCGGGTCGTCGTCCTGGACGAACTGACGACCGGCCTGGACCCGGCGGCGCGGCGCGAGGTGTGGTCGCTGATCGAGGAAGTCCGGGCGAGCGGCGTCACCATCCTCCTCGTCACGCACTTCATGGAAGAAGCACAGCGGCTGTGCGACCGGGTCGCGATCTTCGACCGGGGACGGGTCGCCGCACTGGACACCCCGTCCGGTCTGGTGGCGCGGACCGCGAGCGGCACCGTCATCTCCTTCACCCCCTCCCGCCCGCTGGAGGAAGACGTCCTCGCCGCCCTGCCGGGCCTCGCCACCGCCACGGTCCGTGAGGGAAGGATCACCCTCGCCGGAACCGACGAGACCGTCAACGCGGTGATCACCCTGCTCGCCCGCAACCGGATGAGCGCCCACCGGCTGCGCGTCACCGACGCCACCCTCGATGACGCCTTCCTCAACCTGACGGGAGCCGACGCATGAGCGCCGCCACCGCACCCCCGGCACCTTCCACCACTACCGCGCCCCGCCCCGGGCGGGCCGTGCTGCGCGCCGAACTGCTCCTGTTCTTCCGGGAACCCGGCTCGGTGTTCTGGGTCATGGCCTTCCCCACGCTGCTGCTGGTGGTCCTCGGCCTCATCCCGTCCATGACCGAGTCCATGGACGAGCTCGGCGGCCTTTCCACCGTCGAGGCCTACGTGCCCGTCGCCGTGCTCCTCTCGATGATCATGGCCGGTCTGATGGCCATGCCTCCGGTGATCACCGGCTACCGCGAGCGCGGCATCCTGCGCCGGATGTCCACCACCCCCGTGCGCCCCACCGCCGTTCTCGGCGCCCAGGTGGGATTGCACGCCGTCGCCTCGCTGATCTCCGCTGTTGCCACCCTGGCGGTCGGGCGCTTCGTCTCAGATGTCGCCCTGCCGACGCAGCTCGCGGGCTACTTGGTGACCCTGCTGCTGGCGGTGGTGTGCCTGCTGGCGCTCGGCGCGTTGATCTCCGCGCTGTCCCCCAACGTGAAGATCGCCCAGGCGGTCAGCCTGTCGGTGTTCTTCCCCGCGATGCTCGCGGCCGGCGTCTACATGCCCATCCAGCAGATGCCCGACCTGATGGCCAACATCGTGGAGGCACTGCCTTTTGGCGCCGCCGCCCAGGCCCTCAACCAGGCCACCGCAGGCGACTGGCCGGACTGGATCCACCTCGGCGTACTGGCCCTGTGGACGCTGGTGCTGTCCGCGGCCGCCACACGCTGGTTCCGCTGGGAGTGACGCACGTGTCACGCGCGGCGGGTGCCATGGCCGAGACCGAGCGCGTGGCACCCGACGCGTCCTCCCCGGTCACCGAGGCGCACGCCGCGCCCGACGCGCGGCCGCGCCTACTCCTCCGCTTCAGCTCTCCGCCCTCCTCGGCGTCGGACTGGTGCTCGCCGCGGCGACCTCGTCCCTGGTCGGCATGGACGGCGCCGAGTGGGTGGCGGCGGGGCTACTCGCCGCAGCGGCCCTCGCCCCGCAGCTGTCGTGGGACCGGGTGGCACCCGGCCGTCCCGGCCCCGGTGCGGCCGGCGCCGCGTACTGCACGCCGCGCTCGGTCCTGGCCGTTCGGCCTGGCCTGGATCAACCCGTTCCGCGCCTTCTACGCCGCGGCCGGATGCTTCGACACCGAGCGTCTGGTGCCCCGCCGCTGGGTTCCCCTCGCCCTGCCGGCCACCGCGCGAGGGTCGCCGCCGCGCCGAACGAGCCCTCCACCCGGCCCGCCACAGCCGGGGCGAAGCACACCGGGCCGTCGCCAACCTTGCACCCCTCGCGCCGGCTGAGGACGACACCGCGTCCGGACCCGGTCTGAAGGCATGCGAGCCCGCACGGAGCGGCCGGCGGGGGAGCTGACCGTGGAGTCCGAACCGGGCCTGGGCACTGCCGTGTCCGCGCATCGAAGAGCTGATCGGCCGACGACCACCGATGCGACCGAGGCCCGGGCCAGGGCGGCCGGCAGCGCCGGTCCCCACCAGGGGGACCGGCACCGCGTTCGTCAGCGGCTACGGAGTGACGCAGCCGATCGAGCCGACCGGGAAGTTGTTGCCGGTCGATGTGGCGGTGAAACCGAAGGTGACGCTGCCTTCCGGTGCGATGGTGCGGTTGTAGTCGAGATTCCTGACCGTGAGAGTGCCATCGGGCCCCGGGGTCAGAGCACCGTTCCACACGCTGCTGACCTCGGCGCCGACGCCGGGCTTCCACTGCACGGCCCAGCCCTCACGCGCCGCCGCGCCGTGGTTCATGACCTCGACGGAGCCCTGGAAGCCGCCGCTCCAGGAGTTGGTCACGCTGTACACAGCCATGCATCCCGTGTGCGGGTCGCCGGGTGTCGGGCTCGATGTCGGGGTGGGTGTCGGAGAGGGCGTCGGATTCGGGGTGCCGCCCGAACCACGGATGCCGGTCACCTCGCCGTTGCCGCCGTCGAAGACGATGTCGGAGCAGGAGAAGAAGTTCTCCTGGCTGTCCGAACGCACCCACTGGATGAACGTGACGGCGTCACCCGAGCGGCCCGAGGGCAGGTTCAGATCCCAGTAGTAGTGGCCCCCGTCGGTGCCGGGGCCGCCGGCCTGCGGCGGGTCGGAGACGGTCTCGATCAGTTCCAGATCGTCCCAGCCCAGCTCGGTGCTGGGCGAGTAGCCGGGCTTGGACAGGTACACCCGGAAGGACCCCGGGTGCGCCGCCCAGTTGCTGTGCTTGACCTGGATCGTCTTCCCGGACGTCAGGTGCGTACGGGGCCAGTCGGAGCGCGGGGCGTTGTAGCCCGTGAAGTTGTACGGTGACCGGTCACCGGCGCTGCACAGCTTTCCGTCCGGGACGTAACCCGCCCCCCGTCCGCCCGCGTTGGAGTCGAGGACGGCGAACCAGTTGTACAGCGCGTTCGCACCGCTCTCGTCGAGCGCGGCCTGGCACGCCGGGTTTGTCGGGTCCAGAGCGCCGGTTCCGGTCCTGGCGTCCAGCATGCAGAGGTAGGTGCGCGATCCCGGTGTCATCGTCACACCGTGCGCCTGAGCGTTGTCCTGGCTCATTAAGGTCAGGCCGATTCCGCCGAGCAGCGTCGCGAGCACCGCCACCAGCGAGGTGAACAGCTTCTTGCGTCGGGCCATGATGTCTCCTGTGCCTGTGTTGGGGACGGTCTTCCGGTCTGTGCTGTGCATCCCTCCTGCGGCCACCGTTGGGCGAGGAGTCATGAGGTGCCGGCGCCCGAAGCAGAGGGGGATGCTGCCGAGGGCAAGCGCGGCGGCGATACGGACGGGATCGCTCTGGCCGATGAGCGTCATTCCCGGCATGCGGCCGAAGCCGTCGGTCCCACAGGCGGTGGGCCGGCCGGAGCTGGGCCGCGAGTAGCCGCCGACGGACCAGTCCTCGCGCCGCGGAAGTCGACGACGCCCGGACCGGATGTGGGCCGCGCAACGCGGTCGACGTCACCGGGTCCACGTCCTGCGCACGGCCAAGATGAACGGCGCAGGGTGCCGTCTCGTGTGCGGATCAGTGCACGGCCGTGCCACGGGGCCGATCCCGCTCCGGCGGGAACCGAGGTCTACAGAGCCACGCAGGGCCTGCGTCGGGAGAAAAGATGAGCCGGGCTGCGCGAGGCAGGGGAGTGCGGTGACGCTCGCATGCGGGGCCTCTCTGTGGGGGAGATGACCGGATCGGGGCGATCACAGAAGAGAAAGCGCCCGACCGGCAATTGTGGGAGCGCTCCCACTTGTTGGTACTACGGACTGTAAGAGCGCTGCCGTGCCCCTGACAACCCATCGTGCAGAATGCGTCGAGTGGATCGACGAGGACGCGGGACGGGCCCGAGCGTCGGGCCCGCCGTTCTTCCGGAACTTCCCTTCAGTGCCTGCCCGCTCCCCACCGCGTCCCAACGAGCGCTTGGGGCGGCGGGCTGGAGGATCTGACGAGGCGGCAGGAAACCATGCATCCGCATACTCGGGGCCGGGCCCGCGTGGTGGTTTCAGCCGGGGCGACCCGTGCGTCTCCCCTGAGATCGGGAGGGCGGAGGATCCTGTCCAACCGCTTGACGTATGTCTCGTAAGCTCAAGGTGGGAGCGCTCCCGAATCTATCCATTTCCGTATCGGTGTGAGCGACCTGGTCGCGACCATCGCCGAACGGATGGGGCCGCGGTAGCGGCGCTCGCCGCCGGTGCCTTTCGGATCATCGTGCTGACCGACGCGATCTGCCTCGCGGCGCCGCCGGCGATTGCTCATGAGTGCGACGAATCGGTGAACTGTTCTACGGACTCGCAGGCGGGGTCCACACTCAAGAGGCCCCGGAAAGCCGGGCGGAGGGACCGCCCGCTCCACGGCGAAGAGCCCGTCAGCGTACTGACGGGCTCCCGCGACAGTGCGGCTAACCTGCCATCAGGTCAGATGGTCGGCGTCTCGTCGACGATCTCCTTGTGCGGTTCGACGACGAACTTCCAGCCCTCGCTGGGCTCGAGGAACCGCACTCGGGTCGGGAAGATGTCCAGGGCGCGGCGATCGCGGTTCTGGGTGTTCGCGTTCTTGCGTCCCCGGGCCGGCTCCTCGTACAGGTCGACCTTGACATCCGGTACTTCGACGACTTCCTCGCTCCAGCGCTGGACGACCCCCGCGCCGAATGCTTCCCGGGCCGCGGAATAGAGAGATTCCAGGGACTCCTTGCTTCCGCCGGGAACGAAAAGGGCCAGGTTCAGGAGAACGCCGGCACTCTGGAGGACCTCGATTGCCTCCCCTGCCTTGTCCGCAATCCAGATCCCGCCCTCTTCGGCATTATCGGGGAGGACGTGAATCTCCTCGCCGAATGCCGTCCGCACGGTGAAGGACCCACCCTCGAAGCTCTTTCCCGGTTTCGTAAGGAAAGCTTGTGCGTAGCAGTCGGGGGAGACGCCATCCATGCTTGCCGGGACGAAGACGCCGTCCTGGGGCCCCAAACCTGAAGTCTCCTCGGCCGTAAGACGCCGAGCCGTAAGCTTCTCGGTATTCACGCCATTCCCCTTTTATCGCGTTGTTCTGCTAAATCATCAAGACTCTATCATGGAAAGGGTCAGAGGCTGCCGTTAGATGCCCCATACCGGCAATGAAGCCAGCCGCGGAGAAATCGTTCGGCATGCGGGGTTTCTGCAGTCTATATGTATAGGCCTGGACGAAATGGGGATCAATGTTGCCGTGTGGCAACTCCTACTGAAAGCAACTCGTCCATGAGGGTGCGGCGCTTTCCACTCGTTGAGCGTCGGTATCCCGCTCGAAGTCACAGCCAACCGCCTCGGCGCCTCGCCGGATCCACGACGGAAAGCGGGGGCCATGTATTGGGTCAAGGTCGGAGGTCGGCAGGTAGGTTACGGGAGTTCGAAGGTGGGGGCGAACTGTAGGGGTGGGTATGGGCGGTAGCCAGGTAACGATCGAGCTCACGGCTGATGAGGCGCTGGTGCTGTCTCATTGGCTGGAGGAGCTCCAGATGACGGACCTCAGTCGTGTTGTCGACGATCCGGCGGTCTGGGCGCCGATCCATCGGATTGCCGGGACGTTGGACAAAGCGCTGCCTGAGCTGTTCGGCCCGATTGCGACCGGCGGCTTGAGGCGGCTTGTCAGCGGTTGCGGCCGGAGGAGTGAGAGGTCGGTTCGACTTCCTCAGCTGGCGGTGGCGGGTTGGGGCTCGTAGAAGGATCCGTCGCGAAGCGTGGCGAAGAGGACGTCGACCATCAGCCACGAGGAACTGCACATGTTGCTCCGCGAGGAGGACGTCTCTATTCAACGCCTGAAAACCTGGAAGACCTCCCGCTGTCCGGACTACGCGGCCAAACAGGCCCGCTTCGAGTACCGGATCCGATGGCCGACGGAGAGGTCATATCTGACGCAAGCGAGCCCGAAGTCATCTTCCGCCTGGACGACTTCGGTGGCCTCGGTCTGATGTCGTACCCGGGCCGGCAGTGGGAGCCGGACGGGAGGCAAGCACAAGCACCCCGACCGTGAACCCGGTCGACGGCGGGCGACCTGAACCGCTACGGCGGAGTACGCCATCGTTCGCCGCCCTGGACCTGGTCCAGGACAAGCTCTACGGCCACATCAGACCGGTCAAGAAGCGGACGCGGTTCCTGGAGTTCTGCCGCTACCTGCGCAGCCTCGACCAACCACCGTGCGGATCGCGATCGGCAGCGACAACTTCTCGTGCCGACGCACTGGCACTTCTTCGTGGTCAGGAACGGGGCGCCATCGTCGACAGGGCAAACGTTGCCTGCCACCGGCACGAGCTGATGCCGTGGCATCGGGACTTCGACCCCCTATGGTCCGCTGCGCCGAAGGGTGTACCGGGAGATCGTCCGCGTGCACGACGTCCCTGACCCGTGGTCGGGCGAGGCTGGAAGGCACACGGGGTTGTCGATGGGAGGTAGCCCTGCCGTCATCAGGAGCGCTGTGACCGAGCTACACGTTCGACATCCCGCATCCGCACCCACGGCTTCCGGGGCTCTGGGTCGCGCGATGGCCGGCGGCCTGATCATGGCGGTGTCTCTCGGCGTCGGCAACGGCCTCGGCCCCGTACTGGCGGACGTCACCGGAACTGGTGGGTTTACCGCCCGGCTGATCGCTGCGGCCCTCGTCACCGTCGTGGCCGTGCCATGCGTCCTGCGTCTGTCACACCCCCGGACGGTCGGCTTCGGCAGCCCGGGCGCGAGCCTACGTGCGTTCCTCACCGGCGTCGGAGTGACGGCCACCGGAGCGGCGCTGGTCCTGGGCACGGGCACGGCCATGGGGTTACTGGTCTGGCAGCAGTTGGACCTCGTCACCCTGGTCGGGTTTCTCGTCACCAACGCGGCTGTCGCCTTCCTGCTTGAAGCCCTGCCCGAGGAGACGACGCTGCGCGGCTACGCCTGGACATCGCTGCGCGGACGGTTCGGACCCGTCCTGGCGGTGCTCGGCACCACAGCGGTCTTCATGCTCGTGCCGGGCGCATCGACGCTGGTGACGGCCGGCATCGCAAGGTTGGCAGGCGACGATCCGGGCCACATCGGCATCGCCCCGGAGGGGCAGCACCCGGTCGACTACCTCATCCTCCTGACCATCTTCAGCCTCACCCTTATCGCCGCCCGTGCGGCCTTGGGTCACGCCCCGCTGTGGGCGGCGATCGGCACGCACCTGGCCGTCCTCACCACGAACCGCATCATGCTGCAGGGCGAGGACCGCGACACGGGCGTGACGGTGGAGCAGGCGTCCGGTGACGCGGTGCTGCTGGTACCGCTGTACCTGGTGGTCGTCACGATCGCATTCCTGGCGTGCCGCCGGGTCACGCGTCGGCACACGCCCGGCGAAGAGTAGGCGGTCACCGTCACCGGCCTGCTCGATGCCGGGCTCCTGGTCCGATCAGCCAGGTCCTCGGACCATGCGACGTGGATGTCTTCCCCGTCCTCGGCGTTGCCGCCGGGCGGGGTGCAGTGAGTGGAGTCGGCGCGGTCGCGGCGGATGAGGGCGACGTCGCCGCCGCAGAGCACCAGGGCCCCGGTCCGGATCTTGATCCGCGAGAGCGGGGCCGTGGTGGGGGTTTCGGTTGTGCTGGTCATGGGCGTTCCCGGGAATCGCGGTGCTGGCACCGCCCTCCGGAGCGTGCTCCCGTAAGGGAATCGCGCGGGGAACGCACGGGGTCAGCCATCCTGGCGGGTGCCGCGGAGCCGCTCCCGCCTGCCGAGGACGGCCTTCGCGGGGAAGAGGGCGAGCCAGCACCATATGGCTGCCTGCGGGGCGAAGAAGGCGATCGGTACGGACGCCCCGAACACGACGATCGTCGCGCCCAGATCCGCAGCGGTGTCCCGCCACTCGCCCACGGCGCGTACCCCGTGCCGACCCCTCAGCGTCGCGAACATGGCGAGCTGCAACAGATCGATGAGGCAGATGGTCGCGGCGTACATCGCCACCGCCAACGGCTCGCGGGCCCCGTACTCGGCGAGGATCGACGTGGGGAACGGAACCAGCGCGATCATGCCGAGCACCGCGAGGGCCAGATGCTGGGGCAGGCCGCCCGTCTTCGCGGACATCAGCAGGATCTGACGCTGGTCGCGCCAGAAGATGCACAGGATGAGGAAGCTCAACGCGTAGGCGGCGAGTTGGGGAGCGGTCTCGCGCAGCGCGTCGTGGAACTGCTCGGAGTCCAGGTCCGGCGCGACTCGGACTTCGAGTGCGAGGAGGGTTATGGCGATCGCGAAGATGCCGTCGGACAACGTGATCAGACGGTCGGGGCGTGCTGGTGGAGTGCTGCTGTTACTCACCTTGTTCAGCCTGGTGCCTCGCTACAGATCGGCGGCGAATTGCTCCAACTGCGGGCACGCCGGTCCCTCTCCTGGGCGGCAGTGTGTCGTCCGGAGTCAACGTTCCCGGGCCGTTCTTCACGAGCTGCGGTGGTGAGGGCGGCAGGGGTGCGTGAGTTTCGGGTCAGGACAGGAGTGGAGGGAAGAGTGAGGTGAGTGGGGCGGGAGCGTTTCCGCGGCGGTGGACGAGCTGGGGGACAGGCCGAGATCCGGAGCGAAAACGCGTCGCGCGGGGGCGGCCCGGTCGGTGTGGTCGTGGGGCGGATCAAGCGGTACTGGCCGGGCGTGGGCCTGTGCTGCCCCGGGGGTTGGTGGCGCGTCCTCTGCTGGAGCGGCAACGGGCGGTGGAGTTGGCGACCCTGCATGTGCGTGCGGTCGCTCAGACGGTGGGTGTCTTGGAGCGCACGGTGTGGCGCTGGGTTGGAGCGGGCCCAGACGGCCGGGCAGGCAGAGGCGCCGGTCCGGCAGGGGTGTGCGGTGTGGTCGCTGCTGGGTGAGGTCGGACGGATTGTCGCTGGGCTGAGGTGCCGGCCGGCCGCGGCGAGCAGCGGGGCCTCGGTGCCGTCGGCGTCGACACTGCACCGGATGATCCGCAGAGACCGCCGGGCGGGCCGGGTGTTGATGGTCAAGCGGCAGCATGAGGTGGCAAGGCCACGCAGGCTCGATCCGCTTGGCAGGCTGGGCTTGAACGTCGTGGCCGGCCCCAGGGGTAAGTCGTGGGGATGGGCGATGTGAATTCCTGAAAGCGGCCCTTGCCGCCTTTCGTCGCCTGGCCGACGACCTCGGGCTATGAGGACCAGCTTCGTCCGTCGGCACTGGGGCGGAAGTGTGTCGTCAACGGCTCGTTCGGCGTCACGGGTGGCAGACCGCCCGGCCTGCTGTGCAATTCGGGGGATCGCCCTGCCGTGCCTTGGTACGCTCCCGGGCTTCCCGTGTGTGGGCCTACGGTGAGGTCATGCCTCACGACATCGCACACTTGCATCACGTTGGTCACGTGGTCAGCGACATGGCACAGGCCATAACGCTTTACCGACGGCTCGGATTTCACGTTCCGCCGCCCGGCGTGCCGGCGCTGGCGCCCCGCGAGGGTGCCGCGCTTGAGATCTTCGGGGCAGCGAACACTCACGCCGACCTGTCCCGTAGCTTCATCGAGCTGGTGACGCCGGTGCAGCCTGGGAACGCGGCGGGTCTCCCACCCGACGTGCGGATCGTTCCGCTCCAGGCACCTGTGGAGAAGCTCCCCCTGGTCATGTCGCGGATCGAGGAGACCAGCGCCCAGCTCGGCGTATGGCTCGATCGCTTCGAAGGGCTCCACATCCTGATGTTCTCCTCGCCGAACGTCGATGGCACGGGGAACCGGCTCACCGCTGCCGGCGTAGGACACGGCGGGGTGAACACCGTCGGCCGGCCGGTTGAGACCCCTGATGGCCTGCGCACGGAGCCTGTCCGCTACCTGGAGATCGACGGCGCGCCGGAAGGCCGGGTCGGCGTCGTCGCCGACCTGGACCCCGAATTCCAGCACACTCGTCGCCTCGACCACCCCAACGGCGCCCAGGACCTCGTCGAGGCGGTGCTGTGCGTACCCGACGGACAACTCCCTCTGCTTCGCGAGCGGTACGAGCGGTATCTGGGCCGGCCGATGTCTACAGAGGGGCCGGTCACTCTCCTGACCAAGGCCGACCTCCCGGATCTGCTGCCGGGTGAGGATCCGCCCGCGCTCCCGGCGCTTGTCGCCTGCACAGTTTCCGTCCTTGACATCGCTCGGGTGCGTGCGCTGCTTGCAGAAAACGGACTTCCCTCGCGCGAGACGGGCCGAGGGGAGCTTTTCGTTCCGGCCGGAGCGGCCCTCGGTGCAGCTCTGATCTTCCGGGAGATCAGAGAGGGGGCCTGGGACCGCGCCTGATCCGACCTGTCCGTCCAATCCCGCGCCGAAGGCCGGCGCCGCGAAGCCCTGAGCATCAACCGCGCCGCCCTTCAGACCCGCCATGCCCGCCAGGACCCCCTCGCAGCTCTGCTTCACTCCCGCCTCGCCATCGGCCACGCCCGCACCGGAGACCACGGCGCCTGCGCACGTTCCCTCCTCGCCGCCGAGAAAGCCCACGACCGGTTCGACACCACCGCACCCCCACCACCGTGGCTGCGCTTCCTGGACTCCGCCGAGATCGCCGGACTCGCCGCCATCGCACACCAGGCCACAGGCCGAGTACCCGACGCGGAGAGCGCCATCGCCCAGGCCCTGCGCCTGCTCGGCCCCTCCATGCAGCGCAACCGCGCCTACTACGGCATCCAGTTCGCCCGACCCCAGCTGGCCCAGGGCGACACCACCAGCGCCAGAGCGACCGACACGACAGTCGACACCACCACGGTCAGCAGGCCCCGCATCGCCCAGCGTCGCGCCACCGTCCACCACCAGCCCGCCACGCCCAGGAGACGCCGTCACCACCGGGACAGCAATCCGCCACTCCACCGGCGCCCACACCCCGCACTGCGCCCACTGCTCCTCGACATGCACACCGAGGTCTACGCGAGCCGCGCGCACCAACTCGTTCGCCTCCCCGGACCGCTTCGCCGAAGGACTTGACCACTGGACCGCACGGCCCGGCTGAGGCTGCGTCATCGGCTACGACAGCGACCAGCCCGTCGGCTACGCCTACGGAGCACCCCCGCCCCTGCGGTCACGCTGGTGGGGCGGCCCGCTCACCCAACTCCCCGCCGACGTCACCGCGGAGACGGAACTCGCACCTGCGCACTCGCCGAGCTGATGGTCCGCATCCCGTGGTGGAAGAAGCGTTCTCAGAGGCCGAACTGGCTCATCAGATCGGTACTGAGTTCCTCGGAGACGCGTGCTGCTTCCTCGTTGTCTGCGATGGGTGGGAGCAGTGTGTGTACTGGCTGGATGTGGTGTGGGCGTCGGGTGTAGGGGGGTGTGCTCTCGCAGCCGCCGTCGAAGTCCGCGGTGCGGGGTTCGAGGGCCTCCGGGCCGTCTGACGCGTAGATCGTTGCGGTGATCTGCTGGGTGCTGTCCAGGCGCAGTTTCCGTTGCATCTCCTGGACGATGGCCACGAAGTCGGCGCAGGTCGCCGTGACCAAGCGCTGCGGGACAGGCAGGCCTTCACCGATGCCTTCCTCGGCGAGGCTGCGCTGCTCTACGGCGTAGGGCCGCCATGACAGGTCGGTGGCCAGGGTCACGGTGCCGTCGTGGTGCAGCTCGATCATGGTGTTCCGGTCGTACTCGCTCTCCATGGTGCTGGCGACCCAGCGTCTCAGGCCCGGGCTGGGGATGATGAGGGTGACGCCCATGCCCGAAATAGGTCCGCGATTCGGCCGCGTCGGCTGGTTGCTTCTCCGCTCCTCCACGACGCGAAGAAGGCAGCCGGCTTCGTCCCGGCTCAGCGGGGGCGCACCGTGAGGGTAGGGCCGGGTGGGACATGCGACGGCGACGAGCCAGGCGGAGGGTTTGGCGGCGTGCGCGGTGATGGTCCTGGTGAGGAAGTCGGAGTGCCGACGCAGTGCTTCTTCAGCTCTGTCAGTGCGGGTGAAGCGGTCGCGGTAGGCGCGTTCGATCTGGTGCTCCGCCATCCAGGCGGTGTGGTCCCGGTCGCGGTACGGCACCGTGAACGCCTGTTGCTCCTTGTCCTTGTCCGACCTGCCGTGGACGAGGTGCGGCGCCATTTCGCTGGCAGGGACATCCACGACCAGAAGCGTCGTCGCACCGTCGGTCAGGGGGTACATGACGAGGTCCGGCAGGTAGGGGTGGACGTGGTTGCGGACCCACTGCGCGTACTGACGGAGGTCAGCCTTCCCCCAGTCGATACCGATGATCTCGTGGTTGTCAGCGACGCCGTAGATGAGCAGTCCGCCACGGGTGTTGGCCATCGCGCTGATGTCCTTGGCGAACTCGTTCCACTGACCGTGCATGGGGGGCTGGGGAAGGTCTCTCTTCCAGTCGAGGTCGTCGGACTCTTCCAGGTGGTCCGCTGCGGCCCGGCTGACCATGCCGTAGGTGAGCGGACCAGGAGCGGACCCCAGGTGCTGATGCAGTTTCGTCCAGATGCGGGCCCGGCTCTGCGCAGCGACGGAAGTGTCCGCTATCCCCATGATCGATCCTCGTTGAGCGTCGGTGGAAGGCCCACTCTAGGACTGCTCGGGGCCACCGCAGACGCCCTTTTGACCGGTCGTCCGGGGAGGCTCGGCGACAGTCTCAACAGCGCGGCGGTACGCGACGGCTGGTCGCGGTCGGTACGCCCGTCGCGTACCTGGCAGCCCGTCCGCTCGTTGTCCGACACGAGGCCCGTTTCGGGGCTTCCTGATGCGCGCTGTCGCCCCGTCGCAGGGGTGTTCGTGCACCGTGCGGCTCGGTGGTCCCGCAGTTGGTGGCGGGGGTTCAACCAGCGGGTCGACGTCGCTTCGTTGTGGTGTGGGTGCGCGAGTGTGGGGGAGCGGGCCTGGCCAGCAGCCGCAATCCGTATACAAGCGAAGTTTCAACCTGGTTGGACCCTATCGGGTGGATTTGCGTGTCGGATCATGGGTAGTGCTGGTGCTGGTAAGGCAGCGGCTCTGTGCAGTGCTCGCGTTGACGTTGTGGCCTGTGATGTTCCGGCCTGCACGAATTGGAAGGACAGACGAATGAAGCCTTCACGCATCTCACGGTATCTGGGAGTCGGCGCTGCGGCGGTGGTCCTGGCTCTGAGCGTGACCTCCCCGACCAGCGCTACGTCGACGCTCTCCGCCCCACAGGCGCACGACCCCTGCGGAAATCACACCCACCAGGTCCTGGACACCCAAGACCGATACTGGCGCAACTGCATCACGACGAGCGAAAAGATCAACATCGACAAAATCTTCTGGCCCGACGAGAAGATCTGCGTGGGGGCCGGCTCCGACACCTACCTCGGTGGAGTGACTGCGGTTCGTGGAGCCTCCCGGGTCGGCGACTGCTGAGACCGCACCGGTTGCGTGAACTGAGAAGCGATCTCCGCCCCGGGCCCCAGCGGTCGCCCGGGGCGGAGATCGGCCCTCAGCGGGCCCACACAGACGATCACCAGCCACTATGACTGAGCGCGGTACCTGGCTGATGGGGGTCGTGTGTTGTGCACTGGTGGGCGTCATGGGTTTTCACCAGTGCTGACCTGGACTGTGGCCATATCCGGGTGTCGTTTTCCGGCGAAGGCTGATGCCGTTCGGTGGGCGGGAGGGGGTCGCTTCTGTGGGTGTGCGGTGGAGGCGTGGCGGCTTCGGGCCGCCGGGCCCGGCAGGCGGCTACGCGGCGAGCACGACCCCGGCTGCGGCCACCAGACCGTCAGCGGCCTGGAGCGCCCTCTCCCGCGACTCCTGGAGCGCGGCCGGGTTTGTCGAGGCCCGCATGTCGTACACCGCCTGCGCCGCACACTGCTTCGTCTCGGCCGGCTCGGGCAGCAGGAGGCGCACTCGTAGGAGTGGAGCCGTCACAGCGGACCGGGTCGCGTGGCTCTCCGTACGTGCCGCGTCCCAGCCCTCGCCGACCAAACGGATTTCCTCCCGCACGGCCGTCGCCCGCCGGTGATCCGCCAGGTACCCGAAGACCCCGGCATCACCGAACTCGCCGACTTCGTCGAAGCCGCTGCCGCCCACGTCGCCGCCCGGCCAGGCGACCCCGGGAGCGTTCCCAGGACCTTCCTGGGAGGTGCCGTCGAGGATCTGCGGGCGGCCGCCCGGCTCGGCAGCCTGCTGCTTCCCGCGGTCGCGTTGTGGCGCCTGCAGCGCGCCATAGACCTGGAACACACAGCCCACCAGCTGCATACACGGTCCCCGCTCCACGACGAGCGACGCGCACGGTAGCAGCCAACGTCTGACTACGACGCTTCATTGTGAAACGGTCAGTTAGACGGAAGCCAGTGAGCCTTTTTCAACCCGACCGCGATGCCGAGCTGTTGGGGGTCAACGGGCTGTACGTAACGACGAAGCTCCTGGTAGACGGGTCTCGACCAAGATCACCCGTGTTCGCCAGGAGCTTCTCGTGCTTGTCTACCCGTCCTCGATCGATCTGTCCAGCAGCACCCTGCGGTACCTGACTGAGCAGCTCGCAGTTCGGCAACGGGAGATCGGTACGCGGTGGCGGCGACTGGCCGCCAGCCGTCAAGCCCTGCTCGCCCTGGCCCACCTGCGGTGCGGAGACACCTACGCCCAGCTTGCCGCCGGCTTCGGAATCGGCATCGCGACTGTCTACCGGGTACATTCGCGAGGCCATCGAAGTCGTGGCTGCTCTCGCGCCGGCCCTGGCCGAGGCGATGCAGACCGCCCGGACGAAGGCATTCGTGATTCTGGACGGCACCCTGCTGCCGATCGACCGGATTGCCGCCGGCACCCCCTACTACTCCGGGAATCACAAACGGCACGGCATGAACGTGCAGGTCCTCACCGATCCGTTCGGTCGCCTGCTCTGGGCATCCCCGGCCCTGCCCGGCTCCACCCACGACCTGACGGCCGCACGGACGCACGAGATCGTCGACGCGCTCGCCGCCGCGGGACTGAAATGCTGGGCGGACAAGGCGTACCAAGGCGCCGGCCGACAGATCCGCGTCCCCTCCCGTAGCCGCCGGCTCAAGCGATGGAAGCGACGACACAACAGCAGCCACGCCAAAATCCGGTGCGTCGGCGAGCAGGCCACGGCCGTCCTGAAAGGCTGGCGCCTACGGCGGAAGCTCCGCTGCAGCACCAACCGGATCACCGACATGGTGAAGGCCGTCCTCGTCCTTCACCACGCCTCGACCTGAGGTTGGAAAAGGCTCAGTCCCTGGTCACCCATTTGAACGCGCGAGGTGAGAGCGCGGTCCGCGTGCACCCGGCAAGGTTCTCGCTCTCCGAACTGAACCACGAAGTCAAGCAGGTCATGGCGCAGCCGGACACGGCGTTCGGCAAAGCGGTCGAGGCAGCGCCGCTGCACGATGGATCCGGCCTGAACGTTGCCGTGGACGGTACCGGGGCACCACTGGGAACTGACGCTCACAAGCAACTCGTTCCCCCTGCTGCCTCAAGTCCCGGCACCGCTGTGCTGGTCTCCCTGGTCGGTGGACCGCATGGACGACAGCAGCCCGTACGGGGGCGGCGGCCTGATGATCAACGGCGCCGGAGGCAACGCCTGCACCTCAGCGTTCGGGGTGAAGTGCAACTCCGACGGCGGGGCGCGCGTGCTCACCGCCGCGCACTGCGGGGGAGACGGGCGACAACTGGGTCGACGGCGGCTACGACACGATGGGGAAGGTCGAGGGCGGCTGGCCCTACTACGAGACGCAGCTGATCAACGCGCGTGGCGGAACGTCCGTGCCCCCTGGCCGCTGTCCCCGGCGTGCTCCCGGAGGCGGACTGGCTCACCCCGGACCAGCAGGTGCGCCTCTTGGCCGTGGGGTACGCCGTCACCGGGGCCGTACGGCTGATCGCGGACGACCCGGGTGCCGCGATCCTGCACGGTCTGCTGACCCGGCTGTGCACCGCCCTCGACCACGCCGCACGCCCGGACGGCGTCGCCTTGGCACCGGCCGGGGCCGGTGGGTCCGGGGCGACACCAGAAGTCGAATACGAGTTCTAATAGAGGGATGGGCCGCTTCCCCCGAAGACCTTGTCCGCGCACAACAGGAGTGGCACGACATCTACCGTGCGCTCGCCGTGCCGCGTCCGCGCGGTGCCACCGAACTGCGCCGCCGCCTGCTGCTGTCGGTGCGGATCGAGTGGCATCCGTTCTGGTCGGCTTCGGCCGGGTGGACGCCTGCTGCCCGGATGGAGCTCCGGCGGCTCACCGGCGGGGACCGGCGTACGGAGGTGGCGTGAGCCGACCGCTTGAAAGGGGTCGATCGGTCATGGACGATCTGCCACCTGACCTGGCCCGTCTCCGGACACTGGAAACCTGGCTGGACCTGTCCCTGAAGCGGGCCCGTGAGCAGGTCGCCGCTGTCGAGCGGCCGGCAGCGCCCCAGCGCGCACCGCAGCCCCCGGCCGCCGCCCGGCCCGCTGTGCCGCGCCGCACGCCCACTCCTGACTGGGGCATCTCCTCTGCCGGTACCGGGGCGCCCGTCGCTGAGATTCACCGGGGTGATTGTTTCGCCGGGGGCAGGACGCTGCGGCCGGTCAGTGCGGAGCGTCCCGTGCCGAGTTGGACGACGGTGTCCAGGCCTGCGGGGTGTGCCGCCCTGACAACGTCCTCAACAGGATGTGAACGCCGGTAGGGCCCAGCCGTGCTGGATAGGGTCTGGGTGACGGGGCAAAGGCTCGCTTGGCGAGTGCGGCCGACACGACCTCGATCCCGTCGGACAGGCGCTACCGGGTGAGGAAGGCGCTGACGGTTTTGCCGCCGGTGAGTCGGTGGATGACTGCGGTGGTGCGGGCGAGTTGGGTGACCATGTGCCAGCCGAAGCCGCCGGTGGAGCCGGTCAGGTCGGGGGTGCGCATGCGCGGGGCGTGTGGGCTGGGGTCGTCGACGGCCACCTCGATGAGGTCGGGGTGGGCGGTCAGGCGGTGCCGCCTGAGTGGCGCAGGGCGTTGGTGGCGAGTTCGGAGACGACCGGGATCACGCTGTCTGCCGCTCCGGGGGCGAGGGCGGGTTCCCGGACGGCTTCCGGGAAGCTCCGGGCCTTCTCCCGCGCATCGGCGACGGTGGTCGTGGGGCGGATGGCGGCGTCGACGCGCATCGTGTTCGTCAGGTTCACCCTGGCTCTCCTCTGCTCGTCACTGCCTGGCTGTCCCCTGTGCCCCGTCCTGCCCAGCTCAACCCCGCAACGATCGATTACCTCTGTACCGGGCCATCGGAAATCTATGTCGGCCACAGTAGACATCCGGCGAGGGCGTGGTTATGGTTTCTCTCGTAGCCGAGATCACCAGGGCCCGGCAGAGACGAACTGCCGGGCAGCAGTACAGGCGGTTGCAGTGCGCAGGACGGTGCGGTGGTGGAGTTCCGAAGCCAGGGTTGTTGCAGGAAGGCGACGGGGCTGGCGACCGGACCGGGTGGCCCGCAGTGATCAGGGGCCGCCGCGAGAAGTACCGCAGTAAACGCAGTGGTGGTACCCAGAAGTGAAGCAGGAGCAGTACCTCGGTGAAGGCGTCGGCTGCGGGCGCGCGCATCGGGAGGTTCGGCAGTGGGGTTCCAAGCCAGAGCAGACGCAGGACGGGCGACGGGGCTGGCTGCCGAAGAGTGACGCTTGTTCAGGTCACCAGCAGTACGCAAGCAGTTGACCAAGAGGGAAGAACGGAGGAGTTGGTCGCCATCAGGATCGCCCGGGTGCAAGACGTGGGCCCGGGTACCGCAGGACATCGATAGTGAGGTGGTCTCCGGTCAAGCAACCGCGATCCCCGCAACCCCCGACCTCTCCCGGGGCGGGCATGCGGAAACAGAGAGCCGGCACAGCCGATCACGGCCGGCCGATGGTGTAACAGTTCCTTCGGGGCCCTGGTGCCATATGGCACCAGGGCCCCTCAAGCGCGTTCCACAGAGAGGTGCAAGTGACAGCAAACGACTCGTTCGGCCGTCTCGACGACGACGACTACCCCGCCTACACCATGGGCCGGGCCGCCGAAATGCTCAACACCACACAAGGGTTCCTCCGCGCCATCGGCGAAGCCCGCCTCATCACCCCCCTGCGCTCCGAAGGCGGCCACCGCCGCTACTCCCGCTACCAGCTGCGCATCGCCGCCCGCGCCCGCGAGCTCGTCGACCAGGGCACGCCCATCGAGGCCGCCTGCCGCATCGTCATCCTCGAGGACCAGCTCGAAGAAGCCCAGCGCATCAACGCCGAACACCACCGCACCGCCCGGTGAACCCTTCTTCCGCAGTCTGAAGGTGCATGCGTCCTGCGAGGGTCGGCGGCCCCGATTGTTCGCCGGACACCGGGGAAGGAGGGCGGTAGGCAACGGGAAGATCCGCAGTGCGGGTTGCCGAAGACGAGTGGAGGGACCGGTGGGAAGAGTGTGGATGTACGCGCCGGACAGCGGGTACGGGGCCCAGTGGTCGATGGTGGGTTTCACGGTGGAGGCCGCTGACGGGGTCATCGGGCACGTGGACCGCCATCAGGACCAGCCCGGAATGCAGCACCTCGTCGTCGACACCGGCGTGTGGAAGTTCGGCAGGAGCGTCCTGATCCCAGCCGGCTCCGTCACCTTCATCGACACCGAGGCGCAGAAGGTGGAGGTCGCACCGTCCCGGGAGGAAATCAAATCCGCTCCCCGCTTCACCACCGACAGCGAGACAGCCGACCCCGGCTACCTGTCCGAGGTCGGCGACTACTACCTGTCCCTGCGCACCTGACTGCCCGCTTTTGAACCTCTGACCCACCGCAGCGCACCGCCTGGCCACCACTCGCACGTGGGCCGAACGAGCAGCACTTTGGAAGACGTTCGGGAGGCGCTGGGGGTGAGCGACGGGCACCGGATGTTCACGAGTTTCGGTTCTGGCTCAACTTCTGTGGAGCTGCACCGTACGCGCCTATGCCTGCGTCGGACGGATGGACCGACCTGCTGGTTTCCATGGTTCTGAGTCCCAGTGAACTGATCGCCGAGCCGGCACCACAGAAGTTGAGCCAGAACCACGACTCGTGAACAAAGCCGCCCCGGGGTTCGAGCTGAGGGCGGGCGGTGCGGCGTGCGTCACTGTCTGGTTTCCGGT